>NZ_CAMZMY010000009.1:0-188867 GCF_947311895.1 Pseudoalteromonas sp. PAR1 | reverse complement strand
AAAGCCGAATATATGGCAGCAATGAACTTTGAAATTCTATCAATTACTGTCTTGCAATCGGAGATAGTCCATATATGGTATTATATGTTTGTTACATCAATAAATAATGATTCATCAATGTTTGTCGAAGAGACTACCGCCTCGCTAAAGTCATAGCTTTCACGATTGCCTTCTCTATCAAGTGGTAAGTTTTCAAAATCAAATAAGTTTCTGTCTGCAAGCTGACTTGGGCTAACATTCTGTAAAGACTTAAAGATACTCTCAACACGACCCGGAGTTTTCTTATCCCACTCTGTCAGCATGGCTTTAATTGATTGACGCTGAAGGTTTTCTTGTGAGCCACACAAGTTACAAGGAATAATCGGGAAATCTTTATGCTCTGCGTATTTAATTAAATCTTTCTCACGGCAATATGACAACGGACGAATGACTACGTTACGTTCATCATCAGAGCGTAATTTTGGTGGCATTGCTTTTAATCGTGAACCATGGAACATATTTAAGAACATTGTCTCAACAATGTCATCCATGTGATGACCAAGTGCTAGTTTTGTCGCGCCAATTTTTTCTGCGAATGAATAAAGTGTGCCGCGACGAAGTCGTGAACACAGACCACACGTCGTCTTACCTTCTGGTACTTTTTCCTTTACTACTGAGTAGGTATCTTTATCAACGATGTAATACGGGATATTTAGCGTTTCAAAGTAATCAGGCAAAATGTGTTCAGGAAAGCCTGGCTGCTTCTGATCAAGGTTTACCGCAATCACTTCAAATTTAATTGGCGCTGCTTTTTGTAAATTAAGCAAAATATCTAGCATCGCAAAAGAATCTTTACCACCACTGATACACGCCATAACAACATCGCCGTCTTCAATCATGTTGTAATCAGTAATCGCGTTACCAACATGCCTTCTTAGACGCTTTTGAAGTTTATTAAATTCAAGAGTTTCTTTTCTAGTATCAGTTTGATTCATTTGCTCTGCTCATACAGGCTTTGCTAAGCCATGTTTCATAGTAAAAAGTTCGGCGTGGATTATACGGACTTTTTATACGAGTTGAAATGATTAGCTTGGGATTATTGTTGTTGTACTCTGCAACTTAATTTATATAAAAGCACAAACAAATCGAAAACAATACATTCGTATTTTACTGTATACACATAGGCTCACTTTGAGCAGGTATAATGCTCCTCTTGGCTGTCATCTGCTGGTGTGCACCACTTTAACAATACCTCTTTTAGAGATTCATACTTTATTGGTTTAGCAATGAAATCATTCATCCCAGCATCGAAACAGCGCTGCTTATCTGCACTTAATACATTAGCTGTCAATGCAATGATAGGTGTTGATTTAAAGGCTTCTTTCTCGCGTATTTTTATTGTTGCCTGAGGGCCATCTAAAACAGGCATTTGCATGTCCATGAAAATAATATCAAATAACTGTTTCTCACATTGTAATATGGCTTGTTCACCATCATTTGCTATTTTTATTGAGCTAATATTAAATTCATTTAGCATCGCTTCGATAACGACTTGATTGATTTCATTGTCTTCAACAATCAGAACATTTAGTCTTGAGAAATCAAAAGACTCATCTGGAAATTTCATCAGCGTTACCTCTTTTATATCAGCATGCTTAAAGCTCTGTTTTGCTACCATCTGAAAATAAAAACGTGAACCAGCACCAGCTTCACTTTCAACATGTAAAGTTGTGCCCATCAAATTGAGTAACTTACTCGAAATAGCCAAACCTAACCCTGTACCACCAAAGCGACGTGTAATTGAGGCATCAGCTTGTGAAAAGGCTTCAAATAAATTACTCATGTGCTCTTTGACTATACCAATCCCAGTATCTATTACGTTAAACGTTAAGCTAAATTCATCATTACGTTGAGCAATTTCAACACTCAACGTCACATTACCCCGCTCTGTAAATTTAATTGCGTTACCAAGTAAATTAATTAGTACTTGTTTCAAACGCGTTTCATCTCCTAAGAAGATGGCCTCTTTGCCATCAGGGCTTGTTTCAATATTAAATTGAATATTCTTGCTATGTGCTTGTTCTAAAAATAAATGCTGGAGTTCATCTAACATACTGCTTAACTTAATTGGTTGAGATTCTAGCTCAATTTTAGAAGCCTCTATTTTACTTAAATCCAAAATATCATTAATAATCACTAATAAACTCGAACCAGAAGACTGAATAATAGCAAGCATCTTTGCCTGTTCTGTAGTGAGTGTTGTTCTACTCAATTGTCGAGCCATTCCTAAAATACCATTCATAGGAGTTCTTATTTCATGACTCATATTGGCGAGAAACTCTGATTTTACTTTTGTCGTGTGCTCTGCAACTTTTTTTGCTTCAGAAAGATCACGACTTAAAATACGAAAGCTATCTGCTGCGCTTGCAAGAACTCCAATTTCATCTTTACGATTTAAATCATGGATTGGTGCCGATAAATCCCCTTCTAAAAAGCGTTGAAAACTGACAGTGAGCCTCTTGATGGCTTGAGATATTTGTAGATGAAAAAAAGCGGCAAGCGCTAACACATAAATAAACACGACAGCCGCCAGTGCTTTTAATATTTTTTCGGTTTTAGAAACTGTGATTTCCGCGTCTTTTTTGATCTGATTTAAATGGGCTAAAGAATTCTCTCTTAACTTATTTGCTAGTGTACTAAACTCGATTGCATCCCCCGCCATTACAACATTTACCAAACTAAAGTAGTTGCGATTGGCCTGAATAGCTTTTGAAAAAGCGTTCTGATAAGTGCTCGCTAATGTCGCTGTTCTTAAAATTTCACTCTGAACATCGTCTTGTTGTGTCATAGCTAGATCATTATTAAGCCCAGATAACACTTGCAAAGCATTATTAACGGCAGTTCGTTTTGTATAGTCTTTTTTAGTTAAAAATTGATAGGCATCACGATGTAGCACATGCCACATATTGAGGCTTTCCGCGATGATCAACATTTGTTCATTAGAAACAGCTAGCTTCTTTAGGTTTTCAAGATGAGTAACGGCCTCAAAATAAATGCTCGGAAGTTCAACTTCGATGAGCTCTGATCTAATTTCATATCGCTTCGTGAGGACAGCTAAATTATCACTATATCTGTCGATTAACTCAGACATAGAGTCTAAATATACTTGGCTATCACTCTCATCTGATTTCAAGTTAACTTCATTTAAACGGCTTTTTACACTGTCGAAATTCTCTATGATTTTACTAAAAACAGCTTCACTTCCAGACGAGCCATAGACAGAAATATCTCTTTGCATTTCAACAATATCTTTGTTTATGCTTAAGATGCTGACTGCATAATTGCTTATACGGCTAATATCATTGAAAGACACTTCAATTGTTTTGAGGCGCTTGTTCATCACAACAAAGCTTATTCCCATGACTAATATCACCAGCATTAATGCAAGTAATACTTTAGCTGCCAGTGACTTAGAAATGATATTAATCAATTTAATTCCCTATGAGTTTAATAGCTCATACCACTTATCTAAGCTGTAATCATAATTAGGCATTACTGTATTCCAAACGGCAATATTCGAAAAACGCTTTATATAACTGCCACCATCTCGCATCTGGCCCGCTTTAACCGACACTTTTCCATCTGTACCTTGCAGGTCTATTGATGCAGCTTTTCCTTCATACCAATAATCCCATTCCGGCTTTGACATAAGCGGCTGACTGCGATCGGGGTTAGAAATATAATAACCTTGGCGCGCAATAAATGCTCCTGGATAGCCAGATAACCACCAATTCATATACTCATATGCCGCATCTTTTACATGTCCTTGTGTATTAGAAGATAAGCACATAACCCCATGCCATGCACGGTACCCTTCTTTGGGAGAAGCATAAACAACGGGTATCCCCTGTCCTTTACATGCACTTACACCTGGAGAAAACATACTTTGAATATTGACCCGTTTCATTTTCATGAAATCTACAGACTGCGGAACAGACGTCCAAAAGCCAGCGAAATGACCTTGCCTTTTTTTCTCGAGTAGAATTGCAAATAGCTGATCTATTTCAGAAATACTCATATTGCCAATATCGTTGAAACGCATCAGTCCTTTGCCTTGAGCTGCTAAAGCTGCATCAAAGATTCCAATAGTGGGAGCATTCACTAAAGCCACTTTACCTTTGTTTTTTTCATCAAGTAACCAAGCCCATGACTCTGTTTCATAAGGAATTCCTTGTTCTATAAAATTAGTGTTGTAGCCAAATGAATCAACATTATGGACATAAGGCATAAAACTAATTTGCTTTGTAGGTGTAGTTCCCAAGGAGCCATCGGCTTGAACATAAAGTAACTTGTTAGGTGAATCTCCGGCTCCTATGCTTGCTTCAGGTGTAATCTTGCCTGTTTTAGTCAAAGGGTTAATTTCTTGCCAATAGTTTAACCTATCAATATCTAATGGCTGTATTGCACCCGCTTGCCAGAGTATGTTGATTGAATCAGACCATTGCTCATAGAGATCGAATGAATTTGGGTTTGCAGCTGCTTTTTGTAGTACAGCAGCACTGCCCATTGGGGTAAACTCAACATTAATGCCTAACTCACGCATTGCGCGTTGTCTGAGCTCTTCTTGTAATGTGACATGCGTCCCCATAACGCGCAAAGTGATTTGCTTTTTAGCAAAAACATAGGGGGCTTTAAACGCCAACGTTGATACCGCAGCACCTACGCTAAGAGTTTTCAAAAAGCGCCGACGATTTTGAGCATGATTCATTACATTACCCCAAATTTTTATATACATTAAGTATAGGTTAAATTTGAAGATAGCCTAAACTTAGGCAATCGCAATGTATTGTTAGGGTTAGGGATATAAGTATAAAATTGCTTTAAACCTTATGTTTAAAGCGCTAAATGTCCTTTTGCTGCAATAATGGATTGTTCAATTGCCGTATTTTTAACAGGCTTTGATACAAACAAATCCATCCCCGCTTTTTTACAGGCGGCTTTATCATCTGCAGAAGTATTCGCAGTTAATGCAATTATAAACGTTTTATTTTCAGGACAAATACCATTAGCTCTCAGATAACGTGTTGCTTCTAAACCGTCAAGTTCAGGCATTACGCAATCCATAAATATCAAATTGTAGTTGTTTTGTTTGCATTTATTGATCGCATCGACGCCATCACATGCAAAGTCTGCAGTTAAGCCTAATTTTTCTAAATGGGCTTTCAAGACTAACCGGTTAATCTGATTATCATCAACGACCAAAATAGCGAGAGGAAGAGTTGTAAAATCAATATTACTTACATCTTGTTGTTGATGGCTTTGAGGTTGACCTTTTTCTAGAGGAAGTTTAATTTCAAAACAACTGCCTTTTCTATGTTCGCTGTTCACCTCAACTGTGCCGCCCATATAATCAATTAGCTCTTTAACTATTGCTAGGCCAAGCCCTGTACCGCCTTTTTTTCTATCTTTACTTATCTCTTGTGTAAAGGGTGAAAATAGCGATTTCATAAAGTTCTCAGTCATGCCAATCCCTGAGTCAGTGACCTTAAAAGACAGAAACACTTTATCATTGAGCTCTTTAGAACTGGCAGTTAACGTTACCTCACCTTGCTCAGTAAACTTAAGTGCATTACTCAACAAGTTCGAGACTATTTGTGTAATACGAGTATTGTCACTGAAGGTCCAACACTCATCACTGATATCAATCGTCGCATCAAAGCTAAGGTTACTTTGTTGATACAAAGGAGAATACAAAGAAACAATATCAACAAAAATGGTTTTCAATAAGAAGTGACTAGGTTCAAGCTTAAGTTCGCCGTGATTAATTTTTGAAAAATCCAACACTTCATTAATAATATTCAGCAAAATATCTGCACTACGCAACGCTATTTTGAGTTTCTCTTCACGCTTTTGCTCTGATTTTTCATACAACAAAGTCGTTAACATGCCTGTAATACCATTGAGCGGAGTACGAAGTTCATGGCTTATTTTGGCAAGCAAAATGCTTCTATCTTCAAGTGTACGTTCTGCATCAGCTTTTTGTTTTTTAAGCTCTTCACGTAGCAGTACCGACTTAGTAACATCTTGAAAAGTACCAATTATCCGAACACAAGCCCCCTCTTCAAATTCAGCTTTTCCGACTGTTGATACCCATATAGGGTTGCCTTTAGCTGTTATCAATTCAATTTCAATATTCCAATCTTTACCTTGCTCAATAGCTTCTTTGACAACTTTTTCAATGGCTTGGCGGCTTTCGCCTTGTTTGTAAAATTGAATAGCATTCTCGAGATCGGGCTTGAAATCTTCAGGGACTTCATGAATAACTTTAGTTTGCTTACTCCAGTAAAGATGATTGGTGATTAAATCTAGCTCCCAAGAGCCAATTTTTGCCACCTCTTCAACTTGTGCAAGCATAGAGTTCTTTTTAATTAATTTTTCTGATGATAGATTACGAGCAAACTCATTGCCCAACCATTGAGCAAAAAGTTCAACATAATCATGCGCCTCTTCTGTGAATGGTGCTGTAGATTGTGCCGCTGAAAAGTTAACCGTACCAAACACCCTTTTACCAATGTGGATAGGCGCACCAATATAAGATTCTAATTGGAAGTTCTTGTAACAAGGGTGTTCAGCTATGTAGCTCTGTGACGCATGGTTAAATGATAATGCTTTGTCTGCAGCTAATGTGTGTGAACAATAGGTTCCTGCTACATCAAACTGAGACCCAACAGGGATCGCATCGTTTGGAGAAACCACGTGAATAACTGTATATACTTGTTCTTCAACACGACTCACAATTGCAAAATCAAGATTGAATATCGCTAAGCCAAAATGCAGCAATTGCGCCACTTTATCATCAAAATTAGTTTGCTGATTCGATACAATATCGTGAAATTGGCGCAGAAAGTTCACAGTCACTCCTTGTCATTTTTAAGCTGCGATTTTTAAGTTTTTAGCATACCAGTAAAATAGCTATTACACACTTTAAAACTTAGAATATAGAACTAAGATAATAACATTTAGCAACCCAAAAACATTATTAGTAGCCTTTGTTTTTATTATAAATTGGTAAAAGTCCGCATCTTAAACAATACTTTATACTTAAAAAATATAACTTTCTTGTCGTTGGTTTTTCTATGTCGCTTAGAACCCAGTTTTTAGCTTTACTAATACTATTGCTTTTATTGGTTACCACTAACACTGTTTTAGTTATGCTTTTAGATAAAGAAGGCAGGCAAAAGCACGAGGCAGTTGATCATACACACGAAATAATTGACGAATCAGAAAAACTTTACACCCAAATAGTTCATGCCGAAACAGGCCAGCGTGGTTATCTTCTTACACAAAATACATCTTATTTAACGCCCTACTACGACGGTATAAAAAAAGCAAAAACACACTTTTTAACCCTGACTAAAATTACAATACATCAGCGAGAGCAGCAAGAAAAACTATCTCAACTTGATGTTTTAATAAATAAAAAATTTGACGAGTTAGATTTAACTATTAATTTAGTGATGCAAAACAGTCCCTCTGCAATCCAAGCAGCAATGGAGGTTGTACAAAGCAACGAAGGGAAAGAATACATGGAGCAAATTCGCAAATTAATTTCTGAATTTCAAAATATACAACGTGAAAAGTTAGATATAGAGATGTCAGATTTTCAACAACACAGTTTGTTGTTAACGTATCTAATTTCAATTCAAATTCCACTGCTTATTTTATTATGCGTTTTTTCAGCAGTTTTTATTAATAAAAAACTCTTCATTCCGTTAAAGCAATTACTGCATATTACTGAACAATTAGAAAAAGGAGATAAACCTAACGTAAGTATTGTTTACAGGCATGATGAAATAGGTCACCTCCTTAAACGATTTCAACGTATGAGCAATATCATCCATAAGCGAACTAAAAGATTAAATTTTCAAGCAAAACACGACCATTTAACAGGTGCTCTAAACCGCTCAGACCTAGAACCCCATTTACGCCAGGCCATTAATACTTGTTCAGTAGACAACAAACTGGCACTAATTTTTATTGATATAAATAAATTCAAACAATTAAACGATAATTATGGTCATAGTATTGGTGACAAGGTGTTAATTGAAACAGCAAAACGTATCAGCTCTACTTTTCGAGCCGATGACGCCATCTACCGTTATGGTGGAGATGAATTTATCATCATCGTAGAAAACATCTCAAAGATTGAATATATAGAACCTATGCTTAATCATTTATTAAAGAGTTTTGAAGTCTGTTTTGAAATAGAACAACATACTTTTGACATCGATTTAAGTATTGGTGTTGCTCTCGCTCCTGATCATAGTGACGATTGGAAAACGTTAATCAACCTAGCAGATAAAGCAATGTATAACGCAAAATTAAGCCACAACGCCTCATATTGTATTCATGGTCAAGCTTGAATGAAAAACTAATCGATTCAGCTACTTTTTACGTATAGTTTGCAAATATCATCATCACTATGTATAAAAAATAGACCAACTGTCTTCTAAGGTGTCACAATGCATATATTATTAACGGGTGGAACAGGTCTTATAGGCAAGCATTTGTGCCCATTTCTTTTGAACCATCATAAAGTGACGGTTCTTACTCGTAACCCTATCCAAGCAGCCGTCTTGCTTACTCACCAAGTTGTGGCTGTTAAGTCATTAGACGAGGTCGATTTTGAACAGGTAGACGCAATCATTAATCTAGCAGGTGAGCCTATTGTTAATAAGCGCTGGAGTGATTCACAAAAACGAGAATTATTAGACAGTCGTATTAAGCTGACCCAACAAATCACAAAAAAAATCAACCGCTGCAATTCACCACCGCACACTTTTATTTCTGGCAGTGCGATTGGCTTTTATGGTCGACAAGGCGATTGCAAAATAGATGAAAGCTTTAATGACATATACCCCGAGTTTAGCCACGTACTATGCCGAGATTGGGAGCACGCAGCAACCAAAGCTGAATCGGAAAAAACGCGAGTGTGTCTACTCAGAACTGGTGTGGTGTTATCAAAACATGGCGGTGCGCTCGATAAAATGTTACCCGCATTCAAATTTGGTCTTGGCGGCCCTATAGGTCATGGTAAGCAAGGCATGTCTTGGATACATATAGATGATATGATCCAGCTCATTTTATTTGTACTGTCTCATCAAGACATCTGTGGCCCTATCAATGCAACAGCGCCTAACCCTGTTGATAATAATGAGTTTAGTCAAACGTTGGGTTCCGTTATTTCAAGACCAGCAATGCTAAGAATGCCTGCTTGGGTTTTAAAGCTAATGATGGGCGAAATGTCTGATTTATTACTTCATGGACAATTCGTGATCCCTGATAAACTTTTAAAACATAATTATCGTTTTCATTATCCAGAACTTAAACCAGCATTAGAGAGTTTAAGGCTTTAAGTAAAAATCATTAGTTGATTTAATCAGCGTGGTACATAATAATTAATTATGTCGTAAAGTGGAATTAGGGATATTCATGGTGGACTTACCCACCATAATCAGCATTTCGGTATTACTGAATGTGGTTATTGGTGCCTTCTTATTGTCTCTGTATTTTTTGAGACAGCAACAAAGCTATTTGTATTGGGGAAGTTCGTGCCTGATTTTTGTATTAGCCCAAATTACAGCCACCTCACGTGTGTTTATTGACCTTCCAATTTTGACACACTTTATAGCCAATTTACTTATAATAGCCGCTCCACTAGCTGCAGTCTTAGGTATTCATGCCTATAACAATAGAGAAAAATACTACTTAAAACGTTGCTTATATCTTCTACTAGCTACTGCAATGCTATTATTTCCCATGTTTCAACTTGGTTTTGATCAATTCGTCACGACTGCAATTCTTGCCTTTAGTTTTCTCTACGCAGCGAATGCTTTACGTAGACTAAATGTTGAGCGAATTATCCACTTGGTGCTCTTGCAGCTATGCTTTTTCATTCACAGCGCCATCATGTTTGTTCAATTTGGTCTTTTAGTGATGGAGCACTTTAACTACATAAAGGCAGACATATCACAAGTGTTTGCCATTATTCTAATTAGCCATATCATCATCACTACACTTACAGCAATGATCTGGCCATTACTCATGTTTTTAGAATCAGAACAAGTACTCAGTGATCTTGCTAATCGAGATTCATTAACTGGATTACTCAATAGACGAGCTTTTATAACTATTAGCAATAACTATTTGGAACAAGCAAATAATAGCCTCAGTGAATTATGCGCAGTCATGATTGATATAGATTTTTTCAAAAGAGTAAACGACAAGTATGGCCACGAAACTGGGGATGAGGCATTAAAGTGGGTCGCAAATAAAATAAAATCACAACTTAGAGAACACGACTTAGTAGCTCGAATTGGTGGAGAAGAATTTGCAGTTATACTTCCAAACACTAACCAATTACAGGGTGAAAACTTATCAGAACGAATTCGCTTAGCCATCAATAACGACTATTTTACTTTCAATGATCAACGCATAAAATTAACCATTAGCGTGGGCATAATCACCCATCAGTCAGGAAGCAATAATATAAACGAGTTACTTGCCCAAGCAGATAAAGGACTTTACAAAGCAAAAGTAAACGGTAGAAATCAAGTCGTTACTATGGCTTTTTAAAAATACTTTACGCTAAGCTTGTATTCAATGTACTTAATTCATTATTGACCCAGTTTTTGTCTAAACATTGCTCAAGGTTAAGCTCTGCGAACTTTAAGAAGCTACGAGCAGCATGAGAAAGATGACGATCAGTTCGCACCACGAAGTACCAGTGACTAGCAAGCTGAACATCAACTACATCAAGGATGCAAAAAGAGCTATCGTTTGTTGGCAATACATGGCGTGATACCACACCAAGCCCCATGCCAGAGCCTACAGCGACTCTAATCGCTTCGTTACTAGCCATTTGCACTGTATTACTCAATACTAAGCCACGACTTTGCAGCTCACTCTCAAATAGCATTCTAGTTGCAGAACCTGGTTCACGTAATAAAAAACGCTCCTTCATTAACTCTTTTAAAGTCACTTGCTGTTGCTGAGCAAGTGGATGATGCATAGGAGCAATAAAGACAAGTGGATTTTGCAAAAACCGCCCAGCCTTTGCATGTTCTAGTGACGGCGGGTGACTAAATACATAAATGTCATCTTCTCCCCTTTCAAATCGAGCAAGTACTTCTGCCCTATTACCAATTTCCAGCGGTAATTCTACGTGAGGATGTAAATTACTGTATGGGCCCAGTAACTTAGGTAAAATATATTGTGCAGTGTTTACAATGGCTATTTTGCAACGCCCTCGCTCTCCTCCTCTAAGCTCAACTAAATAATCTTGATAATCATCGAATTGTCCAAATACTTGTAGGCACGTTTGATAAAGAGCGAAACCCGCTTCAGTAATATGAATTTTTTGCTGATTAACAATAATTAAAGGTTCACTAATACTTTCTTGTAAGCGCTTAATTTGTTGAGAAACCGTCGGCTGTGTTAAATGTAACTGCCTTGCTGTTTCACTGATCGAACGAGTTTTAACAACTTGCATAAACACTTCTAATAGCCGAAAAGAAATATGTCTTAAATCCATAATCACCACCCATAGATAAAAACCTATAAGATACTAGCATTTATTTAATTATTTACTATGCTTCTTTTTGATTAAAATGACGACATTTTAAATTCAAAGGAGAATAAAGTGCCTGATATTGTTGTAATGTTTTTTATTTTGGGTCTAGCTGCAGGGTTATTGCGCTCAGATCTTAAAATTCCACAAGCAACTTACGAAACGCTGAGCCTACTGCTCATGCTAACAATTGGTTTAAAAGGTGGCATGGTACTGCACGGCAGCTTGCATTGGAAATTACTGCCTGAAATGGGCGCGGTGATGCTTCTCGGTGCAGGTATTCCTCTTCTTGTTTATCCTATATTAAATAAATTGCTTGGTTTATCAGTAGCAAATAGTTCAAGTATAGCAGCACACTATGGTTCAGTAAGTGCCGGTACATTTGCTGTTGCTTTGGCTTATGCTGAGTCAAATGCTTTAGATGTTGGCGCTGAAGTAACACTGTATCTAGTCATGTTAGAACTGCCAGCAATTATTGTCGGTCTGCTGCTATTTCGCAGCCTTGGTAATGGCTCAAGTAAACATTTATCACTTAAAGCACTGTGGCATGAAACATTAACAAACAAAAGCGTCATATTGTTAGTCGGTGGCGTAATAATCGGCATGATGTATGGCACTCAACAAGGTAGTCAAGTAACCAGTTTATTAACCAACAGTTTCAAAGTCGTACTGGCCTTGTTTTTACTTGAAATGGGCTTAATGGCAGCTCAAACACTACGCCCTATCCCATGGCATCACTGGCGCTTAGCACTTTTTGCTCTTATTACTCCTAGTATTCTTGGCGCGATTGGAGTCGGTGTCGGAACCCTTTTACAGCTGGAACTTGGTTCAGTTGTTATTTTGGCAAGCTTAGTAGCAAGTGCATCATATATTGCCGCACCAGCAGCCATCAAAGCAGCCATCCCAGAGGCTGACATTGGGTTGGCTATGCTCTGCTCCTTGGGCATAACTTTCCCATTTAATGTATTAGTTGGTATTGGCTTGTATCACCATATGGCATTAAATATTTGATAAACGTGCACTTTATGAATGCGGTTTCAGAAAAAGTCGTTTACTATTGGTAGAAAATAATGTGCAAGGATATGCCATGTTCGATCAAGAGTTAAATTCTGAGCAGCAACATATAAGTGCAATTTTTCAACGCTTATGCGAAGTATATCAAGTAACCAATAACACTGAGCTTGAGCAAGCTTTAGCTCTCACTCAAGGCTATAGCAAAGAATGCATTCAAAGCGCTATTGTCCCATATGAAGTGATTGATAAAGCGAGTAAACACGCTCAGGTTAGTTTTGATTATCTACTAAGTGGTAAGAAAGATAATTTAATTAAACTAGAAGGCCCATTGTTGCAGGCAATTAATAATGGGCTTTTAAAAAGTATCAAAAAAATGTCAATAGCGGGGTTAATCAAGGGTGAAAACCAAACTCAAGATGAACTCAAACAGCTAGCTGATATTCAAGTTAAACAGATAAAAAATGAACTAAAACTACAAAGCCAGATAAAATAATCTGGCTTTTAATTTTTTCCTTTATAGAGCTTGTTGTAGATCTCAGAAATATTATTTTGTTCATCGTAATACTTCTGCAACTCACCTAAAGATAGCTCTTTTAATTGCTGGTTTTTAAGATCAGTTGCTTCTACCCACTGAAACTTTTGAAGGCTTGTACTGTTATCCATCAGGCTACATATTTCGTTTTTCAGAGCCTCCGCTCTATTAAACAGTTTTATGGCTTTGTTGATATCCGTTTCTTGCTCTGCCTGTAGCGTACACCACACCACCTCAACAGATTTGCTTCTGATTTGTTCTTCAAAAATATTTTTGCGTGCTATCAGCCACGTGCTTACAGCTAGCAAAACTGCTAATACAACAATGGCTATGTAAATTAGTTCAAGCATGACGATCCCTCGGTAAACTAAATGTTACTATACACCCAAACTTAGTGCGCAAAACATCAGGAAAAAGCATTAATATTAATAGTGTGGAACTGATATATTTCGAATAATCCGTGTTAAATTTTTGTATGAAATGGCCAGCTTGGGCTCAGTAAAAGCTTTAATTTTGTTTTAAGTAGTCCAGGAAATAACATTACGATAGCAAGGGTAAAACTGATATACAGTACGATAAAGCTGTAAATGTAATGTATGTAGGCATGTTCAGCTTGAATATCTAACACAACAAACTTAAACCAAAGAATAAAGTGAGCTAATGAGAGAACTACTGTTAGCTTAATTACACAGAAAAATAGCAGTCCAAAGTTAAAACTGAATTTTGTATGTAAGAGATAAAGAATATAAATACTGAGTAAGTTTATTAGGCAAGCTACAAGGTAAATATTTTGAGTATTTCCAATGCTTTGATTTTCAGCGATAAAAATTAATACATACTCCATCAATAAAGATGTTAGCGCATATTTTGTCACCACTGTCGCTATTGATAAAAAGTCACTAAATCTTTCTCTATTTCCAATAGCACGGAACAAAGATATAGCAAAAGCTAAAACATACATAACAGCAATAATCACCTGCATAGAAATCACTTGATGATTTTCAGTGGCAACCATTAACTCTTTATATAAATTTTGAATAGATTCAAACATCTCTTACCCTTACACTAAGTCATAAGGGTAAGATGTAATTAAGAAAAAAACCAGCCAAATTGGCGTTAGATTATTAATTTTCTTTCTTTTTCTCTCTTACAATCACAATTCCACCTGTACCATTAAGTTGTTGTTCTTCTTTTTTCTTTTCTCGAATAATAACAATTCCACCTGTTCCTTGTAATTTTGTCGTATCAAAGCTTGAAGCTGGAGTTGCGTCGAATGCTAAAGTAGATAGTAATAAAGCTGATAAAGTCATTTTTTTGTTCCTTCATTGTTAAAGATAGTTTTCGTTAGCAAATACCGAGCCACAGAATACAAAACAGCTCAAAAACTAACGACACCTCACTATATAAGCATAAAAATTAACCGCAAGGCCATTTTTTATACAGCTCGTGTTTATAAAAGTTACACTAAACAGCCACATTACGTTTTACTCTATAAACTAGCTAGGCTCTATGCCATAATTCTGACAATTCAGAAAATAACTCAAAACGGCTCGACGCTTAGCAAGGTTTAATGCATGGCATATCCAGAACAACAACAACCAACAATTTACTGGCACGACTACGAAACATTTGGCGCAAGCCCGCAAAAAGATCGTCCAAGTCAGTTTGCTGGCATTCGTACCGATCTCGATTTAAATATTATTGGTGAGCCGTTAATTGAGTATTGTAAGCCGGCGGCTGATTACTTACCCCACCCCGAAGCATGTTTAATAACAGGTATTACCCCGCAAATTGCGATGCAAAAAGGCTTAGTTGAAGCTGAGTTTATGGCAAAAATCCATGCTGAATTTAGCCAACCTAACACCTGTGTAGCGGGCTATAACAGTATTCGCTTTGATGATGAAGTCACACGTTACAGCTTATACCGTAACTTTTATGACCCATACGAGCGTGAATACAAAAACAATAATAGCCGCTGGGATATTATTGATTTAGTGCGAGCCTGTTATGCACTGCGCCCAGAAGGCATTGAGTGGCCGCTTAAAGAAGACGGTACACCAAGCTTTAAACTCGAGCACTTAACCGTTGCCAATGGCATTGAACACGCTGCTGCTCACGATGCTTTAAGTGATGTAACGGCAACCATAGCGTTGGCAAAACTAATAAAAGAAAAACAACCTAAGTTGTATCAGTTTTTCTTTAGCTTACGCTCTAAAAAAGCACTGGCAGATTTAGTTGATGTATTTAATATGACACCACTGGTGCACACTTCATCACGAATTCCGGCAAGCCAAGGCTGCACCAGCTGGATTGCACCAATGAGCTTTCATCCAGTCAATAAAAACGCCATTATTTGCTTTAATTTGACTGAAGATCCGCAAGTCTTATTAGATTTATCTATTGAAGAGCTACGCACCCGTCTTTACACAAAACACAGCGACCTTGGCGAAGACGAAGCACCGGTAGGCTTAAAACTCGTGCATTTAAACAAGTGCCCTATTCTTGCACCAGCAAAAACCTTGTTACCAGAGAACGCAGCCCGTTTAGGTATTGACCGCGAAAAGTGCCTACAAAATCTCGCTATTTTAAAAGCCAACACAGAACTTCGCGACAAAGTAACCGAAGTATTTAACGAACAGCGTGATTACGGCGAAACTACCAACCCTGACTATCAACTTTATGACGGTTTTACCAGCCATGCTGATAAAGCTAAATTTGCCATTATTCGAGATGCAAGCCCTGAGCAATTAGCCACAATGCAGCTTGATTTTGATGATAAAAAGTTTGCTACCTTGTTATTCAGATACCGCGCCCGAAACTGGCCACACACACTTAGCCAAGATGAGCTAGCAAAATGGCGCCAGTATTGCCAAAACAAGCTAATGCATGGCGAAGATAACCCTTCGATCAGTGGCCAAGATTTCATGATCACCCTTGAAAATCTGGCTCATGAAAATGATGATAACGAAAAAAATCTGCATATTTTAAAAGCGTTATACAATTATGCACAAAGCATGTAATAAAAAACGCGACAATAATTGTCGCGTTTTTTATTGATATTACTTTTTATGTAGCGCTTCAATACGCGCTAATAAACTTGAGGTGTCGTAGCGGCCACCACCTAAAGCTTGTACTTCGGCGTAATATTGATCAACTGTTGCCGTCATCGGCAAAGTTGCGCCGTTTGCCTTTGCCTCATCCAAAGCGATGCCTAAATCTTTACGCATCCAATCAACAGCAAAACCAAATTCGTATTCGCCAGCCCACATTGTTTTGTAGCGGTTTTCCATCTGCCATGAACCTGCAGCACCTTTCGAGATGGTTTCAATCACTTTTTCACCATCAAGGCCCGCTTGTTTTGCAAAGTGTAACCCCTCAGCTAAGCCCTGCACCACACCAGCAATACAAATTTGATTTACCATTTTACAAAGTTGACCAGAGCCTACTTCACCTAATAATTGGCTAAAACGGCTAAACGCAGCCATTACAGGTTGAACAACATTAAAATCAGCTTCGTCGCCACCTACCATCACAGTTAATACGCCATTTTCTGCACCTGCTTGGCCGCCAGAAACCGGCGCATCTAAAAATGCGATGCCTTGTAATTTTGCTTGAGCGCCAACTTCACGTGCCACCTCAGCAGAGGTCGTGGTGTGGTCAACTAAATAGCTGCCCTCATGCATGCTTGCTAGCACACCATTTTCACCATAAACAACTGAACGTAAATCATCATCATTGCCTACACACATGAAAACGATATCAGCCCCTTTTGCGGCTTCACTTGGCGTTTCAGCGTATTCACCTTGATATTCTGATACCCACTTTTGCGCTTTAGCCGTTGTGCGGTTGTAAACTGTCACACTGTGACCTGCGTTGGCAAGGTGACCCGCCATTGGGTAACCCATTACACCTAATCCGATGAAGGCGACTTTCATTGACATAAAACTGACCTATTTGAGTGATAAATTAGTAACAATTTCATTATCTCAACCGAATAACTAAAAAGCGAATGAAAAAAAGTTCATTTAAACCGTTTAAAAACACACAGGTAAAACATGGATAGTATATATCGTTTCAATGCCCAGCTTGCATCTGGTGAAAACTTCAGCCTTGAATCGCTACAAGGAAAAACAGCGCTTATTGTCAATATTGCCAGCAAATGTAATTTTTCAGTGCAAATGGCAAGCCTTGAAAAGCTTTATCAAGACTATAAACTGCAAGGATTTACCGTACTCGGTTTTGCCTGTAATCAATTTGGCCACAATGAACCTCTAGATGGCAATGAGCTACAAGCCTTTTATCAGCAACACTTTGATGTTAGCTTTCCTATTTTTAACAAGGTGTTAGTCAACGGCCCAGACGCCCATCCTTTATTTAATTATTTAAAATGTCATACCCGTGGAATAGCACAAAACCGCGCAATTAAATGGAATTTCACCAAATTTCTTATAAACTCAGAGGGTCAACTCGTTGCGCGATATGCCCCGCGCACCAAACCCGAAACCCTCAAAATGGTGATAGAGAGTAATTTAAATGATGAAACTGGCCTTATTCAGTGCGCAAAAGTATGAGCAACCGTTTTTTGAAAGGAACCTAACTGAATACGCTGAGTCTGTTTCGCTCAGTTATTTTGAGCAATCCTTAAACAGCAATACCACCCCCCTTTGCCAAGGCTTTGATGCTGTGTGCGTGTTTGTTAACGATACAGTCGACAAACACGTCATTGCTGATATGGCTGCCCTAGGCATAAAGGCAATCTTATTACGCTGTGCAGGCTTTAATAATGTTGATCTTGATGCTGCCAAAGAGCATAACATCAAGGTTTGCCGTGTGCCCGCTTATAGCCCAGAAGCCGTGGCAGAGCATTGTATTGCCCTTATGCTAACGCTCAACCGAAAAACCCATAAAGCCTTTAACCGCGTACGTGAAGGTAACTTTGATTTAAACGGCTTGCTAGGCTTTAACTTATTCAAAAAAACCATCGGGATTATAGGCTGTGGCAAAATCGGCCTAGCACTGGTAAATATCTTAAATGGCTTTGGGGCGAAAGTACTCGTTTGTGACCCAATGGCTGGTGAAGGCCCTTACACCCTGTGTGATTTAGACACATTACTCACACAAAGTGATGTCATCTCATTGCACTGCCCGCTCAACGAGCATACCCATCATTTAATTGATGCTAGCGCATTTAAGAAGATGAAAGACGGTGTCATGCTGATTAACACCTCTCGTGGTGCACTTCTCGATACTCAAGCCTGTATTCAAGCGCTTAAGTCTAAAAAGCTCGGACACTTAGGGCTTGATGTGTATGAGCAAGAGTCAGAGTTATTCTTTAAAGATCACCGTGAAGAAATCATGCAAGACGATATTTTTTCACGCCTTATTAGCTTTCCGAATGTGTTAGTCACAGGCCACCAAGGCTTCTTCACCCAAGAAGCACTTAGCGAAATAGCCTGCACTACATTGCAAAGCGCCAATGAAATAAGCCAAGGATTACCATTAACTAACGAAGTTACTTAAAGCAAGCGCACCTTAAATTAAAAAAGGCGTGAGGTTTAAACCCTACGCCTTTTACTTTTCCCTTGAAACTAGAGACTTGTAACTCAAGTTTCTATTTCAACAACGCCACGTTCACAAATACCGCCGTCATTAATAGCGGACAGACAAAGCGAATGTACTGGGCAAACCAATAATGAGGGCCACTCGATACTTGATGCAATTTATTACCACGCTGCCATAACCAGCCAACAGTAATGAAATAGAACAGTCCCATTAAAGGTAATTGGTACTGTGTAAGCACCATAATCACTAAGCCAAATAACCAGTCAAAGTTTAAGATGATTAGTGATGAAGCAATAAACACGATTAGCGTCACAAATAAGGTCGCTTTTTTTCGCTCAATACTGTGATTCTCAACTAAAAATGCCACTGGAATTTCGGTCGATGAAATAGTTGATGTCACTGAGGCAATCGACATTAAAACAAAGAATAATAAGCCAACGAGTAAACCCACTTGGCCCATTGTGCTGAACAGCTCAGGTAAAATCGCAAAAATTAACTGCCCTTCACCGACCAGTTTACCGCCGCTAAATACCTCTACACCGTTATGTTGAGCAACAAAAATAGCCGGAATAATCAATAAACCCGCTAAAAAGGCCACACCGGTATCCAGTAGAGCCACAGTGCCAGTTAATTTAGGTAGGTTGGCATCTGGTTTTAAATAAGAGCCGTAAACCATCATACAACCAACACCTAACGACAATGAAAAGAACGCTTGCCCCATTGCCGCAATAATTAAGTTTGCATCAAGAATTTGACTAAAATCTGGCACTAAATAGGCTGCAAAACCATCCATCGCACCGTCTAAGGTCGCGATATAAGCAATTAATGCCACTAATAACACTAGCAATAATGGCATTAAGCGACGTGACCAAGTCTCGATACCTGATTTAACGCCTTTTAAAATAATACTCGCAGTAAGAATAAGCATCAGTGGTGTAAACACAAAATTACGTGCCATCGAGTCACTGTGTAAAAAGTTACTTAACTCAGTAAAACCAAAGAAGTTTGCGATTGGCTCAAGGGCATAAGCGAGCATCCAGCCTGCGACAATCGAATAAAAGCTTAGCATTACAATCGCACCAAAGAGGCCAATATAGCCTGCTGCAGCGCCTACTTTAGGCGCTGTATCTTGCCATGCATTTGATAATGCTTTTACCGGATTAGCTTGTGCTTGATGACCTAAATATAGCTCAGTATAAAGAGCTGGAAGCGCTAATAAGAAAATAACAATAAAATAAACAAGTAAAAATGCACCGCCGCCATGGTTTGCCGCTTGTGTTGGAAAGCCCCAAATATTACCTAAACCTACCGCCGCACCAGAAGCTGCTAAAACGAAACCTAATCGACTTTGAAAGCCGTCACGAACTTGTGCCATACATCTACAAATCTGTTATTATTTTTCCTCATTAAACCATAATTACAGTCAACTGCGTAAACTATTTGCGTTTGTTCGTGCCTATAAATGTGCATCTGCTGTAAAAATAAACAAAACTAAATACGAGCCTTCGTGTAAGCGTTAAACCATGAGCTGTCACTACTTTTCGAATACTCTTATCATCGAGCAGCAAAGCCAATCAACGGCCAAAAAAATTATGCTGATGGATGCAGCACGTATTGATGTTGCAAGTTTACCCCTTGATAAATTACTTAGTGAGTTTGAGTTAAGTGTGCTTGAAAAACGCAAAGTCCCTGCTGCCAAGCAAGAGTACTTAGCGACTCGCCTAACGTTAAAATATTTGTATCAACACGCTTACCCTAATGACGATTTAGCCCTCAATGAAATATCGAGCCAGTTTGATGACAAAGACAGCAAGCTAAAGCTACATACCCCGGTTAGAGAACCTGTGTGGACCTGTTTATCTCATTCAAATGGTTTAATCGGTGCAGCTCTTAACCCAGAACAGCAGCTATTTGGTTTTGATATTGAACAAAGCAGTAAGCCTCGCCCTTTTATCAAACTCGCAAAGCACTTTTATCATCAAGATGAAGTTGACTTAATTAGCCGTTTTGATGCATCCGATGAACAGGCACAGTGCTTTTTTAGAATTTGGACATTAAAAGAAGCGCTTGCCAAAGCAAGTGCACAGCCAATTGCGAAACTACTTGCTCCTAATGTATTTGAAGAATTGAGCAAACATAATTTCAGCGCGAATAGTAACTCTATTGAAGGCTTTGATATAAGTGTCGTGGCACAAAAAAGCACTGACTGGCAGTGCTCTTTTATTAACTTTAACGACTTACGCCGCGACTTGGCTTTCTAATAGTCGGCTATGAATAGCCTGCACGACTTCATCTGACTCGCTTTGCTCAACTAAGAAGCACAAGTTATGTTTACTTGCACCGTGGCAAATTAAACGAATATTAAAGTCACTTAATACCTGCATTAAGTTCATTTCTTGCTGACGTAATTGAATTTCAGAACCAATTAAAGCCACCAGCGTCAAGTTGTTCTCAACCGATACATGACAAAACTCAGAAAGCTTATCTAAACAGGCTTGATCAAGCTCAGGACGTGATGCATTTGGCGCGTTATCTAAAGTAATTGCAACACTGATCTCTGAGGTAGTAACCAAATCAACCGAAATATTAAACTCACTTAAAATGGTGAATACACGCGCTAAGAAACCACTCGCTAGGAGCATTTCTGGGCTTTTAACCGTTAATAGAATTTGGTTTTTACGCTGCGTTACTGCACGAATACCCGGTTGCTGAGACTTTTCTTTTTCAATCCATGTACCGCCTAATTGCGGCTCACGGCTTGAACCAACAAACACACTAATATGGCTACGGCTCGCTGGTAAGATAGTTGCAGGATGCAGCACTTTTGCTCCAAACGTGGCCATTTCTGCCGCTTCATCAAAGCTTAAGCGAGCAATTGGGCTTGCTTTGGCGCATAAACGCGGATCAGTACTGAAAATACCCACAACATCGGTCCAAATATGCACGCTTTTTGCGTTAATTGCTTCAGCGAGTAATGCAGCACTGTAATCTGAACCACCACGCCCTAAAGTCGTTGTTTGATTATGTTCATTGCTACCAATAAAGCCTTGAGTTACGACAACTTGCTCATCAAGTAGCGGCACTAAATGCTCTTTAGCAGCCGCAGCGGTTGCTGCAACATTAGGTGTTGCTTTAGCAAATTGGCTATCTGTTTTTAGCACCTTACGTACATCAAAACGCACCGCATCAAGACCTTGACCACGTAATACTTGAGTGAACAAATACGATGATAAACGCTCACCAAAGCTCAGTAGCTCATCTTGCTCAGCTACTGACTTAACCCCTTCTGATGCCAAAGTTTGAAAAGCCTTAAGCGTTTCATTAAAGCCATGTGCTAAATCAGCATCGAGCGACAGCTCTGCCAAAATTGCTTCTTGAATGGCGACTACGCCGGTAATGTGCTCATCACGCTCAACCGCGCTCAAATCACGTTTACACAATGCAACTAAATGGTTTGTCACGCCAGCACTGGCACTCACAGCAACAATACGTACTTGGTTATCAGCACAAACGATTTCTGCGCAGCGGCTCATAGCATCAAAGTTAGCTACACTGGTACCGCCAAATTTTGCAACAACGTAATCTGATTTTGTATTGGCGGCTAATTGGGTATTCATGTCGTCTCCTTTTGTGGAAAACTATCCACAGTAAATCAAGAAGAACTCGGCAAGGGGGTGCTTTGAAAATAAAGAGTAGTCCATGCCAGAAGCTCTCCACCTAGTTTGGTGACAGTTTTGAGGATTCAGCCCCATAAACCGAAAAATAACCGTGACGTCCGATTAATTTTCTCGGCGAGTACTTCCCTCATTAATGGTCATCGGCGTTCGTCACCTCACATTAATTACCTAAGTATCGCACCTCTTCTGAATGTTAAGTTAACACCTGGTTAAAATAACAAAGCCTGCTGTTAAAAGCAGGCTTCGAAAGTTAACGTTTAGACGTCTAGCTGTCAAGTTGTTTTATGAAATTAAACTGCCCGCTAAGTGCGAACCGTAATAACCAACGGTATAAGCAATTAATAAATAAACCGACATTTTAAGATAGCTCATAAAGGTCAGTGCTTTGACCTTACTCATGGCAATAATACCTGCCGCAGAGCCGATTATAAGCATTGAACCACCTACCCCAGTTGCGTAAGTAAACGACAGCCATTGCTGAGGGCTCATCACAATATCAGCTTTCAAGAGTGCTGCAGTTAGAGGTACGTTATCTACCGCCGCTGATAATAGCCCCATCAAGTAGTTGGCATATTCAGGCGCCATCAATTCATAAAGGTGAGTAAATTTAGCAAGCATGCCAACTTCTTTTAATGCGCCAACCAGCAATAACACACCCACGAAGAACAATAAGGTGTCGTACTCAATTTCACGAATATAATCAATGATTTTTTTGTTCACATCTTTTTTGCGCATTAAAAATTGCGCAACCAAAAACATCAGTGATAAACCAAATAAAAAGGTTAATAGCGGTGGCACACTATAAAGTACGCTCAGCGTTAACGTAGCAATAATCGTCGAGAAGAAGATAACCGCAATGGTAATATCGGTTTTTTCAATACGACGAGCCGTTTGCTTTTCAAATACCACATTACCCGACATACCCACCGATAACATTGCCGCTAACAATGCAACACTTGCAAGTGCAGGTACAATTAATAATAACAAGTTAGCAATGGTGACTTTTTCATCTAAGAAAATCATTAGCGTTGTAACATCACCCGTGATCAACGACACCCCACCCGAGTTAACACTGAATACAATTAAGGTTGCGTATTTTATTAATTTTTTAGGATCTAACTTCAGTGACATCACTACCGCAAGCGAGATTAAAGTTGCCGTTATGTTGTCTGATATCGATGAAAATAAAAACGCAAAACCACCAATCAAAAACATCAGCTTTCGTTCACTGATTTGATTTGGCATAATTTTATGCACAATATTCTGGATAAAGCCTTTAGAGTTTAAATACGCTACAAAGGTCATCGCAGCCATTAAAAATAGCCACAAAGTCGCGATTTCTAATATATTGTGATCCAGTTGATGTTGTATGGTTTCTGGGCTTTGCCCATGAATCGGAGAGATAAATAAGATAATCCAGCATAAAGTACCAAAAAAAAGCGTCGTTTTGGCCTTGTTAACATGGATAATATCCTCTATAACGATAAGCAAAAATGCCACCGCTATCAGGGTTAGGATAAGTGGGGTTACCATGGTGTTTGAACAACCTTTATAATAATGTAAAAATTGTAAGACGAGTGTTTCGGCGCGGATTCTAGCAGCATCGACAGCATAAAACTATTCTCAATTACATAATTTACTACTAATCGCTAACACCAAAGTCTGAATTTACTGGAGCCTTATGATCCCAGCTAAAAAGTTATTAAATACCCTTACAGAGCATTGGGGGGTGTTAGAACTATTATTTAAACGTTTTAAAATGGCTGATTTCAGCTTGAAAGACGTACAAAATGCGATAAAACAAAAACAACCCACTTGGTCAAATGAACGCATTTATAAAGAAACAAATCGTTTATTGAATCAAGACATCATTATCCCACTGGCTAAGTCATCGCAGTTAGAAATCAACCGCGCGATCGCCGATTTTGCGACTTTCTTGCTGCAAGAAGAACACCTAGGTCTTGCCCAAGAAATTAGTGTGCTCGTTGATGACCTTGCTCGTCTTGGTAACCGCCTTGCTAAAGCGGGTGAAATTGAAGATTACGACGAGCTACGCCGCTTTAGCCGCATTATGGATGATCGGGTTCGCAAAATAATGAAATTGTTTGCCCATAATGAAAACGCAATTTTAAATATTGTTGAGCAAGCCAAAGCTAACAACGCAGTGCAATCTTTGCAAAAGCGCTATCAAGCAGTCATTGAAGCGTTCGATGAATACATTGAACCTATGCTTGAAATGGTTGATATTCGTGGTGATTTTCATGCTTGCTTTCATACCATCGAATCGCAAATTAGCACGCAAATAGAGCAAATTGACCGCCTAGGTAAGTCATATCAAGACAAGCGCATGCTTGAACAATTACGTACCCGTATTTTAGAAATGCATTTAGTTGGTCGTGAAAGCTTACGTAAAAGCGCCGATATGCTGATGCCGCTGCGTGAAGAATTACGCCGCAATAACCTAATTACTCGCCAAGCGGCTAAAGTGCTTGGTTTAGTGCGTAAAAATGGCGTCGATAACATGTTAAGTGCGGTACAGCCTAATTTTGTCTCCGACGCACAGCGTTTTTCACTTGGTCAGCAACGTCATATCGTGGCCTATATGGCAGGCTTAGTCGACTTTGAGCACGATGAATATCAGCTTCCTGAACAGGATGATGTACCTGCGTATCAAAGTCCGCATATTCCTGATTACAACGATGTTAAAACCCAATTTAAAAAACGCTTTAAAAAAGCCAGCAAAAAAGCTCAGCCACTCCTTAGTTTTTTAGATGAAAGCTACCCAGATCTTGAGGCTGACGAAATGCTGTTCTTGTATCAAAAACTAATTAGCGATGGCGACCTTGAGATTAGCCAAAGCCAAGAGAAAGTAAAAATAAAAATTGCCCAGCAACACTTCTCTCTTTACCCATTTAACTCATCGATTGCTGACGATAAAAAAGCAACAGAGCAATAACCATGACAGATATTAATTTAGATGATTTAACGCATCTGCAAGCTATAAATAAAAAGCTCACATCAGGCTACCACATTAGTGAGCAAGACACGCTTATGTGGCAAGAGCTTGACCAACACATTGATGCTTATCGCGCGTTATTTAACGCCCTTGGCCATGACTTACAACACGATAGCCGTGGCTTTTACTATTTTGGTAGCGACGAAAGCACCCCAAACATGGGTAAAATTTCGCGTGCCATCGCACTAACTATCTACATCTTGATTGAGCACTATGCCAATACCGGTAAAGATCCAATGCGTGCCTTGTTTGATGAAGTAAACGACCTAGAACTGATGCAAACCTTAGTGCAAATCAACAAGCACCTGTTTGATCAATTAGAAATCTTCTCAGGCTCAGATTTACGCAAAGACGTTTACCTACGTATGGTACGTTTAGGTCTTGCGCGCGAAGTAGAAAACGGCTTTATGCTGCAAGCGCCAATTTATCGTTATATCGATGCATTAATGGAAGTAAACGAAGAAACCTACCTAGGAGATGACGAATAATGCAAAGCCAAAGCCTTTACGGACTCAGCAAACTTGCGCTTTTAAATACCGCAGGCTATGCAAAATGCGTGATCCCGCTGGATAAAAGTAGCTCAATCTGTGCACCAAATAATACCGGTAAAAGCTCGGTGATTAATGCCCTGCAATTTCCACTGATTAATGATTTACGTTTAACAGAATGGGATGGCCACGACTTAGATGAAACCCGAAAGTTCTACTTTTCGTCAGATCAATCCTATATTTTACTCGAAGCTGACCTACCTAATGGCCCTGTGGTGATTGGTGTTGCTGGCCTTGGTAAAATTGCCGGATATGCGCATCAGTTTTTTTGCTACCAAGGTAAGTTAAACCTAGAGCACTACACTCAAGGCAAGACCATTGTAAAATTCACCAAGCTTTTTAATCACTTAAAAGAGCAAGGTTTCAATCCAATCGAATTAAAAGCGCAAGAGCTAAACGCCCTACTCACTGGCGGCGCAACGCCGTTTGATGGCGATATCAACTTAAAGATGATCCCCCTCAATAACGTGCAAGACTCAGCGATTTACAAAGAAATTTTCCGCCGTATTCTTAACTTGCATAAGTTAGGTGCCAGTGATGTTAAGCGCTTTATGCTACGTGTATTTGAGCGTCATATGTCAAACTCACGGGTCGACTTTTATGAAGTGTGGCGACGTTCATTTGATAAAGTGAATCGCGCTAAACGTGAACTAAAAGCCCTTGAGTCAATGCAAGAGCCTATCGCAGCTCTTGAATCTATGCTTGAAAACCAAACAGTTTTAAAAGGTAAGCTTGCTGCCTATGCGCCAAAAATTGACCAAGCACTGATTGACTTTGAAACCTATCAACAAGAGCAACTATCTGAGCTAAATATTGCCCTTGAAGATATCGAACACGAAAAGCATGAGTTCGAACAAAAGCAGCAGCTGTATATTCAGCAATCCCGTGATATTGAACGTAAACAAACTCAAATTGAACAATGGTTTTTAGACTATCGAGCGCTTAAATCTGAGTTTGAATTGGTTAATAAAGCCACCCTAAAAGTAAGCCTTACGCAGCTTAAACAAGATTATGAATCGCTATCGCATTCATTAAGCAGTGCCCAAGGTCAAAGCTTACACACGCTTGATTACCGTATTAGCGAAACACAAAAGCAAATTAAGAGCTTAAAATTACAGCTGAAGAACCTTGAGTTCAATTTATTCACCCGTATGCGTGAAGATTTATCTTTAAAAGAAGTTGAAGAGATTTCGCGTATTCTAAACCCTGATATCTTATCGTTTGCCACCACCAGCAATGGTGATGTTGAGATCACAGACGAAGATGCCTTTGGTGAGTTCTTAGAGCAGTTATCGGCCAATGTTAAAGGCGGTGTACTAACTCTTCCTGGCGCGACGATTAAACTTAAAAAGCTAAGCCCAGTGCAAATGCAAACGGGCGAAAATAAAGAGCAATTAACCGCGCAACTCGCTGCTCTTGAAAACTCACTGAAAGAGTTTAAACAGCAGCGTGAAGTCGCTGCTAATGTCGCCGAAAAGCAAAAAGAAAAAGATGCCCTATATGATGAGCTAATGGCCTCTGAAGAAGCATTAAAACGCTTTGAACAATTTGAAGTGATGCAGCAATCTGTCGATGCACAAACTCTACTAAAAGAGCAATTAAATGCAGAGCGCGAACAAGTTGACGACTACCTGCAAGACATTCAAAAGAACAGTGGCTCAATCAGCGACCGTCGTTCGATTATCAAGTCGAAAAAAGATCTGCTTGCACGCCAAGCTGACCGTTTACGCCAAGTTAAATCAGAACGTATTGATCACACGCTTGATTTTTATTCAGGTAAAGTGACGCCATACATGATTGAAATCAGTATTGATTTTGATAATTTAAGTGATCTTATTCATCACTTTAACAAAGACTGCCAAGAACTACGCAACTTTGATATCAACGTACGTAACACCTACATGCATATTTATAATGCGGGTATTACTAAGTTTGATAACGAAAACGATGAATTTACTAAATACGAAAAGCTTATTAGCGCGTTTCATAACATTGATAACGAGCGCGATGCTGTTGAGCGTCAAGGCCGAGTTGCGTTAACCGAAGTAGCCGCCACCATTAAAGGCTTGCGCGAAGACCTAGATCGCCTACGCCGCGAAATGAACAGCTTTAATAAAGGCATTAGTCAGCATCGGATCTCTAACCTTCAAGCATTCAAAATTAATGTTATTCCGCGCAAGATGTTAGTTGATAGCATTGATACCATTATCAGTACCTCAAACCAGTTTGAGCAAGGCGATACCCTAGACCTATTAAGTCAAGAGCCTTATAGCGAGTCTGCGGTAAACGAAGCGAAAGATCATTTAATTAAACTTGCCTCAGAAAAAGCAGGTTTAACACTGACCGACTTATTTGATATTCGATTTGAAGTAGTAAATCGTGCCGGTGAAACTGAACACTTCGAAAAAATAGATTCAGCCGGCTCTAACGGTACTCGTATCACCATTAAGCTACTTTGTGGCATGCTATTTATTCGTTATTTATTAAGTGATCAAGAGCAAAATCTGTATCGTATTCCGATTTATATCGATGAAGCAGCTGATATCGACCCACAAAACCAAAAAGCAATTATCGAAACCGCTCTTAGCTTTGGCTTTGTGCCGATTTTTGCCTCTGTTAAACCACAAGTCAGCTGTGATTACATCGTCCCAATTCGTACAGTGAAAGATGGTGCGCAAAACTGGGTTGATGAAAAAGACTGGATAGAAGTTGAACACAGTGCTTAATTGCAAAAATTAATCATTGCTTTAATCAAGGATGGTTATACCCAAGCCACCTCAAGATGCAGCATTCAGCGTTTCACAGGTGCTTAATATCAAGGCGTTACTTTGCAACAATGGCAGTCCCTTTTAAGAAGTAACAACGATGAGAGTAAGTGCCTGAGAAGCGCCCAAAGGGTTGCTTTAAAAGCGATTTATACTGCGTTATTGATTTTACTATTACTTGCAATCAATGCCTTGCCTAAATCGCTTTTAATCCCAACTGAAACTCGCACTTTGAGGTGGTTTGGGTATTTATTACAAACTATTACTGACTCTTTTGTAAATTTACCGTAAATCATTTAGTTGAATTATTACTGTTTTATGTTATTTATTTAAATGATGGAAATTTTGCCAAGGAGCAATCAAGATGAAAAACTTATTAATCGCATCAACAGTTTTACTTTTAGTGGCCTGTGCTAAGACACCTAGTTTGGATTACGACAAATCAGCAGATTTTAGTAATTATAAAACCTTCTCATGGGTACCTAATGCGAGCCTAACTGAAAACGTAGTAAACTATCAAATTAGTCCTTTAACGGAAAAACGTGTGCGTGAGGCCGTAAATGCTCAGCTTGAAAAAAATGGCATGAAGTTAGTTGATATGGCACAAGCTGATGTACTTTTAAACTACCATGCATCGGTTGATACCAAAATTAATGTTCAAACAATGAACATGGGGTATAACTATTGGGGTGTTGGCCACAATACGTATACTGTTACGAATGAATATGATGTTGGCACATTGATTTTAGATGTTGTTGACAAATCATCAAATCAACTTGTTTGGCGTGGAGCTAAAGAAGGTCGTTTAAAAAAGAAACAGTCGCCACAAGAGCGCACTGACGCAATCGTAGATACAGTTGCAGATATTCTTAGTAGCTTCCCACCACAAAAAGCTGATAACATCTAAATTCTGTTTTAGTTGAAAAACCGTGCGCCTAGCACGGTTTTTTATTGTCGTTTAAAAAGTTCACCTTTTTTCTCTTACATCGTGCTTTATAAGTCAAAATAACTATAAATAGTTCGCAAAACTTTCTGGACGAAAGAGCTAGATAGAGCTCAAGCACAGCATTTAATCCGAAAATTAATCATTGATTCAGTCAAGGATAATTATACCCAAGCCACCTCAAGATGCAGAATTCAGCGTTTCACAGGTGCTTAATATCAAGGCGTTACTTTGCAACAATGGCAGTCCCTTTTAAGAAGTAACAACGATGAGAGTAAGTGCCTGAGAAGCGCCCAAAGGGTTGCTTTAAAAGCGATTTATACTGCGTTATTGATTTTAACAATAGAACCACTATTACTTGCAATCAATGCCTTGCCTAAATCGCTTTTAATTCCAACTGAAACTCGCATCTTGAGGTGGTTTGGGTATTTATTACAAACTATTACAGTACTTTTTTGTAAATGTGCCATAGTTTTTAAATAATCATTCCGTTGAATTATTTTTATGTTATGTTATCAATCAAGTAGTGGAAATTTGCCAAGGAGCAAACAATATGAAGAACTTATTAATCGCGACGGCTGTATTATTTTTAGCGGCCTGTGCTAAAACGCCTGACTGGGATTACGACAAATCAACAGATTTTAGTAATTATAAAACCTTCTCTTGGGTACCTAATGCGAGCTTAACTAAAAACGTAGCGAACTACCAAATTAGCCCTTTAATGGAAAAACGTGTTCGTGAAGCCGTTAATGCTGAACTTGAAAAAAGCGGTATGAAGCTTGTTGATATGGCACAAGCAGATGTACTGATTAACTATCATGCGTCAGTTGATACAAAAATTGATGTAGATACCTTCAACGTAGGTTACGGTGCACGCTGGAATTACTGGGGCATGGGTTATAACACGCAAACAACGACTCGCGAATACGAAGTGGGTACATTAATTTTAGACGTAGTTGACCGCGCTTCTAACCAGTTAGTTTGGCGTGGCGCTAAAGAAGGTCGTTTGCAAAAGAATCAATCACCTGAAAAGCGCACTGAAGTTATCAATGAAACCGTTGCTAACATTCTAAGTAACTTCCCACCGCAATCTATTAATCAAAACTAAACACCGTTTTAGTAAAAAGACCGCGCAATTAGCGCGGTTTTTTATTGCCTGCTGAAATCTGGTTGGAGTGGTATAACTCAGTGATTCAGATACAATACCCGCAATTTTCAGTGCGCCTAACTAGCCCACTACCCCAGATTAAACAAAATAATCAAGAGAATTTTAGATGGTACGCGCAGTACAGCTTACACTTCCCGCTTTATTCGTCACTTGCTCAGTGCTAGCAGAAGACACTAACAACATTGAACAAATCACCGTTGAAGTTTCAGCAACCGCAAATAAAGAGCCTGTTGGTACCTTTGATGCGCCGGTATCAAATTTAGAGTATGACCCGCGTGTTGATTTGCAATCACGTAATATGGCTGAAGCACAAGCTGATGTAACCATTCGTGGTGGTATCTTTGAAAATACTGGCTTTCGTGTTGGTAGCAGTACGTTATTTGACCCTCAATCTGGTCACTACTTTGCTGAAATTCCGATTGCACCACAAATGCTAACAGGCCCTTCAGTGCTTACAGGTGCTGATAATGCTCTTTACGGTATGAATAGCTCGGTTGGCACGGTTTCATTTGGCTGGCGCCCTATCACAAGCACTGGCAGCGTTTCACTTGGCACAGGTACGAATGGCTTTAATTTACAAAGCATTCATGCTGCCCAGAGCCAAAAGCTGGATAGTAAACCAGATTGGCGATTAGGTTTTGAGGGTGAATACTCGCACTCAAAAAGTGATGGCTCAATTGAGAATGGCGATCACGACTTTGAACGTGCCTCAGCGCGTATTCAACTTGCAAGCTCTACCTCGCAAACTGATTTTATGTTTGGACGCCAAGAGAAGTTTTTTGGTTGGCCAAACCTTTACACACCATTTAATTTTAACGAAACCGAAGATCTTGAAACCAAGCTTTTCATGCTCAATCACAAGCAAATTTATGGTAAGGGCAATAGCCTTGAAGTGACTGGTTATTATCGCAAACATAACGACCATTATGTATTATCTCGTGAAAACCCAGCTATTTTTGAAGCGTTTCATGAAACCACGGTTAAGTCATTGGCACTCTCTGGGCGTCACCGCTTAAATAACCGCTATGCTATTAATTATGCAGGGCAATTTATTGCTGATGAAATTGAATCAACGTCTCTTGAAAACAACTTTACGTCATGCAATTACACTAAGCTCAGTATCTTACCTGAGTACAAGGCGGCCCTTGCAGCTAACAAAGAGCTTACTATTCGTATTGGTGCTGCATTTGATGATACTAACCGTGATAGTTCAGCTACCTCATTTATTGCCGATGCCAGCCTTAAAGTAGCTAATCAAAATGGCAGTGAACATACTTGGTATGCGTCATACGCCGAGGCAACACAAGTTCCTGGTTATACTGCAATCGGCGGCAGTGAAACGGGCGGATTATTCAGAAGTAACTACAGCCTTGAGCGCGAAACCACCGATAACCTTGAACTAGGTTTACTGATTGAACAGTCTTCGTGGCGTTTAGATTCAGCTATTTTCTACCGCAAAGATAAAAACCTTACGGATTGGACATATCGCTTTGATGCAACCTCAGCTCGTTTTGCAAACCCGGTTGATATAGACACCTTCGGTGTTGAGTTTTTAGCAAATAAATCGTTTGAAAGCATTAAGTTGATTGCCAGCTACACCTATTTAGAAAAGTCAGAAGACTATGGTATGGCAGATATTGATGCGAGCTTTTATGCACTGAACTACCCTGATCACCGTGTAACACTGGGCGCAATATGGCAGCCAATGGATGTGCTTGAGCTACGTATCGATAACGAATGGCGTAAACAACATAGTAACCGCCTACGTAGCTCTGATGATGAAGCCTTCTTTACACAGTTAACGCTAAAATTCACACCTGCCCAGTTTGATAATGTGTTTGTTACCTTTGCAGCTGACAATATTTGGGATGAATCATTCGAAGAAGTACCGGGTACCCCAGGTCGCGGCGAACAATATACGCTAAGTGCTACCTATACGTGGTAAGTAAAAACAATAATGCCAGTCAATTGACTGGCATTATTACTATTCATAAATAATATTATCTAGCTAAAAATTACTCACAAGCTGAGGTACTAAGCTCAAATAAGAAAGGATATTTTCTTTGTGGCTAAATTCATTCACACTTTGTTGATCAAAAAATTGTAAGCCCGAAAGCTCATTTTCAACTCGAGCTTCGAATGATTTTAACAACTGGCCTTTATCTACATTTAGTTTGATATTAAAAACTATAACGACACTCATCGTATTAGTTAGAAGAAATGAATTAAGGTCTACCCAATCAATCATTGAGCTCGATATATTCGCTTCTTCAAATGCTTCTTTTAGTATATTCTTTTTAATATCAACAGCCTGCTTTACTTCTAACTCATCCCTTTGAAGGCCACCGCCAATAAGGTCAAGAAAATAAGTGTCTGACTTTGTTGATTTTTGACCAAACACAAAAAAGTCATCACTTGTCGAAATTAACGCCCCTGTATTTATATGGTATGGAAAGTAGCAACTCGCTAGGCTCTGCTGTTTGCTTAATTTCATTAAAGAGCGAATTGTAGAATATGAGATAGTGCTCAGCTTTAATTGCAATGAACCTTGTTGTATTTCATCGATATTTTCTAATCGATAATACTGCCCATCCCAAATTTCAGTACCTGCGCTTTGCGCATCTGCTATAACCTCATGCCAATAATCTTTTAGAACTTGTTCGTAAAGGGCTATATTTAGGCTCGATTCCGATGCAATAACATCATAAGTTTCAATCTCCGAAACATTTTTTATTAGTATTTTAGAATTAGGCATCACAATTAATATTCCAAAAATTGTTACTCTATGAAGAATGCATATAAGCTGATAACAAGCTCACTTAATCTCTGAGTTTGGCGGCCGTTAGCATAGAGTTAAGGCTGGATGATATCCACACACTTAAAAATATATCCATGGTCATGATTCTTCATTCTACAAGCATCTATAAAATGACTTCTTCGATTACTATTAAGCAAATGGTAATAGCTTGGTTCATATATAGAAGGCTTTTTAATAACTATCTTACCCTTCGGGTAATTTGAAGCCTTGACATTTTTATCGCCCGCGGTCATAAGGTTAAAATTAATGTTACTGCGTGACTGCTCAGCGGAGATTTCTCCTTTTAAAATATACTCTGTATTTTCATAAAAATTCTTAGCTAAAAATGACAAATTAGCGTGGGGTAATTTTATACTAAAAAAGCCATATTCATCGGTAACTACTTTTTTAAACAGTTTTTTTCTATTTAAAAAATAAGAGAAGGTGATTTCAACATTACCAACTGCAACATTACTATTTGAAGTTGGAGCGGTCAGTTTTCCATCTAACCTATAATTATTCAAATAGAAATTAACTTCTCCAAAATAATCAACGTTCACTTTTTTACCTCTAGCAGAAACCATTAAAGTGAGTTCGCCAAATATAGCCCTTGAACTAAAAAATGATTTAAACTCCTCGAAAGACTTAGGTGTAAGTATGCCATCCACAACATGGAAATAATGTGATATATCAACAGATGATTGTTTTTCTAGATTTATTTCTCTACCGTCAACTCTGGCTAAATCAATGATAAAAGAGGGATTTTCATCTATATCTATCGGTAATTTATTATGTGAGAACGAAATGTCAAAACTCGAGAAGTTTTTATCAATCATATTTTCTGTAATACTGGAGACAGACATATTTGCCCACTCAGCATAGCCATGATTTTCATTAAGGGGAATATACACTGAATTAGTTTGGTAGTTTTCTTCAGTTAAAGTCACCTCACCAAATGAAGACACCTTGCCAATTAACGAAATTCTATTTTCTATAGTTGGGTCAACATTGAGTGTGATATTAACCGTATCAACCATTTCACCGACAAAATCACCATTAATGAAAACAAGCATATCATCAAAAAGGCTTTCTGAATCATCTATCGAGTCCCCATAATAGCCATTGTTATAGCCCATAGTTACATCAACTGTTACTGTCTCTATAGGTGAAGAATTACATGTGATAGGCAAAAGAAAACAGATAAAGCATAGAAAAGCTGAAATACAATTGACCATTATTTAATCCTTTAAACTAATGTCATTTTTTAACGTTAAACTCATAAAGATGAAAGAGCAATTATAATTATTTATTTAGAAACCCTTTCTCCCGGCGGTGGCGAGTATTAATACCATTCAATTCAAAAGTGTTATAAATGAAAACTTACTTCTGAAGCTCTTGTTGATATTTCGAATAGTAATATTGAGATAACTCTGAGCATTGCGCTCTATTTTTACGCGCGATAGCTTTAGATTTTGAAACCTTTATGAAACAAAGAGTCACTGTTGCCAACTCATCAAAAAACAAATACAGCCCAAAACTATCTAAATCATCATATGTTTGATAATATTTTTTTATTACGCCAGTGTTAAAGGCAATCCCAAAATAACCTAAGTTTGAAAGTATAGCATCAATAAAAATTCCAGGCTTAATATTTCCCTTTTCTTTATCAATATAAAGTAAAACCGTATTTAGAGCTTTCAAATTTTCTTTTAATTTAAAAGAGTTTGATTCTATATCTAAATCTAAAATTTCATTAGTGGAGTTTGAAGGGAATAAAGATTTATATAAAACGTCATGAAATACACTCAATTGAAATATATTATCTTCATTTTTACTTAGCTTATATTTTTCAAATATTTCTTCGAAAACATTTTTTATGTACTTTTTATGTTCTACAAAAAGCGCAAAGCTCTCTTTCTTTTGATTTAGTTTGTACTGTTCCTGAGCTATTTTAAGTTGATTTTGAGAGAGTAAAAATTGTTGTTCAGACTTTTTGAACTGATTATTTGAAATAATCAACTGTTGCTCAACTTTTTCTAACTGCACAGCCAATTGTAAAGAGCGGTGATAAAGACCAACTAAAGTAGTAATTGCTATTGCAGCCGCTGCAAAATTGATTGGTAATGAAAAAACATCTCTAAACTCCACCCAGTTAATCAGATTGGTTGGATCAAGTGATAAAGAATGCCATGTAAAAGATGCCTGTAAAGGAAATCCTCCTAATATCATCCATGGTAGAGCTTTTAAACACCACCTAAAATATCGACTCCATAAATACAAATCCTTTTCGGCTTTTGTCATTTTGTTCCTCAATAACATATTCCTACCGTTTAATTAAGGTAACAAGACTTAGTATGTTGAGGAATAGGTATATATTATGTCATTTGCTCAAGTTCAGTAATTAAATAAAGCGCTTGTTCGTTAGTGGTGCCACACACATCAATAGTGGCAGAAAAGTCACTACACACCTTAGGCCTTGATTCATCACCAAATAATTTACATAGGTTATTATCATCAAGTTGAATACAGCGCTCTCCCGCCGCTTTGCCGTTGGGCATTCCTGGGATCGGTGAGCTAATACTGGGTGCAATACAACAGGCGCCACAGCCTAATCTACATGCCATTTTATTTGTCATTAAGTACCTCTTATAGAACCTTTTTAGTGCCTTTGTAATATGTGTAATGGTTTGTTACATCTTCAAACGCCTTGTAAACACTTTATTGCGTATGCTTAGCCTATCAAATTTATTTTTAATTACCGTCAACCGTGAGGGACTATCCCGTGGCTAGTAAAAAACAAATCATTCTCCCAATCGCCGTATTAGTCGGCGGACTAGGAATGGCATTCGCATTTGCTTCAATGAAGCAGCCGCCAGCAGAAAAACCAGAACAAGATACGCGTCCGCTTGTATCAATTAAACCTTTAAGTTTTGATGCTGTAACACTCGATGTAAAATCATACGGTATTGTTAAACCTAAAAACCAAACTGAACTTGTTGCGCAAGTGAGTGGTCAGGTTGTGTCGTTATCAGATCAATTTGTACAAGGTGGATTTGTTAAGCAAGGCGACATTCTAGCACGTATTGACCCAAATGATTACGAAGCGGCACTCATTGAAGCAGAAGCAGGTCTAGCGCAAGCAAGCTCTGCTCTTGAAATTGAACGCGCACAAGTCTCTGTTGCACAAGCTGAGTGGGACCGCATCAAAGGTGACTCAAACCAAGTTATCCCTTCTGAGCTTTATTTACGTAAACCTCAACTTGCGGAAAAACTTGCAAACTACCGTGCAGCACAAGCCAGTGTTAAACGCGCCAAACGCAACCTAGAGCGCACTTACATTAAAGCGCCATACGATGCGATTATTGACGAGCGACTAATTAGTTTAGGCAGTGTAGTAAACCCAGGCAATAGCTTTGGTAGCCTAAGCTCAACATCACTGGCTGAAATTCGCTTACCTGTTGCAGATAAAGACCTACAATACCTAAACAATCAAGGTATTGGTGCTAACGTATCAATTAACGCTGAATTTGCAGGTAAACAAACAACGTGGCAAGCGACTATTGTTCGTAGCGAAGGGGTTGTTGACCAACGCAGCCGTATGAATTACCTAGTAGCACAAGTAGCAACGCCTTATGAGCAAAAGCAACCTCTGCGTTTTGGCTCGTACATTAATGCCACCATTGAAGGCCGTGCATTAGACAACGCAATTGTTGTTCCGCATCACTTAGTTAAAGACAATAAAGTAGCCGTTTTACAAGATGGAGAAACCCTTACTTTTAAAACACTTAACATAGTGCGCGAACAAAATGGCATGGTAATCGCCGATAATGGCCTTGCTAATGGTGAACAACTTATTACCTCTGCTCTTGAATACCCAACTGAAGGCATGGCAGTCAAGCTAGATAATGCAAAACTAAGTGTGCCAACAACGCAGTTAGCGTTAAAAGAGGAATAAGCCATGACCACGCACAGAGAAAAAGGGCTTATTGCCTGGTTTGCTCGCAACCCAGTTGCTGCAAACCTACTTATGATCTTCATTTTAGTGGGCGGCTTATTGACAGCAATGTCGGTGCGTAAGCAAATGTTCCCACAGTTTGAAAGTAACTGGATCAGTATTCAAGCTGTCTACCCTGGGGCTGCGCCACAAGAGGTAGAAGAAGGTATAACCATTAAGGTCGAAGAGTCTTTAGAGGGCCTCGAAGGCATTAAACGTTTAATTACTTATTCAAACCGTGGCTTTTCACAAGCTTGGATAGAAATCGAAGAAAAATACGACCCGCAAGAAGTACTCGACGAAATCAAGATGCAGGTTGATTCAATCAATACCTTCCCTGCTGAGATGGAACGCCCTATTGTTCGCCGCGAAAAGTTTGAGCAAGAAGTCATGATACTCGCTTTGTATGGCGATATGAGTAACTACCAGCTCAAAGAGCTTGGTAACGATATAAAAGATGAGCTACAAGCTTTACCACAAATAAACTTGGTCAACTTTTACAGTGGCTTAAACTACGAAATTGGCATTGAAATCAGCCCAGATAAACTACGTGAGTATGGTTTAACTTTCCGTGATATTGCCACAGCCGTGCGTAGCTTCTCTGCCAATATGTCAGCGGGTCAAATTCGCTCTGAAAATGGCTACATTTCGATGCGTGTCGAAAACCAAGCATATCGTGGCAAAGAGTTCGAAAATCTGCCTTTATTACACCTACCTGATGGCGCACAGGTGTTATTAGGTGATGTAGCAACAATTAACGATGGCTTTGAAGAAGGCTTACAATACTCTAAGTACAACGGCAAAAATTCACTGACTTTTGAAGTAAATGCATCAAAAGATCAAGACATCACTAAAGTTGCTGCGGTATTAAAAAAATACCTTGCAGATAAAGCGCCACAGCTTCCTGCTGGTGTAAAACTATCACCGATTGTTGATTTAACTTACTACCTTGAAGGTCGTCTAAACATGATGATCGACAACATGGTGTGGGGTGGTATTTTAGTAATGGTGGTACTTGCCCTATTCTTGCCACTGCGCTTAGCATTTTGGGTCATGATGGGTTTACCTGTGTCATTCCTAGGTGCATTTTTAATGATGCCTCTGGGCTTTATAGACATCACAGTTAACTTAGCTTCTTTATTCGCATTTATACTGGTGCTGGGGATTGTGGTTGATGACGCCATCGTGGTTGGTGAGTCAGCCAGTGCTGAAATTGAAAAACACGGTCACAGTCTCGATAACGTAGTACGCGGCGTAAAACGCGTTGCGATTCCAGCAACCTTTGGGGTGTTAACCACAATTGCCGCATTCTTACCGCAAACATTGGCATCAGGCCCTGGCTCTGCGTTTTCTAAAGCCATTGGTGGTGTAATTATCCTTTGCTTAATTTTCTCATTGATTGAGTCAAAACTAATTTTACCGGCTCACTTAGCGGCTATGAAAAATAAACCTGCAAATCCTAAAAACCCGTTACACCGTTTACGCTTAGGTATGGATAAAGGCCTCAAGAACTTTGTTGATAATTACTACACTCCATTTATTGGTCACTGTATTCACTATCGCTACACCGTGATTGTTGGTTTTATCTGTGTACTTATTGTCAGTGGCGGTATGTTTGCGGGTGGTTTAGTGAAATTTGTTGCGAACCCTAAAATTCCGCATGATTTCCCTCGTATCTCTGTTGAAATGAACCTATCTTCATCTGAGCAAGCAACTCTTGAAACAGCACAAACTATTGAGAAGCTGATTTTAGATGTCGATAAACAACTTGAAGAGCAATATGGTCAAGCAATGATCCGCGACTTATCGGTTAGTTTACGCGGTCGTACAAGTGCTCGTATCATGGCAATTTTAGTTGAACCCGATTTACGCCCTATTGATACATTCCAATTAAGTGCTATGTGGCGCGAACAAATGCCACCATTACCGGGTGTGAAAACACTTAATATTGAAGATAGTATCATGAACGGAGGTCGTGATGACGGCGATGTGAGCTTCCGCCTTGAAGGCAAAGATATCAACAAGCTAAAAGAGGTTGCGGCTAAGTTAAAAGAGAAATTAAATAGCATGGAAGGTGTGGGTGATGTTAATGACTCACTACAATCAGCAACCGATGAAGTACAACTTGAACTTAAACCGCTTGCTTACAGCTTAGGCTTAACGCTATCGGATGTGGCATCACAAGTCAGCTTTAGTTACTACGGCCTTGAAGCACAACGTATTTTACGTGATGGTGAAGAAATTAAAGTAATGATCCGCTACCCTCGTGAATCTCGTGATGCAGTAAGTGACATTACAGATGCACGTATCATTACACCCACTGGCGTTGAAGTGCCGCTTGCTGAAGTCGCTAAGGTTAATATTGTTGATGGCGTAAACCGCATTCGCCGTGAAAATGCTAAACGTACCGTAAACGTATGGGCTGCGGTAAATACTGACCAAGCAGAGCCGTTTGCCATTGCTAAAGAAATTCGTGACGACTACTTACCTAGCCTATTGAAAAGTTACCCAGGTGTAGAAAGTAATGTAGCTGGCCGTATTCAAGAAGAAATGGACAGTGTCGCAGAGCAAGTACGTGATTTTGCTTTATCAATGATGATTATCTTTGCGTTACTTGCTATTCCACTACGCTCATACTCGCAACCATTCATTATTATGTCGGTTATTCCATTTGGCGTAATTGGTGCGATGTTCGGTCACATGATCTTAGGTATGACGATGAGTAGCCTATCGGTATTCGGTATCATCGCAGTTGCCGGGGTTGTAGTAAATGACTCGCTAGTAATGGTCGACTTTGTTAATAAAGCTCGCGCTGAAGGTGTAGCAATTAAAGAGGCTGTGATGCAGGCTGGTGGCCGACGTTTTAGAGCTATTTTATTAACCTCAATCACCACATTCATTGGTGTATTACCAATCATTATGGAAACAAGCTTACAGGCTAAAATAGTTATTCCAATGGCCGTTTCACTTGCTTTTGGTGTGTTATTTGCGACCGTTATTACACTGATATTAATTCCATGTCAGTACGTTGCACTTGAGGACTTTAAACGCCTAATAAGTAAGCTGAAAGGTAAAAAAACACCAACTGAATCTGAGTTACAGACAAGTAGTAACTAATAATATTCCACTATCCCAACCTAACGCTTGGCAAAGTAGTTTGCCAAGCGTTTTTTATATCTATTCACTTAATTAGCAGGTCTATTTTGAAACAATAAAACCTCGTTGATTACAAGGCAAAAACTTTGTTATTGAGTTGTTCTTGCATTGCTATTGCTCTGGTATTCATGCTGTCGTTATAAGTAATTTTTAACGATAGATTTAATTCATCAAAATAACTAAGAGTTACTACTTGGTATTATATCTACTCACTAGGTAAAGTATTCTGTTTTTAATATTAATACGGATTACTATTATTAAAAAATAAGTAAATTTGTTCCTATATTTTGTATTGCTTTGCTAAGCTTAAATTAGCATTTAATAAATGAGTCTCTGGCTCAAACCTAATACGTTATAAGGACATAGCTATGAAATTTTTTCGTCAAACGGCTTTGGTTAGTTGTTTTTTATTAGGCACACCTGTATTAGCCGAAAACCAATACTTGCAACAACAGCTTGAACCTATTCTCATTGGTGAATCACACACCATTGAAGAACAGCAGATCCACTCCCCTGAAATGACCATTGCCACATACAAGGCAAATGGCTTTGAGCAAGTTTGGGCTGACATTAAATATGCAAAGCAAGTACTCAACTTAATCGCACAGTCAGAACTTGAAGGTCTTTCACCCAACGATTATCACTTTGATACATTACTGGCACTTATAGATGAAGTCGATAAACGTGGCACTGATGCAGCCGAGGCACAGTTTGACGTACTAATGACTGACGCAATTATGACCTATGCGAAACATTTGATCCGCGGTAAAGTTAACCCAAAACAGCTAGCATCTACATGGAACTATGAACAATTTGATGTCAGCCCTGATGCTGCAGCAGCTTCTTTACTCAAACATGTAAAATCTAAGAGTCTTGATAAAGGATTAAACAACCTTAAGCCCGTATTACCCCATTATCAAAGGTTAAAGAAAGCGCTAGTATTTTACCGAGAGCTTGATGCAAAAGGTGAGCTACCTGCAATTTCCTTGCAAAGTAAAGCACTCAAACCGGGTCAAACAGACCCAGCCGTACCGCTCTTAAAACAAAAACTACATCGCTTAAATTATTATACTGGTAACCTATCTGATGCTTCCGAGTATGATGATGAACTTGTTGATGCTGTCAAAAAATTTCAATACGCTCATCAAGTTGATGACGATGGTATTATTGGCGGTGCAACTTTAAAACTTCTCAATAAAGACTACAGCGAATATGTGAATGATATTTTAGTTAATTTAGAACGCATTCGCTGGGTTGATAATACGCTAACAGAACGTTTTTTGATCGTAAATATAGCTGGTTACAAGCTGTATTTATTTGAAGATAACAAGCTTAAATGGCAAACCAACGTAGTAGTAGGTCGAAATTACACAAAAACGCCTATTTTTAAAGGTCAAATGAGTTATATCGTGATGAACCCAACTTGGACTGTTCCACGCAGTATTTCAGGTGGCATTATCAAAAAAATGAAAGAAAATCCTAACTACCTAAATGAAAAAGACTTTGTTGTGGTTGATAGCCGCCGTAACCCAGTTGATAGTGAGAGTATTGATTGGGCAAATGCAAGCCGGAAGAACTTTCCGTACTGGTTTGTACAACAACCATCAGAGAATAACTCGCTAGGCCAAATTAAATTTATGTTTCCCAATAAATACTCAATTTATTTGCACGATACTCCAGCAAAAAGCCTATTTCAGCAAGACCAACGTGCATTTAGTCATGGTTGTGTAAGAGTCGATGATCCTTTCACCTTAGCTGAAAAAATCTTAGGAACCTCAGATAATTGGTCTCGCAGTGACATTGATGACACTATTGCCGCAAAAGAAACTAAAAAAGTTAGCTTATCTAAACCATTAGACGTGCTATTAATGTACTGGACTGTCTCAGGGAACGATCAGGAAGGTCTTCATTTTTATAGCGATGTTTATAACCGCGATGCAGAACTATTAAAAAAGTTAACTACGCCATTAACTAATAATTCAATTTAAGGAAAATTATGAAATTAAGCCGTGTTATTTTTTATCTATTTTTCGTTATCAATGCCCAGCGGACTCTAGCCATTGAGCTAAGTGACACGTTACATAGTTTAATTTTAGATGCAAACCAAGTTCTGACTCTTGATAGCACGGCTGATTTTACTCCTACTGCTGTTTCAGATGTTGAAACAGCACGACTAGGACCAAACAGCATTGCCATAAATGCGCCCAACAATGCGGGTTTCTACAACCTAGTACTGAGTAATGGTAAAGTCACTAAACACTTGCTCATTATCGTGAAAAAAACTTTCAATTCAGACAATAAACAATTGAATAATTACCAAATAGGGCTATACCCTGCCCCTTATAAAAATTACCCACAGTACACTGCGCCAAACGGATTTATCGAAATTTTTGAAAAAGACTTATCACGCCAGCTTACTCCTCATGTACAAATTAAAAATGTAATTTGTAAGCAAGTGAGTGACTTTCCAAAATATTTATATATAAATAACGACGGCTTGATGATGCTAGAAGAGTTACTCACGTTTGTACAAAATGAAGGGATTAAAGTCAGCAAATTTGCCTTTATTAGTGGCTATCGAACCCCCTACTACAACCGCTCTATTGGTAATGGCAAACACAGCCGACACCAATATGGTGATGCCTTTGACTTATATATAGATGAGAATGGCGATGGCCGAATGGACGATTTAAATGGCGATGGTAAACTAACGATTGCTGATGTTGATGTACTTTATAAAGTGTTCGAAAAATTTCAAAAACAGAGCCGTTATAACGGCGGTATCGGTCGCTATAAACCCGCCTCTCACCACGGTGGTTTTGTTCACATAGATAATCGAGGATTTACCGCTAGGTGGTAATACAATCTTCTTATAATCCTTGTTTATATATTATCCGATTGCATTATTACTGCTTGATTGCTAAGTTATTGTGAGGAAGGGAAAATCACTGTGAAGAGGTGATTTGAGACAGTGGTATTGAAGAAATTTAATCACCCTACTCAATGACACACAACCATCAGTTAGAACAACACTCTATCTCAGCAACGGAGATCCAATAAGCCCCGCTGGTTATTGGCAAGCACTTCAAAATGGGAGTGTATCTGTAGTGCATTACAGTAATTTAGACCACACCAGAATGGTAAGCCTTATCAATCAAGCCATGCGCAATGAGGTTTTACATAGGTTAATGTAACCAACAAATAACAAGGACAGTAATGAACATATTCTGTAAGAAATTAAGGTTGCTTGTAGTTTTTTATTTACTCGCAACTTCAAGCATTGCACACAGCCAAAACATGCAGGAAGAGATGGCTGATTTTATCCAAGGCTTTCATGACTACAAGCAGTTTAATGGTAATGTATTAGTCGCAAAAGATGGAAAAGTACTGTTTGAACAAAGCTTTGGCTATGCCAACTTTGAATGGGATATAAAGCATAGTGATAAAAGTAAATTTAGAGTTGGTTCAATTACCAAACAATTTACCGCCATGTTAATTCTGCAATTGGCACAAGATGGTAAACTTAAACTCGATGATCACCTTGCAAAATACCTACCTGACTACAGACATGATATAGCCACTAAAATTACTCTTCGCCAAATACTTAATCACACCTCTGGTCTTGGTAATTATACCCAAGCTAAATCGTTTCGGGATGAGTACAGCCGAAACCCCTACAGTGTTGATGAATTTATTCGCTTACTATGTAGTGATGATCTAGTGTTCGAGCCCGGCACTGAATTTCGTTATAGCAATTCTGGCTATTTTATTTTAGGCGCGGTAATCGAAAAGGTAACAGGTCAAAAATATCAAGACGTATTACAGAAGAATATTTTAGATCCACTCGATATGAAGGATACAGGCTATGATTCTCACAATAAAATCATTAAATTTCGCGTATCGGGTTACGACAACGGCCTAGCAGGCTATAGCAATACTGATTATTTAGATATGTCTATCCCGTATGCTGCTGGGTCTATGTATTCAACAGCACGAGATTTACTAAAATGGGATCAAGCTCTTTACTCGGATAAGTTATTGAACAAAGAGTATAAGAGGCAGATGTATCAAGTTTCTGAGCAAAGAAATTATGCGCTTGGTTGGGAAGTAACAAACCTTGATAAAAGCACCTACGGAAAACCCCTAACACGTATTCAACATGGCGGTGGCATCAATGGTTTTAATGCATTTATAAGTAGGATAATCGAAGACAAATTATTGGTTATCATTTTAAATAACACCGGTGGTGCGCCACTCACTCCCATGACTAATGGCTTACTTGCAATCTACTATGGCAACCCCTACGAAAAAGCGACAGAGCATGCAGATAGTAAACTTTATAACGCATTTAAACATGAAGGTATTGCAGGGTTAAAGAAAACCTATCAGCAAATGGTGAGTGATGACAATACGCCAAGAGAAAGGTCGCTAAACTACTTTGGCTATGAATTAATGCAGATGGGTGAGCTAGACGCCGCAATAACAGTGTTTGAACTCAACAATCAATCTTATCCAGAGTCCGCAAATACGTTTGACAGTTTAGGTGAAGCATATTTAGCTGCCGGTGATAAACAAAAGGCATTAGCAAGTTACAAAAGTGCGTTAAAACTAAACCCTGACAGTGAAAGTGCCAAACAAGCAATTGAGAAATTACAATAAACAAGCTCAGCTACTCTATACCTATAATAATTAGTTATCGAGTACCCGCTTATCTAAAATCCCTTTTTCAATCAGTTGATTGAGAATCGCCTTGGTTTTTTCTCGGCATATATCACGAACTAAACGAACTGCGGGTGTTATTGACTGACGGCTTGGGCATATTAGCCAAAGCTCTGCACATAAGTGAGGGTAATTTTGCATTACTGGCACTACCCGCCCACTTAATAGATCATCACTGATATCAATACAAGATTTTACTGCTAGGCCTTTACCAGCCACACACCAACGCCTTACCAAGTCACCATCGTTAGATGCTCGGCGGCCTTGCATTTTTACCTTAAAACGTTCGGTTCCATCGGTAAAATCCCAGACATTATTAATGATATCTTGCAGTTGATAAAATAAACCTTGATGCTGGGTTAATTCATCAGGATGTGTTGGCGCGCCATATTCGGCAATGTACTCTGGGGTTGCACATAACAGTCGTGGCACATTACAAATTTTAAAACCATATAAGTTAGAATCAGATGGCGAGCCATACCTAAGTGCGAAATCAACGGAGTCTCGGTAAAAGTCGACATTACTATCGCTAATATGCGGGCGCATGCTCAACTTTGGATATTCATCGAGTAACTCATCTAACCAAGGAATAATAATATTGCGGCCTAAATCTGACGATAGTGCAACTCTTAACTCGCCCTCGATTTCATCATGCTCACCTTTTAAGGCAAGTGTCGCTTGTTCTAGCATGAGCACAGCTTGCTGACACTGTGGTAAAAAACGTTCTCCTGCCGCAGATAAGCGCAAATGACGGGTAGTACGAACAAATAACTCAGCACCCAGCGCAGCTTCAACACGTTTAATTGCCGCACTGGCGGTAGCGGCTCGCATGTCTAACTTTGCTGCCGCGGTTGTAATACTGCGAAACTCAGCAACCTTGAGGATTAATTTGAGATCTTCAACCAGCATATTAACTAAAATTTTTTGATAATGTTTATTCGATTATGCGCTTTATCGCAAAGTATGCAAGGCGTAAACTGCACCTAATTGTTATACATGCGGGAGCAAATCATGACACACCCTATTATTTCTGACTTACAACGCCGTTACACAAGTAAACGTTACGACGCTTCAAAGCACATTAGCCAAGCAGACTTAGCTGTAATTTTAGAAGCATTACGCTTATCGCCATCGTCTATTAATTCTCAACCTTGGAAATTTGTAGTCATCGAATCAGATCAAGCTAAGCAACGTTTGCATGATAGTTTTGCAAATAAGTTTCAGTTTAACCAACTACATGCTAAAACAGCATCACACACCATTTTATTTGCTTATAACCCAAGCTATAAACGTGCTGATTATGAAAAGGTAATCGATGCTGATATTGCCAATGGTCGTACAAAAGCAGAAAACAAAGAGCAAGCATTTGGCGCATTCGCTTTCGTTGATTTAAATACTGATGAGCAAGGAGTTAACGCACATTGGACAAAAGCTCAAACTTACATTGCTTTAGGTAATACCATGCATACTGTCGCTCGTTTAGGTATAGATTCAACCCCAATGGAAGGCGTAGATAAAGACTTACTTGGTGAGCTTTTTGCTGATGAGTTAGATGGTTATGTATGTGAAGTGGCACTCGCTATTGGTTATCACGAGCCAGAGCAAGATTATAACGCTGCATTACCAAAATCGCGTTTAGATAAAGATGCGGTAATTACAGTCGTGTAACAAGCCTTTCAATCGCGCCGGTAAAACCGGCGTGATATTTATTTTAAGTCAGTTTTCACCATGACATTACTCGCCACACCTTCATACAAATCTGCCGTTATTGTGGCAACAGCACCATTTATTAGTGCTAAATTAGGAGCTACGTGGCCAATATCGGCATCAACGATAACCGGGAACAAATTGCCTTTAAATGCAAGCTCTATTGCTTGGTATTCATCAAAGTAGCAGTCGTTATTAATTGCAGGGCTGCGACCAAATATCACCGCGTTAACATCAGTAAACACATCATTTAGCTTTAAAGACAATAAACACCTAGCTAATGCCATCGGGCTAAGTTCCGCATTCTCTAAATATAAAACTAAACCTTCTGGCGCATACTGCTTTTTAAATTCATGCAAAGCATAGTAATTTGAGGGTAATAATAACCCTAACGTGTCTAAACAGCCGCCAATAAGCCGTCCAGAAACTTCAATTTGACGTTTATCCTTATAGTTAATACAGCGCCATTGGCTCGGTGCATTTAGATTAAATTTTGCATTTGGATTTGCTTTATAGTCAATTGCCTCTTTTTGATAGAAAGGAGAAGCAACTTGATGTAAACACTGATTTTCTTCCAGCTCCATTGCATTAAATATATCTTGCAAATGCTGATCGGTGTCATCTGGATGAATTTGCATTAAGTTTGCGGCGTGTAAAGTCGCCCAACCACAACGAGTCGTTAATGCACATGCAAAGGTGCTGATATCTGAAAAGCCAACCAACCATTTAGGTTTAGCATTATTAATAGCGTTAAAGTCAAGTAATGATAAAATCTCCATGGTGAGATCGCCTCCCCATGGCGGCATAATCGCTGCAATCGAGTCATCAGTTAAAAACTGCATTAATTCTTCTGCACGTTGCTTTGCAGGGTTATGCTCTTGACGTAAGCATGCCCCTTCAATGATTGTAAACCCTTTCGCTGTTAAACCTTGAAGGACTATATCTAATCGCTTATGAAATGATTCATCAACACCAGAGGAAAAAGCACAAATGGCTATTTTGTCACCTTTGGCTATTGGCTTAGGATACTGAATTTTAGCCATTACTACTCCTTTATTCCGTTTAACGAGCCCCCAACGTACCGAATAAATCCACGCCTGTAAACAGGCATAAAAAAACCGCGGTAGTAAACCGCGGTTTTTATCAATGCTTGGTTAAGCTATTAAATATACTCAACTTCAATGATTTCGTACTCTACCTCACCGTTTGGTGTTTTAATGATAACGGCATCGTCTACCTCTTTACCAATTAAACCTCGTGCGATTGGCGAGTTAACAGAGATCAAGTTATTTTTGATATCTGCCTCATCATCACCTACGATTTGGTATTTCACCTCAGCGTCGGTTTCAACATTAACGATAGTCACTGTAGTGCCAAAAATAACCTTGCCAGTTTTTGGCATTTTAGTTACATCGATGATTTGCACATTTGAAAGCTTCGCTTCAATTTCTTGAATACGGCCTTCGCAGAAACCTTGTTGCTCACGAGCAGCATGGTATTCAGCGTTTTCTTTCAAATCACCATGTTCACGCGCTTCAGCGATATCAGCGATAATTTTTGGGCGTGTAACTGTTTTTAATTCGTTAAGTTCTTCGCGCAGTAATGCTGCACCACGAACTGTCATCGGAATTGATTGCATATTATTCTCACTTAATCCAAGGGTGAATGTATCACCCTTGGCACATTTCCTTAGTTCATTCGCTGGTGTAATTCCTGAACTGACGTCACACTGCTACGGTCGTCTGCTTGGTTAGCAGTACAGTTAGCAAATGCCGCGTTCAGTGTCGTTGTGTAGTTTGTCTTGTGCTGTAATGCACCACGACGTAACACCTTCGAATCTTCAATCGCTTGGCGACCTTCAGTAGTGTTTACAATATAGCTGTATTCACCATTTTTAATTCTATCAAGAATATGAGGGCGGCCTTCGAATACCTTGTTCACGCGACGAACTGCAATACCAGCTTCTTCAAGGGCTTTAGCAGTACCACCTGTTGCATCTAACTCAAAACCAAGGTCAGTCATGGTTTTAGCTAGTTCAACAATACGTGGCTTGTCACTGTTGCGTACCGATAGTAACGCGCGACCACCGCGTGGTAAAGTGTTGCTTGCACCTAATTGTGCTTTAGCGAATGCTTCGGCGAAAGTTTCACCAACACCCATTACCTCACCCGTTGAGCGCATTTCTGGGCCACGGATTGGATCAACACCTTGGAACTTAGCAAATGGCAATACCACTTCTTTAACACTGTAGTAAGGAGGAATTACTTCTTTAGTAATACCTTGGCTCGCCAGCGACTGACCCGCCATACAACGTGCCGCTACTTTAGCAAGTGCGATACCTGTCGCTTTAGAAACAAACGGTACTGTACGTGCAGCACGAGGGTTTACTTCGATTAAGTAAACTTTACCGTCTTTCACAGCAAACTGTGTATTCATTAGACCTACTACGCCAAGCTCAAGTGCCATATCAGTCACTTGCTTACGCATCACGTCTTGAACTTCAGCTGTTAATGAGTGCGCTGGTAATGAACATGCTGAGTCACCAGAGTGAACACCTGCTTGCTCAATATGCTCCATGATACCACCGATGATTACTTGCTCACCGTCACAGATTGCATCAACGTCAACTTCGATTGCGTTATCTAAGAAATGGTCAAGTAGTACTGGCGCTTCATTTGACGCTGATACTGCTTCAGTCATGTAACGACGTAAATCGTCTTCATCATATACCACTTCCATCGCGCGGCCACCTAGTACGTATGAAGGACGTACAACAAGTGGGAAACCGATTTCAGCTGATTTTGCAATCGCTTCTTCCATTGAAGTTACTGTTGCATTCTCTGGCTGAAGAAGGTTTAAACGCTCAACTAATTGTTGGAAACGCTCACGGTCTTCTGCACGGTCGATAGCATCTGGTGAAGTACCAATAACTGGCACACCGTTCGCTTCAAGTGCACGAGCAAGTTTAAGCGGCGTTTGACCACCGTACTGAACGATAACACCTTTAGGCTTTTCAACACGTACGATTTCTAATACGTCTTCTAGCGTGATTGGCTCGAAGAATAAGCGATCAGATGTATCATAGTCAGTTGAAACAGTTTCAGGGTTACAGTTAACCATGATTGTTTCGTAGCCGTCTTCACGTAAAGCTAATGCTGCGTGAACACAGCAGTAATCGAATTCAATACCTTGACCGATACGGTTAGGGCCACCACCGATTACCATGATTTTATCTTTGTCAGATGGGTTCGCTTCACACTCTTCATCGTATGTTGAGTACATGTAAGCTGTGTCTGAGCTAAATTCGGCAGCACAGGTATCAACGCGCTTGTATACAGGCACGATATCTAACTGGTGACGCTTTTTACGAATTTCTGCTTCAGAGACACCGGCAATTTCTGCGATACGCGCATCAGCGAAACCTTTACGCTTAAGCTTACGTAAGAACTCAGCATTTAAACCAGCCATACCAACTTCGCTGATTGTTGCTTCGTCTTTTAAGATGTCTTCGATTTGCACTAGGTACCAAGGGTCAATCTTAGTTAGTTCGAAAACTTCTTCTACGCTCATACCGTGACGCATTGCATCTGCTACATACCAAATACGCTCTGCACCTGGCTCACGTAATTCACGGATGATTTTTTCTTTCGCTTTCGGGTCATCAAGAGCAACGATTGGGTTAAAACCCGTTGCGCCTACTTCAAGACCACGTAATGCTTTATGTAATGACTCTTGTTGGTTACGACCAATCGCCATAACTTCACCCACAGACTTCATCTGTGTTGTAAGACGGTCGTTTGAACCGGCGAATTTTTCGAAGTTAAAACGTGGGATCTTAGTCACAACGTAGTCAATTGACGGCTCGAAAGACGCTGGTGTTTTACCGCCAGTGATGTCGTTTTGTAGCTCATCAAGGGTGTAACCTACTGCTAGTTTTGCAGCGATTTTCGCAATTGGGAAACCGGTTGCTTTTGATGCTAGAGCAGATGAACGCGATACACGTGGGTTCATCTCAATGATAACCATACGGCCATCAACTGGGTTTACACCAAACTGTACGTTTGAACCACCTGTTTCAACGCCGATTTCACGAAGTACCGCCATCGATGCATTACGCATGATTTGGTATTCTTTGTCTGTTAGCGTTTGCGCTGGTGCAACCGTAATTGAGTCACCAGTATGAACACCCATTGGGTCAAAGTTTTCGATAGAACATACGATGATACAGTTGTCGTTTTTGTCACGAACAACTTCCATTTCGTACTCTTTCCAACCGATTAATGATTCATCGATTAGAAGCTCATTTGTTGGTGATAAATCTAAACCACGCTCACAAATTTCATCAAATTCTTCTTGGTTGTATGCAACACCACCACCGGTACCACCCATAGTGAATGATGGACGAATGATACATGGGAAACCGATGCGGCTTAGTACATCGTGTGCTTCTTCCATTGAGTGAGCGATTTCTGCACGCGGACACTCAAGACCAATGTTTTTCATTGCAGCGTCAAAACGCTCACGGTTTTCAGCTTTATCGATTGCATCAGCAGTTGCACCGATTAACTCAACGCCGTGTTTAGCCAATACACCGTGCTTATCTAAATCAAGTGCACAGTTTAATGCAGTTTGACCACCCATAGTAGGAAGTACTGCATCTGGCTTTTCTTTTTCAATGATTTTCTCTACCACTTCCCAGTGAATTGGTTCGATGTACGTCGCATCAGCCATTTCAGGGTCAGTCATGATAGTTGCAGGATTCGAGTTTACAAGAATAACTCGATAGCCTTCTTCTCGTAGTGCTTTACACGCTTGTGCACCAGAGTAGTCAAATTCACAAGCTTGACCGATTACGATCGGGCCTGCGCCTAAGATAAGAATGCTTTTTATGTCGGTACGTTTTGGCATTGTTACTCCGGTTAAATTAGTTTGAACGTGCTTGCATCAAGTCGATGAAGTGGTCGAATAATGGTGCCGCGTCGTGTGGACCAGGGCTTGCTTCTGGGTGACCTTGGAAGCTAAATGCTGGTTTATCTGTGCGGTGAATACCTTGTAGCGTGCCATCGAATAGTGAAACGTGCGTTGCACGTAAATTCGCTGGTAATGTTGCTTCATCAGCTGCGAAACCGTGGTTTTGCGCTGTGATCATAACAACATTGCGGTCAAGATCTTTAACTGGGTGGTTACCACCGTGGTGACCGAACTTCATTTTTACTGTTTGTGCACCTGAGGCAAGAGCAAGTAATTGGTGACCTAAACAAATACCAAAAATTGGCGTGTCTGTTTCAAGGAAAGTTTTAATTGCTTCAATCGCGTATGTACACGGCTCAGGGTCACCAGGGCCATTTGATAAGAAGATACCGTCTGGGTTAAGTGCTAATACATCTTCTGCTGATGTTTGTGCAGGCACTACGGTTAATTTACAACCGCGGTCTACTAACATACGTAAGATATTACGTTTAACACCGAAGTCATAAGCAACAACGTGGAACTTCTCGTCTGCTGCTTCTAGCGTTTTAAAGCCTGAACCTAATGTCCAGCTTGATTCACGCCACTCAAAATTTTCCTTGGTTGAGACAACTTTTGCTAAATCCATGCCTTTTAAGCCTGGGAAGGCTTGCGCAGCTTCAAGCGCTTTTTTCTCATCTAACTCGTCGCCCGCGATGATACAACCATTTTGAGCGCCTTTATCACGTAAGATACGTGTTAATTTACGAGTGTCGATGTCTGCAATACCTAAGATATTGCGTTCCTTTAAGTAATCACTTAACGATTGCTCGTTACGGAAATTACTTGCTAGCAGTGGCAAATCACGGATCACTAGGCCTTTAGCCCAGATTTGACCCGCTTCTTCGTCTTCGCTGTTAGTACCCGTATTACCGATATGTGGGTACGTCAAAGTTACGATTTGTTCCGCGTATGAAGGGTCAGTCAAAATTTCTTGATAACCAGTCATAGACGTATTGAATACTACTTCGCCCACTGACATGCCGTCAGCGCCGATTGCAGTACCGCGAAACACTGTGCCGTCTTCTAGGACTAACAGAGCGGATTTAGTCAAGTTAACCTCCTAACAGTAAAAAACGGGAGTAAAGTCATTTGCTCTACTGCCCGTTTATAGCGATTGGAAACACGCATTTATGAATTTTTGGCAAATTGGCGCTATTCTACAGTAATTTAGCTTGTAGATCTAATCTTAATTAATAAAATAGTAAAAATAAGCGCTATTAACTAAAAACTCGCTGAAACTGCCAAAAATCAAACTAAACTACTTCAAGTCAAGCACATCTTGCATATCATAAAGTCCAGCTGGTTTATTTTTCAACCAGCCCGCAGCTCTTACAGCTCCTAATGCAAAGGTCATTCTTGAACTTGCTTTATGAGTTAATTCTAGCCTTTCGCCAGAAGTTGCGAAATATGCGGTGTGTTCACCTACTATATCCCCGCCTCTCATGACCGAATAACCTATTTCATTTTGCGATTTTGCATGTTCGTCATTGCTTCTGTCAAATCGTGCAACTTCATCGTGTTGCCAGCCTTTTGCCTCTGCAATTGCTTCTCCAATTGCCAGCGCGGTGCCCGAAGGTGCATCAATTTTGTGACGATGATGAGCTTCAAATATTTCGATGTCCATGTCATCGCCAAACTTCACAGCCGCAGTCTGCACTAAGTTAAGCAGTAAATTCACGCCTACGCTATAATTGCGCGCAAAAACAATCGGAATATGCTTTGCTGCGTCATTTAAAGCATCAATGTCGTCTTGATTAAGACCCGTGGTACCAATTACCATCGCGATATTTTTTTCTACGGCTGTTTTTAAATGACTACGCATACCTGCCGGTAAGGTAAAATCAATCAGCACATCAGTATCTTTTACATCTGACTCTTTACTAAATGACACATCAGCTGTTGCGGCACTGTTTAATTGATTAACGGCAATATCTAAAAGTGGCGAGTTGTCACGAACATACGCGCCCGTTAAAGTTGCATCTTCTTTTTTTGTGACAGCTTCTAAAAGTGCCAGCCCCATCCGGCCGTTTGCACCAAATACACCTATACGATTCATACTATTACCTTACCTATTCTTATTAGCTGGCTAGATTTTATCGAAAACTCATGTAATAGTCAGGTTAGCTTATAAAAAACACTGAGCTAATTTATGCTGAGTTTATGTTTTATAAAATAACAACAATAATAACAGATAGTCTTTGCATTTAGCCATCTATACATTTAAACTTCTTCCTTTGCGCCGATTTGGTCTTTGGCTTGCGGGCGCTGTTGATGTCTTTTAGACACAACTAAATACAGCTAAAAGAAGTCTTTGGCTGTGTTATTGGTTATCTAACGAGGAATATGATGCAGCCATCATTTAATAAAACAAAAGCAAAATTATCTTTGCTGCCGCTTTTGGTGTTTGTCGGCTTATTTTTAGGCGCTGGCTTATACTTACAATCTCAAGGTGTTGATTACGCTTTTTATCAATTACCTGCTCCAGTGGCAATTTTACCTGCCATCATGCTGGCGTTTATCTTAAATAAAAATACCATCAACCAAAGTGTTGAAACCTTTATTAAAGGTGCTGGCCACAGCAATATCATCACGATGTGTTTGATATATCTTCTCGCTGGTGCGTTTTCTGCGGTTGCCGGTGCAACAGGTGGTGTTGATGCCGTTGTTAATGCAGGTTTATCACTTATACCGCCAGCATTATTACTACCGGGATTATTTTTAATCGCCGCTGTTGTGTCGACTGCAATGGGTACTTCAATGGGTACTATTGGTGCTATTGGTCCGATTGCTTATGCCGTCGCCCAAAAAACAGGTATTGATCCATCACTGATGGCAGGCACGATTGTATCGGGTGCCATGTTTGGTGATAACTTATCAATTATCTCTGACACAACGATTGCTGCAACCCGCACGCAAGGCTGTGAAATGAAAGATAAATTCCGCGAAAATTTAAAAATTGCACTGCCTGCTGCAGCATTAACAATCGGTTTGTTATTTTTCTTAACACCTACTGCAGAAGCTGTAGAAACTCAAGACTTCGATATTTTATTAGTATTGCCTTATGCCTTTATCTTGGTACTCGCGGTAATGGGCTTTAACGTATTTGTGGTGCTATTTAGCGGTATTATCTTTGCTGCACTCATGGGCTTTACTGGCAGCTATGAAGGGGCGAGTTTTGTTAAAGATGTTTATAAAGGCTTTACCGATATGCAGGAAATTTTCTTGCTATCGATGTTTATTGGTGGACTTTCAGAATTTATCCGTATTAATGGTGGTCTTGATTATATTGCTAACAAAATTCAAGCAATTACTAAAGTTATCGCTAAATGGCACCGTAAAGTTGCTGATCAATTAGGGATTGCAGCCCTCGTTATGACCAGCAACCTATGTATTGCTAATAATACGGTATCAATTATTGTTGCAGGCCCAATTGCTAAAAAATTAGCGGATGATGGCGAAATTACAGGTAAGCGTTCAGCAAGCTTGCTTGATATTTTTGCTTGTGTAACACAAGGCTCACTGCCTTATGGCGCACAAGCGCTATTGTTGGGTGCTACTTTTAAAATTAGCCCATGGGGAGTATCAACATCATCTTATTATTGTTTTATTCTTGCTTTTACTGCAGTAGCGGTAATTTGCTTACGTCGGAATAAAGCATAAGTTAAATAATTTTTGCCAAGATACGCCCAATTTAGGGCGTATCTGCTATAATCCTGCCTTTGTATCCCCTTTACACCATCAATATTGAGATATGAACTTGAAAAAGATCCTTTCTGTTGCTGCGCTATGTGCAGTAAGTACTTCAGGCTATGCCGCTAATTGGAGCTCTACGCAATTACACGTTAATAACGGTGAACACAAAAATCCGTTTTCATTAACTAAGTCAAATACCACGGTTGTTTCATTGCAACACGCTTCTGGTTACGACTATGGTGATAACTTCTTTTTTATTGATTACAGCAATGACGACCGTCAAGATGGCTATCAAGACAAAGACTTTTATGGCGAGTGGTATTCAACATTTAGCTTATCAAAAATCTCTGGCAATGACTTTTCATACGGCGCAATTGCCGATGTAGGCTTAACAGCAGGTTTTAATGCAGCGGGTGACGCAAAAGTACTGAAATATTTACCAGGTGTAAAATTGAGCTGGCAAGCTCCGGGCTTTAGCTTTTTATCTACCCTATTCACCGCTTACATTGATGACAGTGAAGGCGTAGCACGTGGTGGCGCACCAACTGAATCAAACAGCTGGATGATTGATGTTGCATGGGGTTACCCATTTACTATTGGCTCACAAAAGTTCAATGTAACAGGCCATGTTGAATACATCGCTGAACGTGAAAATGAATTTGGTGAAGATGTAAAAGCGTGGATTTTAGCACAGCCAATCATTACTTGGGATTTAGGTCATGCAATGAGCATGAAAGAAAATACGCTACTACTAGGTCTTGAGTGGCAATACTGGCACAACAAGCTAGGTACAGACACTACTGAGTCAGTACCACAACTTCACGTTGAGTGGACGTTTTAACTAGTTGCTAAGTTGCTAGTTGCTAGTTGCTAGTTGCTAGTTGCTAGTTGCTAGTTATCAAATTAAAGCCTGCAGTTATCTAAACTACAGGCTTTTTAAATTTTAGAGTAAAATTTGACATACATTCGATCGTGGTTCTACAGTTAGATTTTAGGAGAACCTCATGAATAAATCATTTATCATTAGTAGCTTACTAGCTTTAACTACTTCTTTCCTAGCCAATACAACTGAGCTTAAACCTGCAATAAAATGCGGTTTACCAAAACCTTACTCAATGCCAAAACTTGATCAAGTTACTTACGACGGAAAAGCCTGTTTTTGCCAAGAAAATGATTGTAATTGGAAAGATATAGATATTACTCTTTTAATTGAGGGTATAGCTATGGTTAGTCTGGCGCAAAAATGTGGTATTCCTGAGCAGCTATCCGCTCCTTCAATCGAGCAGACAACTTACCCAGGAAAAGTGTGTATTTATGAGAATAAAAAATATTATTGGCAAAATGTTGATATTCAACCTTTGCTCTATTGATCATAATTTACACTGCGGGGTTTTCCCTTTCGCTCTAGCCGCTTGTTGAGCTTTTAATGCATCTGACATGTGCTTTTGAAGCTCTTTAATTCGGTTACCCGGAGCTGGGTGAGTCGACATAAACTCGGGTGTACCACTACTACCTGCTGCACTCATATTTTGCCAAAGAGATACTGATTGCTCAGGGTTAAATCCTGCTTTTGCCATTAAATCAAGACCTACAATATCTGCCTCTGATTCATGTGAGCGACTAAATGGTAATACCACCCCATATTGTGCGCCTAAACCCAAAGCCTGCATGATTTCGCCTCGATATTGCACATTCCCCATATCAAGTGCCGCACCACCAACTTGTAAGCCAGTTTGTAAAAGTGCATTCTGTGAAACACGTTCATTTGAATGCTCAGCTATCACGTGTGCAACTTCATGACCTAAAACAGTAGCAAGTTGGTCTTGGTTTACCGCTACTTTTAATAAACCAGTATGAACCCCGATATAACCGCCCGGTAAGGCGAATGCATTTGCAGAATCGTCTTCAAATACTACAACTTCCCAAGACTGTTTTGCATACTCATTTGGCAGTACAGAAATTACATCATCGGCAATACACTTAACATAGCTATTAACTCGTGGGTCTTTATTAACTGGCTGCGTTTTTTTCATTTCTGCAAAACTGGCTTGTCCCATTTGATTCATTTGTTGATCAGAGTAAAGCGCAATTTGCGTGCGTCCTGTTGGTGAGGTTTTACAACCAGCTAAAACAGCGGTAGCTAACACTGCCATCAATAACTTTTTCATACGAATCCTTGAAATACTTGGTGCAATAATCGCTAATATAGCAAAGCATTGCTTAATTTTATATGAAAATGAACGACCTCATTATCAGTTGTTATTTTTTCGTTAATTCTTTTACTTAGCAGGCAAACTAAGTTCACCACAGGGGTTCACACTGCTACAATAGTGACCTAACTTTCGATTAATGAGTAACCAATGCCTTCCCCAGAGATTTTAAATAAACGCATTTTATTACCGTTACTGGCAAGTATTGTTGCAATTACCCCTCTTGCCATAGATTTATACCTACCTGCAATGCTGGTAATTGCAAACGACTTGCAAACGACGATGCCAAATGTGCAAATTTCACTAAGCATTTATCTTGCAGGTTACGCCCTTGGCATGTTGTTTTTTGGTCCAATTGCCGATGAGCTTGGCAGACGACTACTTGCTAAAGTAGGCTTAAGTTTATTTGGTATTAGTTCATTGGCTCTGGCATTTTGCCAAAATATTGAATTGTTTTGGTCTTTAAGAGCCATTCAAGCTTTTACCGGTGCTGCTGCGACGGTTGTAGTGCCTGGGATCATTCGCCATATTTACCGCGAAAATACCGCTAAAGGTATGTCGTATGTGTCTATGATTATGATGGTGGCTCCACTGATAGCCCCTACCCTTGGCTCACTCATTATGGGCATCTCAACCTGGCAGGTTATTTTTATCGTTCTAGCAGGCTATAGCTTTACAATTTTAGCCTTAGTCCAAATACATTTGATCGATATTCCTATATTTAAAAGTAAACAGCGCGGTTTAGCATTGTTTTTCAATAGTTATAAAACGGTATTTTCACGCCGCAGCGCACTTGCCGATATTGCCAGCTCAATGTTTGCCTCATTCGCATTCTTTTGCTTTTTAACATCAGTGCCTTATGTATATCTCGATTTCTTCAAAGTAGATGAGCAATTGTTCGGTGTGCTATTTGCTTTTAACGTGTTGGCTTTAATGTTCGGTAACTTTATGAATACACGTTTAGTGCCACGTTTAGGCTCTCGTAAACTTTTATTTATTGGCCTTGGCATTGGCTTTGTTGCTGGCGGGGCATTGTTATTATTCAGTGTGATGCATTTATCGCTATATTTCATCGTTGCCACCATTGCACCATTAATGATGAGCTTAGGTATTGTAGCGAGTAATGCAGACTCATTGATTCTCATGCAATTTGAAGAAAAGTCAGGTACTGCAACAGCTGTTATTGGTACACTGAGATTCGGTAGTGGTGCTTTAGTTGGGCCTATCCTTGCTTTTGTTCATCCACAAAGTGCTATTCCATTTTCTGCGATGATGTTCAGCGCACTGATACTGATATTACTTGTACAGCTTTGGCATCGAAAACGATACCAATCGAGTTAAATACTTAAACATTATTGGTAAAAAAAATGCCTGTTATTAACAGGCATTTTTTGTATCTCTTTAAAGCTTATTCAGCTTCTTTAGATACCATAACCATTGCAGGGCGTAATAAACGGCCATTTAATGTGTAACCTTTCTGCATTACTGCAAGAACAGTATTAGGCGCTACATCATTGCTTGGCTGAATTGACATTGCTTGATGGAATTCAGGGTTAAATTGTTCACCCTGTGGGTTAACAATTTCAACACCGAATTTTGATACCGCATCATTAAAGCTTTTAACAGTCATTTCGATACCTTCAAGCACAGGCTTAAGCTGCTCATTTTCTTTATCAGAAAACTCAATTGCACGCTCTAGGTTATCGATAACAGGTAGTAATTCGTTAGCAAACTTTTCAAGTGCAAACTTATGTGCTTTTTCTACATCTTGAGCGGCACGACGACGCATGTTCTCAACATCTGCTGCAGCACGAACAACACTGTCTTTTTGATCGTTTATAGTTTGCTTAGCAGCTTCTAACTCGCTGTGCAGTAGCGCGATTTCTGCTTCAGGGCTCATTTCTTCGCCTTCAACTTGCTCTGCTGCTTCAACGGCTGCATCAACATCCGCTTGCATTTGTTCAAATTCTTCGTTTAGTTCAACTTCTTGCTCTGGTGATTTTGTCTGCTCAGACATAGCTTACATGCTCCAATTCTTTACAACTGCGGTAATTATGGGGATTGAATAAAAAGATTCAAGAGGCTGATGAGCCGATTAACTCAAATTCTTGGATGATTGCTTCAATTTGTGCTGATTTTGGACAAATAACACAAAACCGACTCTGATATTCTTGGTTATTAAAGTACGGAACACTGATAACCATAAGCTCATCACAATCAGTAAATGGTAGTTGTTCTGTATTAAGAACCGATAAACCATTTTTAAATGCCAACTTATCTTCAACGAAATTTAAAAATGATACTCCAATATTAAGACTGGTTTGGCAATCAACTTGGCGATAAAGATAATTTTCGCCCACCACAATGCTATTATCAGAGCCCAGTTTTTGACTTAACTGTCTTGTCCATTGTGTGAGTGAATCATGACAATTATGCGGTGCAGTGTTGGCCATCGCCTGCATGCGATACAATCCTTCCATCAGGGTTTGTTGACTGAACACCGTGTTTAGCCAAGTCGCAAATTGATAACGCACAGCATCACTTGAATCCTCAGGTTTAGTGATACAAATATTGTGGCTTTGCCCTGCTCTATCAAGCAACAAAATAAGCCAGTTGCTAGCATCAAAATCAAGTACTTCAACACGAAAAACCAGTTGTGAACTTACCTGTGGCAAGCCAACACAACAACAGACCTTGTAACGTTGACTCAAGCCATGAGCTAATTCAACAAGCTGGGCTTGCTGTGGTTGCCAATAAGTTGCAATTTGCGGTAACTCAAAAAACTCTGACAGCCAATATTCAAACCCTTCATTGGTGGGTACACGGCCAGCAGATGTATGAGGTGAATATAATAAGCCCTCTTTTTCGAGACGTGCCATCGCATTACGCACCGTCGCTGAGCACACAGCCATGCCTTTTTGTTTAGCAATTCGTGATGAAGCAACAGGCAACCCTTCACCATTACAATAAAGGCTCATTACTGCTGAAAATATTTGTTGGTCACGCGGATTTAATTTCATAATTAATACATCTTGCTCCTTGGCCTTTGATATTTGGGCGCTGCAAGTTTATTTCAAGTTATTTTCAAAGCATTAATTTTTAATGTAACCTATTGCTATGAAAGTTTAAGTGCAATTAACATGGATTCACCGTTCAAGACCATAGGTTTGATTGGCAAACCTAATCACAGCGCCGCAGCCACGACCCTGCAACGCCTTCATACTTTTTTACTTGCCTTAGGCTTTGAAGTGCTCGTCGAGCAACGAACTGGTCGCCAACTTGACAACGTACCAGCCGAAAACTTAGTTAAGTTAGTTGATTTAGGTGAGCGGGCAGATTTAGCCATTGTTGTTGGCGGCGATGGAAACATGCTTGGTGCTGCTCGCGTTCTTGCGCGCTTTGATGTTGCAGTTATTGGTGTAAACAGAGGTAACTTAGGCTTTTTAACTGATTTAAACCCAGAAGGTTTTGAAGCAAGTCTTGAACACGTCCTGAGCGGACAATTTATCGAAGAAAAACGCTTTTTATTAGAAGTTGAAGTCTATCGTCATGCCGAACTTAAGAGTGCGAATTTGGCGGTTAATGAAGCTGTTCTTCATGCCGATAAAGTTGCCCATATGATTGAGTTTGAAGCCTTTATTAACAACGATTTTGTGTTCTCACAGCGCTCAGACGGCTTAATTGTCTCAACACCAACAGGCTCAACTGCTTATTCATTATCGGGTGGCGGGCCTATTCTAACACCTGAGCTGAACGCAATTTCATTAGTACCAATGTTCCCACATACTTTATCAAGTCGTCCCCTAGTGGTTGATGCCGATAACGAAGTGCGCTTAAAGCTCAGCCTCGAAAATACCGACAGTCTGCAAGTAAGCTGCGACAGTCATGTGGTTTTGGCGGTATTGCCCGGAGATGAAGTGGTTATCAAAAAAGCCGATAAACACTTGCGCTTAATTCACCCTAAAGACTATTCCTACTATGATGTTTTGAGAAAAAAACTTAATTGGGGAAGTCGGCTATTTTAAATAGCAATTTTTATCTTAAATAATTGCCAAGGCAGATTGATTAGCGCAAAATAATCATACTTAATGCTGTAATTTTTTAAGGATACTTCACCGAAATGAGCTATATCGTTTTTCTTGCTCTGTTATTACTTATCACCTTGCTAGGGTGTTACTGGATGGTTGAAAGCAACCGTCGTAAAGCGATTGAGGCTGAAAAGAAACGTTTTAACCAACGTGTAAAAGAAATTAATAATGACTTTAAAAGCAAGTTGATTGACTTTAGCGAAGGCAAACTTATTCGTCCGAAAAATGTTTCGCGTTTAAGTCAAATTACGAGTAACTTTTTTGTTGTTCAAGCTCATAATGAAGAAAACCTTGCTCACCTTGAATACATCAGTGATTTATTGATAAATACCATCATAATGGAAGCGAGCAAAGCGCAGACACCAGAAGAATTAGATCAATTAGCTGACCGCCTTCAATATTTCATGGCTGAACTTCCTTACAATGGCATCGAGTACAACAAGTCATTTTATCAGGAATCTTTGCCGTCGCTAATTGAAGTCATCAAGTATCAGCCGCCGACAATGCCCTCAGATGAACAAGCAAAAGAGCTGAACTCATCGAATCCAAAAGACATAAACCAAGAAAATCAGAACGCAGAATTAAGCAAAGTTTAAAATTTAATTTGCAAAACCCAAAAACACTGTATAAATTAACAGTTAATTAGCTGGGTGGATAAACAGTATGTTAATTGGGTTAGAAATTAAAAATTTTGCCATCGTCAGTAACTTGAGTACTGAGTGGCACAATGGCATGACCGCCATTACAGGTGAAACCGGCGCAGGTAAATCAATTGCCATCGACGCGCTATCATTGTGCCTTGGTGAACGAGCTGATGCAGCTGCGGTTCGCCCAGGCTCTGAACGTGCAGAGATCTGCGCTGAGTTTGATATTAGCCAACTTCCGCTCGCCCAACAGTTTTTAGAACAGCATTTACTTTCAAATAACGACGGCGAGTGTTTGCTGCGTCGAGTTATTTGTAAAAATGGCCGCAGCAAAAGCTATATTAATGGCAGCTCAGTAACCGCTGCGCAATTAAAAGAGTTAGGTCAGTATTTAATTTCAATTCATGGTCAACATGCCCATCAGCACTTGTTAAAGTCTGAGCATCAATTACATTTACTTGATGCTTATGCAGGCCACAACCAGCTATTAACTGATGTTAAAGAGCGCTACAAAGCTTACCAAGCATTACTCAAAGAATTTAATCATTTAGAGCAGCAGCAACAGCAACAAGCAGCTCAAAAACAGTTATTAGAGTATCAGGTGGCTGAACTTGATGAATTTGCTTTACAACCGGGTGAATTTGAGGAGATTGAAGCTGAGCATCACAAACTAAGTCATAGCCAAACTATCTTAGAGTCATGCCAGCGTGAGCTACAACACTTATACGAAAGTGACGAGCTAAGTGCTTGTTCAATGTTGCAACACAGTGCGCAGCAATTTGCTGAGCTTGCTAGTTATGATGAAAGTTTGTCGAGCATTGCAGCGCTACTTAGCGAGGCTGCTGTACAAGTTGAAGAAGCAAGCCGTGAAATTCGTAGTTATGTCGATGTAACTGACTTAGACCCCGCTCGCTTAGATGAAGTTGAAACACGGTTAACAGGTATTATGGACCTTGCCCGCAAGCACCATATAAAACCAGAAGAGTTAGTTGAGTTTCATCAATCTATCAGTGAAGAGTTAGCATCAATCAGCTATAACAGTGACCGTTTAGGTGCGCTTGAAAGTGAAATTGATGATGCGCTTGAGCAATACAAACAAGCAGCTCAACTATTAAGTGAAAGCCGTCATAGTTACGCACAAACACTTAACCAATTAATTAGCGATAGCATGGCGAACTTGTCGATGGAAAATGGCAAGTTTGCGATTGATATTCAGCAAGCCACCGATAAAGCACCAAGCTCAATGGGCTTTGATATGGTTTCGTTTTTAGTATCAACTAACCCAGGTCAACCAATGCAAGCACTTTCTAAGGTGGCCTCGGGTGGTGAACTATCACGTATTAGTTTAGCGATTCAGGTTATTATTGCTCAACGTGTTACAACGCCAACACTAATTTTCGATGAAGTCGATGTGGGTATTTCTGGCCCAACCGCTTCAGCCGTTGGTAAACTTTTACGCCAACTCGGTAAATCGACACAAGTTATTTGTGTAACTCACTTGCCGCAAGTAGCAAGCTCTGGGCATCAACAATTTTTTGTTGCAAAAGAAATTGCAGACGGCGAAACCTATACGCAAATGAATAAGCTTACAAAAGAAGGCCGTATTGATGAAATAGCCCGGCTACTCGCTGGCGATAACATCAGTAAAATGGCAAGAGCCAATGCAAAAGAGCTCATAAACGCGCATGCCTAATTTGAATGCTTGGGTGTTTAGCTGCTAAAGATTTATTAGTTTAGAGTTTATGAATGAATATTAAAAATATGTTTATCACTGTGGTGCTTGGATTGGTTGCCTTAAGCTCTAACCATTCACAAGGTGCAACAGCTGCTCCGCCTTCTCAAAGCGCTCAGTTATTCGTTACGTTAATTGAATGTATATTATTTATACTCCCCACTACCGCATTTTTACTGATTGTTTGGAGTCGTTGGAAACATTTACGCTTTAAGCAGTTATTACAAACTGCATTAAATTCGTCATTGCTTTTGATGCTAATGAGCTTGGTAACGGTCAGTCTTTTAGCACAAAGTATTTCACCATGGATAATTGTGCTTGCAAGCTGCCATGTATTATTGGTGGGAGTTAATTATTTATTAGTTAAACAGCACACCAATAGAGTGAAAAACACCTTAACTGGTTGCTGGTGAATAATTTTATATTAAAAATCGCGAAGCACTTAAAGCTTCGCGATTTTTGCATAACCAGCAAATAGTTAGTCTATTTCACTGGCATAGTTAAACAGATTCATTAGTAGTCGGTCTGCCATACTGGTAACCGTAGGGCCTTGAGTGATGTTTTCTGCTTTATGTTGAAGTGTAAGCATACCGCTATCAGCCAAGATGATATCGCCTGTTGCAGGGTCTTTTACAATAGTTGGTAAGCCTTGTTGATTTACAGCTAAAATTTGTGCTCCAGCTGGCATCTGAGAAAAATAACCTCTTGCACTTCCAGCCTGATAAAACTCAGTTACCTCTCCAAATGGTCCTTCAAAAATTCTTTGTTGTTCTTGAGAACCTACACCATCAGGGTTTGGTTTACTTGGCCCATCCACATAACCATTGGCTGTTACCCTATAGCCCCATTTTGGATAAATCTTCTCTTCAGGGTAATCAGCATCACCTGCGATAATTGCGACATTACCCTTTTTTAGTGACCAATTATATGCTTCATTAAGTTCTGCATCAGTGAAATTACTCAATCTGAAGCTACCTATAAAAAAGATATCTGTATTGTAATTATCTAGTGCTTGTTCGGTAATTGAATTTGACGCTGCAAAGTCATGATTTATTGAAATTGGTTTATTAATTACACCATTTTCACCAAAATTTGCTGCACTTGTTAGTTTTTCTAAAGACCACTCCATTAACCAACCATTAAGCGTATAACCAGCCCAAGTTGCTTGTCTGGCTTGATCGATACTCGTGATAACGATTGACTCTGATTCTACGCTACAAATTGGCTCAGCATAACAAGCAACTGGTTTTAGTGTATTAACTGCTAAATCATTTATGCGCATTGGATAGGAGGCTACTTCACATGTTTTACCCGTGTCTATAGATGCCTTATATAACTTAGTTACGTTGTAATTACCTTGATCGTTAATCACTTCACGAGAAATAAGCAGCTCACCATTTTGATCAAGCGCAGCGCCTGTTACTGTAGTTAAACCATGTTCTGACTTTTTCGATAGTTCAAGTGTAGAGAGATCTAATGAGAAAATACTGGTTGCAGAAACTAAGTACACTTCCCCGTTTTTAACAACCATATCACCGCGTAATATATCTGAGCTATTACCATAGCCAGTCATATTACCTACAAACTGGGTCTCGCCAGAATCAAGATAAATAATATAGAACTTACTCCCTTTAGAGCCATAAATAACATCACGGTCTGGATCATACGCTAAACGTGTCATTGGGCTTGTTCGGGCAACTTCTGTGTGCGTATTTGTCTGCATATCAACGTAGGCTAATTTAGTGTATTTATACTTTTCGCCTTTAATCGGTAAGTCTTTCAATTCATCATCAGATAAATTCAATGAACTTGGGTCTAACTTATAAGTTAAAGCCCGTGGTGCTGACACATAATATAGACGATTACGAGTACTATCGAATGCCATTGCCGCTGAAGAAAACTTCGCTTTTGAGTGAATTGCTGCCGTTTTTGCTTGCTCATCAAGCGAAAACACAACACCTAAATGACCTCGGCCAGAGTTAATACCATACAGCTCACCAGTACACATGTTTGCATAGGCACCTGACGAGAGAGCGCTGCAAAGTGTCATTATCGAAAAAATAGACTTTTTCATTTTATATTCACCTGAAAAATAAAACCAAACCTTATTTACTACTAATTGAAAATAAGAAAGGTAATAAATGTTAATTTTTATTTAAATACTACAAAGGCGAATATTTACTTTTAAATCATTACAACGCAATAGGAAAACCCTTATTTTTAGAGAGAACAATAAAAACAGATGATTAAAAACTAAAAAAGAAAAACATTAATATTAAGTAAAAATATAAAATAGAGAAGGAGAGAAAAAATAAATTGAGGAGCTATAAGATTAAACGTTTAAATAATGTATAAAATGAAGTTTTCATATAATTAACCATCGTAAAGTGATTTACTTCACGATGGTTAAAATGTAGCTAATTAATCTATATCACTAGCGTAATTAATTAAGTTTAAGAATAAGCGGTCTGCCATGCTAGACACACCTGTACCTGAGGTGTAATTTTCAGCTTTGTCTTGAGAGTTAACAATACCGCTATCAGACAATAAAATATCACCAGTAGCTGAGTCTTTTACTATCGTTGGCAAGCCATCTTGATTAACTGCTAATACTTGCGTACCTGCAGGCATTTCAGAAAAATATCCTTTAGCACCACCCGCTTGATAGAAACTCGTTACACCACCAAATGGACCCGCGAAAATAGCTTGTTGAGCTTGAGTATTAACACCATCAGGGTTTTGAGTATTTGGCCCATCTACATAACCATTACGAGTAACTGTATAACCCCATTTGGCATAGACTTTTTCATTCGGCATATCAGAATCAGCCGCAATAATAGTTACATTGCCAGATTTTTTTGACCAATTGTAAAGCTCTGCAAGTTCAGCATCTGTAAAATCGGTGTCATGAAAACTTCCCATAAAAAAGATATCTGTATTGTAATCATCAATAGCAGCTTCAGTAATTGAGTTTGCAGCAGCAAAATCATGATTTATTGAAACCGTTTTATTAACAATACCGTCTTCACCAAAGTTTGCTGAACTAGTCAGTTTTGCTATTGGTTTATCAAATAAGTAGGCATTTAAAGTATAGTTTTGCCAAGTTGCCTTTCTATTTTTATCAATACTGGTGATAACTAGTGGCTGAGCACCAATACTACAAGTTGGCTGGCTATAACACGCGACTGGCTTAAGTGTGTTTAACGCTAAATCATTAATTCGCATTGGGTATGTACCCATTGCGCAGGTTTTGCCCGTTTCAATCGACGCTTTATACAACTTCGTAATGTTATAATTACCTTGATCGTTAATAACTTCTCGTGAAATTAATAACTCTCCATTTTGGTCTAGCGCAGCACCGGTTACTGTTGTTAAACCATGTTCAGACTTTTTCGATAATTCAAGTGTAGAAAGATCCAATGAAAAGATACTGGTTGCAGAAACCAAATACACTTCACCGTTTTTTACAACCATATCACCGCGAAGAATATCTGAGCTATTGCCATAGCCAGTCATATTACCTAGGAACTGCGTCTCACCTGACTCAGGAGAAATAACATAAAGTTTACTGCCTTTTGAGCCATAAATAACATCGCGATTTGGATCATACGCTAAACGAGTCATCGGATTAGATCGATTAAGAACAGTGTGTTCTTTTGTATCCATATCTACATAAGCAATACGAGTATATTTATACTTTTCACTTTGTATCGGCAGGTCAGCAAGTTCATGGCTCGCTAAATTAAATTCACTTACATCTAACTTATATGAAAGCGGTCGTGGAGCTGCTACGTAATAAAGTCGGTTTCTTGTGCTATCAAATGCTATCGCTGCAGATGAAAACGCAGCTTTTGAATGAACAGCTGCGCTTTGCGCTTGTTCATCTATTGAAAAAACGAATCCTAAATGACCTCGACCAGAGTTAATACCATATAACTCGCCCGTGCAGTTATTTGCCGAGGCATGTGATGCAAGTACCCCACATGCTACCAATATAGATAAAATAGATTTTTTCATTGTATTTTCGCCTGAAGAATTAATCAAAACTTTATTACTAGCAAAAATGATAAATAAATTATTTATTATTATGCCAATTGTGTATAAATTACATCCAGCTTGATTTTAGGCTTCAGATATCTGAAAACAATCAGAAATTTTTGATAATGAGACAAAAAGGTGAAAAATAATAACATGTAAGGTTTAAACAGATTAATAGCAATCCTTTTTCACTAAACAATATGAAATAACGAAAAACGTTAACTAATAACTCCATAATTTCTACACATTTTCTCGTTAGTATGCGTACACATTAAGCCCATTCTAACCTCTAATGAAATACTCTTTACTTATCGCTATTTATTTTTTGTCATGCGCAAGTGTAGCAACCACACTGCCAAGTTCTCTATTAAATCAAGTCACTGACCTTGAAAACCAAGGAAAAATCAGTGAAGCCCTCACAATTCTTGAGCAATACAAAGATCATAATAGCACTTCATCAACCTATGATGTTGCCATGGCTCAAGCGCCACTTTTACGTAAAAAAGGTCATTACAACGAGGCGATTGAACTGTTACTGCCATTACAAAAAATTGCTAATTTGAGTAAAGAGGATCAATACCAGATCCAAAAAGAGTTGGGGATCAACTACCGCCGCAAAGTAAAAACAATTGAAGCAAAGAAGCACTACATGGCAGCCTTAGCGCTTGCAAACGAACTTGAAGACAAAAATCTACAAGCACAAAGCCATAGCAATTTAGGTTCGCTATACGACACACTTAATGATCTTGAACAATCAATGCACCATCAAGTAAAAGCACAAGGCTTGTTAGAAAACAGCGATAATTATGAACTGGTTGCCACTAACTTTTATAACTTAGCAAACCTTGCTCAAAGACTTGATGACCTTTCTCAATCTGAGTACTTCTATAAAAAAGCGCTTGAGTTTGATATTAAAACCAAAAACCAAATGAATATTGCAGACACCAGCTTACAACTTGCCAAGTTAGTGTATAAACGAGGTGACTTAGAGCAGGCGCTCCCCTTATTAAATAACGCCTATACCCGTTTAGCCGACGTCAACGCCTATGAGAATATGGCTACCGCGAAACATACGCTAATGCAATTGTATTTAAAAATAGACAACCAACATATGGCGCTCAGTAGTGCTGAATCAGGGTTAAATGCTGCGCTTAAGTCTGGCTCGACATTAAGCAAAATTTACTCTTACTTTAATTTAATCGAACTACATCTAGCACTAAAAAACCCTATATTGATTAACCTTTATTTAAGTAACACAAAAGAACTACTCGCTGATATTGATAACCGCTTATTGAATCAAAAACAGCACGGTTATACCGCGATTTATGCTGAACTTATCGGTGATTACAAACTAGCAGCTGAGCAGCTAAAACTTAAAAACACACTTGCCGAGTCGTTGTTTGAAGAGCATTTAAATCAAGCTGTTGAAAAGAACAAAAAACAATTAACAGCAATCGAGCAACAGCAGCGCATTGATGATGAGATACAAAAAAACAAACTCGCTACAGCTCAAATGAATAATCAGCGATTAGAAAAACAGATATGGCTGTTATCAGCCGGCATTGTTTTATTGTTCAGTACGCTTGCCTTAGTGCTGTATTACTTTAAGCATCGAAAAGCTCTATTTAAAGCAAAGCTATATCAATATAGCTTGATTGAAAAAGACAAAATGCTTGCAGATATATCCCATGAATTACGCACACCACTGAGTGTATTAAAACTGCATATCGAAGCGCTGGAACTCGATATTCAAGAAAACCGTGACCTAGCCTACAGCAAAATTAATGGCAAGATAGCACAGCTGAATAACTTGATATCCGATGTATATCAGTTATCTCAAGCTGAAAACAAAACCCTTACATTAAATCTTCAACAATATAATGCAGCACATATTTTTACTGAATACGAGCAAGACATGCGCCGCTATGTTTGCAGCCATCAACTCACATTTTTAGCTGACATTGTTATTGCTGAAGGAGTTGAAATCACGGTAGATAAGCAAAAGCTTGACCAAATTCTCAACAATATTTTTACTAACGCCTGCCTATACACAGACAGCCCTGGCCATGTTCGCCTTAAAGTAAGAGCAAACAACCAAGAGTTGTTTATTCAAGTTGATGATACCTCTCCTGGGGTAGGAAAAGCGCATATAGGCAAACTTTTCGACCGTTTATATCGTGTTGAAGAGTCTCGTAGCCGTGCATTAGGAGGTTCGGGTTTAGGGCTTTCGATCTGCCAAAGTTTTGTAGAGCTAATGTCTGGTAATATTAGCGCATTACCGGGTAAGTCAGGTGGTTTATGTATCAGGATTTTACTGCCTATAAGTAATAAATAAGCGCTTTCTTCTCCATTTTTTCACCACATTTTATTGCTTAAATAGCACTATAAACTACTGTGGAATGGAACCATGTCAGAGTCATTAAAACATGCTCAATGGGCTAAGTCTGTTGAGCGTAAACATCGTCAAAACAAAGTTAAAAAAACCAAAAAGTCTCATCTTCCTTTCAGTGCTGCTATCGCTAGCTTGCTATTAAGTGCTGGGCTTTATTATATAAGCTATGAAAAGCCAGTAGCGTCCCCTCCACTGTCTGAATCTGCAAAACAGCGTATATCACAGTTTTTTGCAAAACAGTTTTTATTAGGTCATTGGCGTTTAAACAAGATTAAATATTCAACTAATGCAATTCAAGTGTATGTACAAACGCCAACTCCAATTGCTCTTGAAGGTGAGGCGTTAAGCCAATATTTACATTACGCATTATGTCCACTTCCTAGTAAACAAATTTGGCAGGATATTCAATCCAGAGAGTTATCAGTGTACGTATTTAGCCATTCTGTTAGAAAAGGTGAACGTACCGTTTGCAATAAGGTGTGAAAGCGATGAACGCCAAATCAATTGATTTGACGTTCATCATAACGATAGCCTGCACCGTAAACAGAAGCGACTATCTTAGGAGAGAACTGTAAATTCTTTAGTTTTTTGCGGATGTTTTTGATATGGCTATCGATAACACGATCGGTAATGTCAAAGTTATTAGGTTGAATATGATCAAGTATCTGCTGCCTTGAGAAAACACGTTTTGGTGCTTTATATAAAAGCTTAAACACGTCAAATTCGACCTTAGTTAAACCGAGCGATACACCTTGAATTTCAACTTCTAAGGCATCTTCGTTTAGACAAATAGTAGCAGGCATCTCAGTTGGCTGCTGGGATATTGGTGTACATCGTCTTAAAATAGCCTTAACACGCATGACAAGCTCTGCGCCACTAAAAGGTTTACACACATAATCATCAGCACCATGCTCTAACCCTTTTAACCTATCAGCCTCTTCAACTTTAGCGGTTACCATAATAATGGGTACCATAGAAAAAGCGCGGATCTGCTTCATGCACTCCACGCCATCTAAATTAGGTAACATAACATCTAGAATTATTGCATCTGGATTATTCTCTTTGACCCACGACACCACGGCGCTGCCATCAGTAATGTGATGAGTAGTAAAGCCAGATGCATTGAAGAACAACAGCACTTGTTCTGCAATATCTAAGTCGTCTTCAACGACTAATATCTGCGACATTTTTATTTCCGTTTCATATTTTTTATTATTTTTAATTGCTTCCTAACCATCGCTTTAAACGCGTCTGATAAGGTTTCGTCTAATAAAACCATAGTCAGAATATCGTGCAGATCTTCACTTTTCATAACCTCATTAAGTAAATCATTTTCAGATTTTGAACTTGGTTGAAAACAGTTTAGTTGCTCATGATTAATGTGTTCGCAAAACATTTTCTTTTTTTCCATGTTGTTAGCATCAAATGTCCATACTGGATCCAAACTTCTTTGGAACATTAAAGCGTAACAATGTGGAGCAAATATGGAGCTAGCACTAAACTGCGAAGATAAATTAGAATCCAACCATTTTTACTGACTAATTATACGTTGCTGGTTATGATTTTTCATTTTCTTTATTGGGGATTACTCTCAACAAATCAAATGTTAGTTGAGGCGATGATTTTGCTTTGATTAAGCATAAAAAAAGCAAGCCATCGGCTTGCTTTCAAAATCGTACATTAAGTTAAGTAGTTATACGCCAAGATATTCCATTATACCTTCAGCTGCATTTCGGCCTTCGAAAATAGCTGTAACAACTAAATCTGAACCGCGAACTATATCACCACCCGCAAAGATTTTAGGGTTCGTTGTTTGGTGAGTAAATTCTCCTTGCTCAGGAGCATTAATGCCACCCCAATGATTGATTTCAACGCCATACGGCTCCAACCAATCCATTTTATGAGGTTTAAAACCAAATGCCATTAGCACTTTAGTTGCTTCAATAACATGTTCAGAACCGGCCACTTCTTCGGCACGACGACGGCCATTCTCATCTGGTTCACCCAACTGAGTTTTAACCATTTTTACGCCTGCAACTTTGCCTTGTTCGTCAACCACAATACCTTTAGGTTGAACGTTAAAGGTAAATTCAACACCCTCTTCACGGGCATTTTTAACTTCACGTTTTGAGCCTGGCATGTTTTCTTCGTCACGACGATAAGCACAAGTTACTTTTGTAGCACCTTGGCGAATAGAGGTTCTTACACAGTCCATTGCTGTATCACCACCGCCTAACACGACGACTTTTTCGTTAGCCATATCGATATAAGCTTGTTTGTCTTCGGCATAGCCCATAACACGATTGGTGTTACCGATTAAGAATGGTAGTGCATCAAACACACCATCAGCGTCTTCATTCTCAAGTCCTGCACGCATACTTTGATACGTACCAACACCTAAGAACACGGCATCATATTCAGCGAGTATTTCATCAAGGGTAACATCTACGCCAACCTCAGTGTTTAACTTAAACTCGACACCCATTTCAGTGAAAATTTCACGACGCTTTTGCATCACTTCTTTTTCAAGCTTGAATGAAGGAATACCAAACGTAAGAAGTCCGCCAATTTCTGGATGACGGTCAAACACCACAGGTTTTACACCGTTACGTACTAAAATATCCGCACAGCCCAGGCCTGCCGGGCCTGCACCAATAATTGCTACTTTTTTGTCAGACCAAACCACATACGACATATCTGGTTTCCAGCCCATCTTAAAGGCTGTATCTGTGATGTACTTTTCGATATTACCGATAGTAACAGCACCGAATTCCTCTTCAAGTGTACATGAGCCTTCACACAAACGGTCTTGTGGACAAACTCGTCCACACACCTCTGGTAAGCTGTTAGTACGGTGAGAAAGCTCTGCCGCTTCTAAAATACGGCCCGTACGAATGAGCTTTAACCATTGTGGAATATAGTTATGTACCGGACACTTCCATTCGCAATACGGGTTACCACAATCCAAACAGCGGTCCGCTTGTGAGTTTACTTGTGTCTCAGAAAACGGCTCGTAAATTTCGACGAAAGATTGCTTACGCGCTGAAATTGGCTTTTTACGCGGATCAACACGTTGTACATCGATAAACTGGTATACATTTTCGCTCATACTACCCCCTTACTGAGCCTGAACACGAAGCTCTGCGCTGCTGCGCGCTCGGTGTCCGAGTAAACTTTTTACATCACTAGATTTTGGCTTAACTAATTTAAACATTGGAATGTATAAATCAAAGTTAGCTAAAATCTGCTCAGCGCGGTTTGAGCCTGTAAGCTCTAAATGCTCAGCAATTAGGCCGCGTAAATGTTCTTGGTGTGATGCCAACCCTTCGAGCGTGACAATTTCAACAAGCTCAGGGTTAATGCGTTTTTCAAAGTCATTGCCTTCATCAAGAATATAAGCAAAACCACCTGTCATACCTGCACCAAAGTTGATACCCACTTTGCCAAGTACACAAACCACACCACCGGTCATATATTCACAGCCGTTGTCACCAACACCTTCTACAACCGCTTGTACGCCAGAGTTACGAACTGCAAAACGCTCACCTGCACAACCTGCCGCAAATAATTTGCCGCCTGTAGCACCATATAAACAGGTATTACCGGCAATAGTCGCTTTGTGGCTTTCGAACGATGAACCCAGCGGCGGTCGAATTACCAGCTTACCGCCAGCCATCCCCTTACCAACATAGTCATTCGCATCGCCTACTAATGTCATTTCAAGGCCACCAGCATTCCATACACCAAATGATTGACCTGCTGTACCATGAAGTTCAATAGAGACAGGATCAGCAGCCATACCTTGGTTACCATGTTTAGAGGCAATATAGCCCGATAACATCGCACCCACTGAGCGGTCAGTATTACAAATACGACTTACCAATGAGGTGCCCGATTTTTCATCAATCGCTTGTTTTGCTTTTTCAAGCAAGGTTTCATTTAGCTGACCTAAATAATGCGAGCTATTAGGTGCACTGCAATACAGTGTCTCACCAGTTGGGTTATTTGGTACCGCAACCACAGATGACAAATCTACTTTCTTTTGCTTCTCTGTTTTGCCTTCAATGGCTTCAAGCAGGTCCAAACGACCTATTAAATCGGTTAATCGAGTAACCCCTAAGCTTGCCATTATTTGGCGCGCTTCTTCGGCAATAAACTTAAAGTAGTTCATCGCCATTTCTGGCAGACCATGATAATGCTTTTGACGAAGCGTATCGTCTTGCGTTGCAACACCGGTCGCACAGTTGTTTAAGTGACAAATACGCAGGTACTTACAACCAAGTGCCACCATAGGGCCAGTACCAAAGCCAAAGCTTTCAGCACCTAAAATAGCCGCCTTGATGATATCTAGACCCGTTTTAAGGCCACCATCAGTTTGTAGACGAATACGATGACGTAAACCATTTTCTACAAGCGCTTGCTGGGTTTCAGCAAGACCAAGCTCCCAAGGACTTCCTGCATACTTAACAGAAGTAAGTGGGCTTGCACCTGTACCACCGTCATAACCAGCAATGGTGATTAAATCGGCATACGCTTTTGCTACACCTGTTGCGATAGTACCAACACCCGGCTCAGAAACGAGTTTCACCGAGATCAGTGCATCTGGGTTTACTTGTTTTAAATCGAAAATAAGCTGAGCTAAATCTTCGATTGAGTAAATATCGTGATGCGGCGGAGGTGAAATCAAGGTCACACCCGGTACCGAGTAACGTAATTTTGCAATATATGGCGTTACTTTTTCACCCGGTAATTGACCACCCTCACCTGGTTTTGCACCTTGCGCAACTTTAATCTGAATTACATCAGCGCTACGTAAGTAGTGTGGTGTTACGCCAAAGCGGCCAGATGCAACTTGCTTAATACGCGAGTTTTTCTCTGTGCCGTAGCGAAGTTTGTCTTCACCACCTTCGCCTGAGTTTGAACAACCACCTAAACGGTTCATTGCAATCGCGAGCGCTTCATGAGCCTCTGGCGATAACGCACCAATACTCATTGCTGCTGAGTCAAAACGCTTGTAGAGCTCAGTTGCCGGCTCAACGTCATCGATATTCACACCAGCTTCAGGAATTTTCACTGCCAACATGTCACGTAAATTGGTGATCGGGCGATTATTTACTAAATCAGCGTAGGCTACATAGTCGCTATATTCCCCAGAACGCACAGCTTTTTGCAGTGTTTGGATAACGTCTGGGTTATAGGCATGGTATTCACCACCATGAACATATTTTAATAAGCCGCCATGGCTTAATAATTTACGTTTACTAAAGGCTAACTTATGTAGTTTGCGTTGGTCATCATCAAAGTCTGTAAAACAAGCCCCTTTGATGCGACTTGCCACGCCATTAAAACAGGTTTCTACAACTGCATCTGATAAACCAACTGCCTCAAATAACATTGAGCAGCGGTACGAAGCAACAGTACTAATGCCCATTTTCGACATGATTTTATATAGACCTTTATTTATCGCATTACGATAAGCAAGGGTTACTTCACAGTAGCTCTTGTTTAAGATCTTTTTGTCAGTCATCGCAACTAACGATTCATACGCAAGATACGGATAAATTGCTGTTGCACCAAAGCCTAGTAATACAGCAAATTGGTGTGCATCACGGACACTGCCCGATTCAATAATGATATTTGATTCACAGCGTAAGTTGTTATCAACTAGACGTTTTTGAACTGACCCTACCGCCATTGCAGCCGGGATAGGCAAGTGCGTTTCACTAAAGTTACGGTCACTTAGAATAAGCATTACACAGCCCGATGCTGCTTTTGCTTGCGCTTCATCACAGATACGGGTGATCGCTTTCTCTAAGCCTTCTTCTTTGGTGTAAGTAATATCAATTTTACAATAGCTGTAATGTTCATCGTCAGCATTGATAAGCTGTTGCATGTCTGCATACATCAAAATTGGCGTATCAAACTGTAAACGCTTAGCATGGCCTGTTGTTTCATTAAATACGTTTTGCTCACTACCAATACAAGTAGCTAAAGACATAACGTGATTTTCACGAAGTGGATCAATCGGTGGATTGGTTACTTGCGCGAATTTTTGTCTGAAGTAATCGAACAGTGAACGATGACCTTCTGAAAGTACCGCAAATGGCGTGTCATCACCCATTGAGCCTGTTGCTTCTTGACCATTTTCGCCCATTACACGAATAACGCTATCAAGTTCTTCGTTGGTGTAACCAAACATTTTTTGGTACTTAAGCAGAGTTTCATCATCAAAAGAACGGTTGCCCGCATCTTTCTCTGAGAGTTGCTCAAACGGTGTTAAACGCTTAACGTTTGCTTCTAGCCATGCTTTATATGGATGGCGTGATTTAAGGTCTTGGTCAATCTCATCTGAATGCCAAATCTTACCTTGATGAGTATCTATAACTAATAGCTCACCAGGGCCAACACGGCCTTTCTCAACCACTTCGTCTGGTGCGTAGTCCCAAATACCTACTTCTGAGGCAAGGGTAATGAAACCATCTTGAGTGATTACATAGCGAGCTGGACGCAAGCCATTCCGGTCAAGGTTACAGGCTGCAAAACGGCCATCTGACATTACAATACCTGCCGGGCCATCCCATGGTTCCATGTGCATTGAGTTGAAGTCATAGAATGCACGTAAGTCATCATCCATGGCACGATTCTTTTGCCATGCTGGTGGCACAAGCATTCGCATAGCACGGAATAAATCCATACCACCCGCTAAGAACAACTCAAGCATATTATCTAAGCTTGAAGAGTCAGAGCCGCTTTCGTTCACGAAAGGCGCTGCTGATTGCAAATCAGGAATAAGTGGTGAGGCAAACTTGTACGCACGGGCACGAGCCCACTGGCGGTTACCTTGAATAGTATTAATTTCACCATTGTGCGCTAAATAGCGGAATGGTTGCGCTAATGGCCAACGAGGTTGTGTATTAGTAGAGAAACGTTGGTGGAATACACAAATCGCACTGGTCATGCGAATGTCAGCTAAATCTAAATAAAAGTTAGGTAAGTCTACAGGCATCATTAAGCCTTTATAGACAGTAACTAAACCAGATAAGCTGGCAATATAAAAATGTTCATCGTTTTCGAGGCGCTTTTCTGCACGGCGACGTGCTACATACAAGCGACGCTCTAAATCTTTTGGACGCCAGCCTTCTGGTGCGCTCACAAAAATTTGTTCAAAGCCAGGTAGTTGTTTTTTTGCAATTGGCCCTAAACATGATGAATCTGTTGGCACTACACGCCACCCCTGAATACTCAAGGTTTCTTTTTCAAGTTCTTCACTCAGCACATCTTTAGCTGTTTGTGCAAGTACAGGATCAGCATTTAAAAATACCATGCCGACTGCGTAGTTCTTACCTAAATGCCAATCATGTTCGCTGGCAATAGCACGAAAGAAACTATCGGGTTTTTGCATTAATAAACCACAGCCATCACCGGTTTTACCATCTGCAGAAATACCGCCTCGGTGTTCCATGCGATCTAAGCCCGTGATTGCTGTTCGAATCAAGCGGTGACTCGCTTGACCATTGACCTGGGCTATTAAGCCAAAGCCACAATTATCTTTTTCTAATTTTGAGTCATATAACATAGACCCCTCCCCTTGCTACAACGACTAGCGATTCAGTCTTTTGCGACAGTGCTAGCAGACGAACAAAACTATCGCCAATTGTTCCATGAGTCAATAGAGATTTGAATACATATTCATATTCTTGAATATTTCTCACTTGAAGGCACATATTAAATACTAAGCAATTTTTTACATTTAGACGTATTTTACCCGTTATTTTTTTATGACACTGGTGTCAAATTTAACAACTTGTAAAAAACCAATCTAAAAACCCGCACCTTTACGTTAACGTAAACTGCACCAGCAAATGAATAATTATTCACCTTATGAATATCAATGCAGCTTTTTATGGGGTCTCACCTAGCACAGTTGCATCATTATTTACTCTTGGCTTTAGCATAGTTACAAACTATGTATCTGAGCAGACTACCTTAGTCGCAATGACTGAGTTTCTTTACCTATGCGTCAACAAACAACAATTTAAAAGTGTCCGCTGCGGACACTTTTTCTGTCCGCGGACAGGCAGTAACTCATTAAATAAAATAAAATGCATTAAAAATCAATATATTAAGTTTTGGCACGCTACTGGTATAGATAAGACATCAGCGAAATTGAGGATTTCAAAATGTTCACTATCAGTTTGTTTATGGCTTCTCCACTTACCATGCTTGCCGTTGGCTTCATGATTGTGTGTTTTGAGAATCGTAAGGAGTTATGATGATTAAGGATACCAGCGCCCAAGATATTAGTGTGGCAAAGAAAAACAGCATTAAAAAACCACTTATGTTAGCAGCGGGTGTAATACTTGTTGGTGCGCTTGGCTTTCAAGCTTTGTTTGCCAGTAACGATGGCAGCATTTCGGTTGATGCAGCGAGCCTACAAATTAGTGAAGTGAGCCAAAAGACGCTCACCAGAGATGTGGCAGCGAGCGGTAAAATCGTTGCAGCTAATGCGCCAAAGGTTTACAGCCCTGAACGTGGCTTTGTCGATTTAAAAGTAAAAGCCGGTGATAGCGTTGAAGTAAATGAAGTGATTGCAACCGTTACCAGCCCTGAGCTAACCAACGAATTAAAACAGCAACAATCAGTATTAGCGCGATTAGAAGGCGAATTACAACGCAAGCAACTTGAAGCGCGCAGGCAAAAGTTGAGCCTGACTAAAGCACTAGATTTAGCGCAAGTTGAACTCAATGCCGCAGATAGAGAAAACCGCCGAGCTAAAATCTCAATCGAAAAACATTTAATTAGCCAAATAGATTTAGAAAAAGCCGTTGATGATTTAGCTCGTGCCAAGCTTTCATATAAGCACGCCGAGCAAGAAGTCAGCTTAGCAAAAGATACCCTCGCATTTGAGCTAAAAGCAGCAGAGCGCGATCTGGCGCGTCAGCAATTGATTGTTGATGACTTGCTAAGGCAAGTAAATGAACTCACCATTACCGCCAGCGTAAGCGGCATTGTGGGTAACTTATTAGTGCAACAAAAAGAGGCGGTAACACAAAGCCAACCGTTAATGACATTAGTCGATTTAAGTAACTTTGAAGCAGAACTGCAAGTACCAGAAAGCTACGCCAACGAGCTAGGTCTTGGTATGCAAGTAGAACTTACTTTAGGCGCACGTCATGTAACAGGCACTCTATCGGCTATTTCGCCTGAAGTGAATAATCGCGAGGTCACTACACGCGTACGCTTTGACAATGAGATTTCTGGCATTCGCCAAAACCAACGCTTAACCGCACGTATTTTATTAGAGAATCGCGACAATGTATTGCAGGTAAAACGCGGCGCATTCTTACAACAAGGTGGCACCCATGCTTATAAAGTTGACGGTGACATGGCTTATTTAATCGATATAAAAACCGGTGCAAGCAGTATCAATGCTATCGAGATTATCGAAGGCGTAGAGCCTGGCGATAAGTTAATTATCTCGAATTACGATCGCTTTAAAAAAGCACCCACATTGGTTTTACGCTAACAAATAAAAGGAATAATCAACATGCTTACAATGAACAACATCAGCAAAGTGTATCAAACAGATATGGTACAAACGCACGCCCTTCGCGACTTCAACCTACAAGTAGAAGAAGGTGAATTTATTGCCGTAACGGGCCCGAGTGGCTCAGGTAAAACCACCTTTTTAAACATCGCCGGTATGTTGGAGCCGTTTAGCGAAGGCCAATACATGCTAGACGGTATTGATGTGGGTAAATTAAATGACAACCAGCGCGCAGATCTCCGTAATCAAAAAATTGGTTTTATTTTCCAAGGCTTCAACCTTATTCCAGATTTGAACTTGTATGAAAATATTGAAGTACCACTGCGTTATCGCGGTATCAGAGCTGCTGAGCGTAAACGCCGAATTGAACAATGCCTTGAGCAAGTTGGTTTAGCCTCACGCGCTAAACACTTACCGCAACAACTTTCTGGTGGTCAACAGCAACGTGTCGCTATTGCCAGAGCCCTTGCAGGTGAACCACGCTTTTTACTCGCCGATGAGCCAACTGGTAATTTAGACAGCCTAATGGCGCGTCAGGTAATGGAGCTGCTTGAGCAAATCAACCGTGATGGCGCAACCATCATCATGGTAACCCATGATCCAGAGCTTGCCCGCAGAGCACCTCGTAATATCCAAGTTGTTGATGGCCAACTCGCTGACTTCACTTTGTATCAAGGCACCCAAAACCTTAAAGCGGCTGGAGTGTAACCATGTTCCTTCATTATTTAGATTTAAGCTGGCGCAGCTTTAAGCGCACGCCACTAGTAAGCTTTTTAATGGTGCTGGCTATTGCCATTGGTATTGGCGTAACCATGACAAGTTTATCTGTGTATCACATGATGTCGGCAGACCCTATTCCTGAAAAAAGTAGCGATCTTTACTCTGTGCAGTTACAAACCATGGATGAAGGCCGTACGTGGTGGACAATCGATAACATGCCACTGCAATTAACCTATCAAGATGCAGTCAACCTTAACCAGGCCAAAGCAGGTGGCAAGCGTGTCACTATGGTTAGAACGGGTTTTTCGGTTTATTTAGACTCAGATAAAGTTAAACCATTTATTGGACAAGCACGCCTAACCACGCCTGATTTTTTCGATATGTTTAACCTATCATTTATTTATGGTGGGGTTTGGAGCGCGCAACAAGAAGCCGATGCAGCCCCTGTTGTGGTGATCAATAAAGAATTAAACGACAAGCTATTCGCAGGTGAAAACCCTGTCGGCAAAATGGTGTACCTTGATGATGCCAGCTACGAAGTTATTGGCGTGATTGATGATTGGGATATCACCACCAAATATTATGATCTCAACAACGGTGCATTTAATAAGACCGAGCAACTATTTTTACCATTTAGCCTAATGAAAGCACGCCAGCTTGAAAACTGGGGTAATACCAATGGTTGGAAGCACGAAAAAACCAATACCTTTAACGATAAGCTCAATTCTGAAATGGTGTGGTTACAATTTTGGGTTGAACTAAAAACACCTGCAGAAAAACAAGCTTACCAAGACTTTTTAATGGCCTATATGCAAGAGCAACAAAAGCTAGGTCGTTTTAACCGCGAAAAATTAACCGCCACCTTACGCGATGTAAATGAGTGGATGCAGTACAACAATGTCGTTAGCGAAGACAACGAAATTCTGGTTGGCCTGAGCTTTATGTTTTTAGCAGTATGCCTTGCCAATATTTTAGGTTTATTACTAGCGAAATTTTTACGCCGCGCTCCGGAAGTCGGTGTGCGCCGTGCATTAGGTGCCAGCAAACGCCAAATATTCTTTCAACATATTGTTGAGGTCGCGATGTTAGGTTTCTTAGGTGGCATCTTCGGAATTATTTTGGCGCAAGTGGGCTTATTAGGCGTACGTCAAAGCTATAGCTACTACCAAAGCTTAGCCACTATGGATTTAACCATGCTACTCAGCGCACCGGTGATTGCAATTAGCACCTGTGTGATAGCGGGTCTGTACCCTGCTTGGCTGGTATGTAAAACCAACCCTGCTATTTATCTTAAGAGCCAATAAGGAAGACACCCATGTTAGAAATTAAACCTATCTTTCACGCCTTATGTCGCTCAAAAGTTGGCGCTATTTTATTACTGATCCAAATTGCCATCACCACTGCGATTGTCAGTAACGCAGCGTTTATTATTCAAGACAGAATTAGCTATTTAAGCCAAGAGACTGGCTACCCTGAACAAGACATTTTCGTTTTTAATGTCATGATGTTTGGCAAAGATGTGTCGCCATCTCAGCAATATGAGCTTGATGAAGCCATGCTTCGTCAAATACCTGGTGTAGTTGATGCTGCTTATTCGAGTAACACACCGCTTTCGGGCAGTGGCTCTTCGTCAGATTTTAGTTTAAAGCCAGCACCTGAAGAGAGTAAATCAGCGCGTAGCTCTTACATGTTTATCGATGAGCATGGCATTAATACTTATGGTGTAAAACTCATTGCTGGGCGTAACTACACCGAAGACGAAGTGATCGTAACCGATAACTATGATGAGCTTTCAAAAGTAACCGTTGTCACTAAAACCCTACTCTATGAGCTGTTCCCTGACGGCAATGGTTTAGGCCAAACAGTCTACTTTGGTGACATTCCAATGAAAATAATTGGTGTTGTCGAACTAATGAAAGGCCCATGGCTTAAAGACAGCCGTCCAGATAACGTAGCACTGCTGCCTTTTATTAAGCCTGGAACAAATGCACGCTTTGTAGTTAGAACAGAGCCTGGTCAACGTCAATCAGTCATGAACCGTGTTGAAGAAGCCATGCTAAAAAACTACAACAAACGCGTTATCTCTCGCATTCGTGGTTTAGATGACGATAAAGAGTCATACATGGCTGAAGACACATTAATGATGCGCATGCTGATTGTACTTATTACTATTTTAGTGTTGGTGACAGCTCTGGGTATTTTCGGCCTAACGCTGTTCAATATTAGCAAGCGTACTAAACAAATAGGCACTCGCCGCGCTTTAGGCGCCAGAAAATCTGCCATCATCAGTTACTTCTTAGTTGAAAACGCCATGATATGTATAGTTGGTTTAGTGATTGGTGTGATTGCTGCCGTGTATTTAGGGCAATTACTGATGCAGCACTTTTCAATTGCTCAGCTTGATATTAGCTACGTGCTTGCAACTGCGCTGGCAGTGTTCGCTATGAGTTTATTAGCGGTACTTGCCCCTGCAAAACGGGCTGCGAATATCTCACCGAGCATTGCAACTCGAACAATTTAGTTCTCCCAACCTATGCTACACTGGATTAACAGTGTAGCATTCATCTTGCACCCTTATTAGGAAAATAACTAAAACAATAATATGGAAAAAATACTGATCGTCGACGATAACCCAGCCATTTTGGATGCATTGTCGTTATTACTCGAAATTCACGGTTTTGATGTTGTTACAGCAAGTAACCCGTTTGAGGCAATTCAGGCCGTACAATACCAACGCATAGCGCTTGTTATTCAAGACATGAACTTCACCGCCGACACCACCTCAGGCGAAGAAGGCAAAGAACTTTTTTATGCCTTACGAGATATAAATCCTCACCTACCGATTATTTTGATCACCGCATGGACAGAGCTTTCTACTGCCGTTGAACTTGTCAAAGCAAGGGCTGCTGATTATTTACCAAAACCATGGGACGATGCCAAGCTACTTACCTGTGTAAATAACCTAATCGAGCTGGGTAAAGCAAAACAGCAAAACGAAACCTTTACCCGCCACCAGCAAGAACGTGACGCATCTGTGCAACAAGCAAATTTAGTGGGTTTGATATATAAAAGTACCGCTATGGAGCACATTGTTAATCTTGCGATTCAAGTTGCTAAATCGGATATTTCGGTGCTGATCACAGGCCCTAACGGCAGCGGTAAAGAACGCATTGCACACATAATTCAGGCCAATTCTTTATTAGCAGATAAACCCTTTATCACTGTTAATGCCGGCGCTCTGCCTAACGAGCTTATTGAGGCTGAGTTATTTGGTGCAGAAGCTGGCGCCTATACAGGCATTACCAAACAGCGCATTGGTCGTTTTGAAGCGGCCGATGGTGGCACCCTATTTCTAGACGAAATTGGTAACTTGCCACTTTCTGGGCAAATGAAGCTATTACGCATTTTACAAACCGGTGAATTTGAGCGCTTAGGGTCAACACAAACGCGTAAAGTGAATGTTAGGGTCATTTCAGCAACCAATGAAGATTTAAGCCATGCAATTAAAACAGGTCAATTTCGTGAAGACCTTTACTACCGCTTAAATGTGATTGAGTTAAATTTACCAAGCCTAGCTCATCGCCCTGATGATATTTTAGCTTTGGTCGCACACTTTTTACCTGAGCGCACCCTGTCGTTAAGTACAGAAAAAGCCCTGCTCGCCCATAGTTGGCCGGGGAATGTTCGTGAGCTTGAAAATGCCTGTAAACGCGCTGGCGTTTTAAAACCCACAGGGGTGATTGAGCTTGCTGATTTTGGCTTACAAGTTGAAACAAACAGCCCATCACAAACAAGAGCAGAGCCTAACAAACAAGAGATTGAACTTGCCATGCGCGAATACAAAGGTGTGATTGCTAAAGTGGCTCGCCATTTTGGCTTAAGCCGCCAAGCGCTTTATCGCAGGCTTGATAAATTTAAGATTGAATACTAATGCGTTTTTCGTTTCGATATAAAATCATAACTTTGTGTATTGCTGCTTCTGCATTGCCGCTTATATTGGTTTGTTATTTTGCGGGCATAAGCTTGCTTTACAGCCTATTAGCCCTACTCGCTTGCACCTTGATCAGCGGATTTTTTGCCGCGCAATTATCAACCCCGCTTATTGATGGCATGAACTCGCTCGAAACCGGGCTGCTTAATTTTAAAGATGGTGAGCTGGCTACATTATTAGCCTATGATGGCAGTGATGAGCTAGGTGATTTATGCCGGCTTTATAACCAAACCGCAAAACAGCTTCGCCAAGAAAAGCAATGGATTTATCAGCGTGAGCTAATGCTCGACAAAGTACTGCAAAGCTCCCCACAAGCTGTGCTTTTGACTAACGACCAAGGCTTTATTGTTTATAGCAACCACAGTGCCCGCAGCTTACTTGATGCTAAATCAGCCCTTGAAGGCGCAAAGCTTGAAAACTTATTAGATTCAAGCTGCGAGCAATTAACCCGCGCGATTCACAAAGGCGTTGATGGTTTATTTACCCTCGACAAAGCAGATCAAGAATCACAAACTTGGCATATGGCAACAGGCCGATTATTGCTTAATAATCAGTTTCATCAACTGTATGTTTTTAAACAGCTGACTCGCGAGCTAAGCCGCCAAGAAGTAGAGGTATGGAAAAAAGTTATTCGTATCATTAGCCATGAGCTTAACAACTCTTTAGGGCCAATGTCGTCGATGCTTCATAGCGCGCAACTATTAACGAAAGAAGTCGATGAACCACGCTTAAAACGGGTATTTACCACCATTGAAGACCGCATAAAACACCTTAATGAGTTTGTACAAGGCTATGGTAAATTTGCCAAGTTACCCACCCCCTCAACTATCAACGATTAACTGGCCGACGCTGATTGAGCAATTAAAAAGTCAGTGGCAAGTCGAGGTATCACTTGATCAGCGAGTGACAACTGACGCTGATCACACACAGCTCGAACAATTACTTATAAACTTATTAAAAAATGCCTATGAATCGGGTTCAAATCCCGAAGATGTCAGCTTAACTGTGCAACAAGAAGCAAGTGGCACACACATTACGGTGAGTGATAAAGGCAAAGGCATGAGTGAGGCTGTAATGGCCAATGCGCTTATCCCCTTTTATTCAACCAAAGCAACAGGCAGCGGCCTAGGGTTAGCACTTTGCAGAGAAATAGTTGAAGCACACCACGGGCAAATTAGCTTACATAACCGCGAGCAAGGTGGTTTAAGCGTGCATGTTTTGCTGCCAGCTTGATAAGTTTGATATAAAAAAAGCCGCAATCAGCGGCTTCTTTCTACACTAAATATAATTATTCAGCGTCTTTTTCTTTGTACTTTGCAGCTGTTTCAGTGATTAGTGGCTGTAATTCACCACGTTGAAACATTTCGATGATAATGTCACAACCACCGATAAGCTCGCCTTCTACCCATAATTGTGGGAATGTTGGCCAGTTTGCGTATGCAGGTAACTCTGCACGGATATCTGGGTTAAGTAGAATGTCAACGTAAGCAAACTGCTCACCACATGCCATAAGTGCTTGTGATGCTTGTGAAGAAAAACCACAGTTAGGTAACTTTGGTGATCCTTTCATGTAAAGAAGGATTGGATTTTCAGAAATTTGCTGTTTAATTTTATCGATGGTTTCCATTTACAACCTCAAAAAAGACATTAGCTTACTACATTGGCCTTGAAAAAGTTTCACAGTGGCCTCAGATATATAACTTAAATCGGCATTCGTAGCCACAATTTAAAATAGTCTTTAGCAATAGCATTGCTGTTTGCTAAAACTTGAGTAAAATACTCAACAATTATAGTAACACTATAATACCACTTGGTATAGGGAAGTACGCTGTTTACCTTGCTATTACCTATAACTGAGTGGACTATCAACCAAGAAGATGGAGATAAAAAATGGCATTTGAACTACCGTCACTACCATACGCAATCGATGCATTAGAGCCACATATTTCAAAAGAGACTCTAGAGTTTCACCACGGTAAACACCACAACACTTACGTTGTGAAATTAAACGGTCTGATCCCAGGCACAGAATTCGAAAACAAATCTTTAGAAGAAATCGTATGTTCTTCAGAAGGTGGCGTATTTAACAATGCTGCACAAATCTGGAACCACACTTTCTACTGGAACAGCCTATCTCCAAACGGTGGTGGCGAGCCTACAGGCGCAATCGCTGACGCGATCAACGCTAAATGGGGTTCTTTCGACGCATTCAAAGAAGCGTTAAACGACAAAGCAGTAAACAACTTCGGTTCAAGCTGGACTTGGTTAGTTAAACTAGCTGATGGCACACTTGATATCGTAAACACGTCAAATGCTGCAACGCCATTAACTGATGAAGGTGTTACTCCAATCCTAACTGTGGATCTGTGGGAACACGCTTACTACATCGATTACCGTAACGTACGTCCTGATTACCTAAAAGGTTTCTGGGCATTAGTTAACTGGGACTTCGCGAACGCTAACTTCGCTTAATCTTCTGTTACTAACAGTAATCAAAAAAGACGCTTCGGCGTCTTTTTTATTGCCCTTTGCACGCCCCTTCTGACCCGCAGCCAACCACTCACCCAAAAAGCCTAATCAGGATGAGCTTTTTTCAATTAAATTCTTAATTTTCTTGCGCAAAAATTCAAAATCGTGACTAAGCTTTAATTAACCTTTGCTTTTCTCTTAATCTAATTACACGTCATTTTAGCGGGTTTTCGGAGGTCTCTATGAGTATTTTTGAGCATTACCAATCACGATACGAAGCAGCGCAAGAAGAAGAATACAGTATTGAGGAATTTCTCGAGATCTGTAAGAAGGATAAATCAGCTTATGCCAGCGCACCTGAACGGTTATTGATGGCTATTGGCGAACCTGAAATTATCGACACATCAACCGATGCGCGCTTAAGCAGGCTGTTTTCAAATCGTGTAGTTGCACGCTACCCGGCATTTCACGATTTTTATGGTATGGAAGATGCCATAGAGCAAATCGTCTCTTATCTAAAACATGCTGCGCAAGGCTTAGAAGAATGTAAGCAAGTACTGTATTTACTTGGCCCTGTAGGGGGAGGTAAATCATCAATTGCTGAAAAACTAAAATACTTAATGCAACAAGTACCTATTTATTCAATTAAAGGCTCGCCTGTTAACGACCACCCTTTAGCCTTATTTGATCCAAATGAAGACGCCGAGCTTTTAGAGAAAGAATATGGCATTAAACCGCGTTATTTAAAAACGGTGATGTCACCGTGGGCTGCAAAACGCTTAAGTGAATTTAATGGTGACATTAGCCAATTTAGAGTGGTTAAGCGCTACCCATCTATTTTAAATCAAGTCGCGATTGCTAAAACTGAGCCCGGCGATGAAAACAACCAAGACATTTCAGCGTTAGTCGGTAAAGTCGATATTCGCCAGCTTGAGCACTTTGCACAAAACGACCCAGATGCGTATGCCTACTCCGGTGCACTTTGTTTAGCAAACCAAGGCTTGATGGAGTTTGTAGAAATGTTTAAAGCACCAATCAAGGTGCTACACCCACTACTTACAGCAACGCAAGAAGGTAACTACAACGGCACAGAAGGCATTAGCGCCCTACCGTTTAATGGTATGATTCTGGCTCACTCTAATGAATCTGAGTGGCAAACATTCAAGAACAATAAAAACAATGAAGCATTTTTAGACCGTGTTTACATCGTCAAAGTACCTTATTGTTTACGTGTTTCTGAAGAGGTTAAAATTTACAATAAACTACTCGAAAATAGTGAGTTACATGACGCCCCTTGTGCACCAGGTACATTAAAAACACTGGCGCAATTTACCACCCTTTCACGCATGAAAGAGCCAGAAAACTCAAGCATTTATTCAAAAATGCGGGTGTATGACGGCGAAAGCTTAAAAGACACCGACCCGAAAGCGAAGTCGTATCAAGAGTACCGCGACTACGCGGGTGTTGATGAAGGCATGACCGGGCTCTCTACCCGCTTTGCGTTTAAAATTCTATCGCGAGTGTTTAACTTCGATACCACTGAAGTGGCGGCCAACCCAGTGCACTTATTCTATGTTCTTGAGCAACAAATTGAGCGTGAGCAGTTTTCAGCCGATGTTGAAGAGCGTTACTTAAGTCACTTAAAAGGCTACCTCATTCCTCAATACGTGGAGTTTATTGGTAAAGAGTTACAAACGGCCTATTTAGAATCTTACTCAGAATACGGGCAAAACATCTTTGACCGTTATGTCACCTATGCTGATTTTTGGATCCAAGATCAAGAATACCGTGACCCAGATACCGGCCAGCTATTTGACCGTGCAGCACTTAACGCAGAGCTTGAAAAGATTGAAAAACCTGCGGGAATTTCAAACCCTAAAGATTTCCGCAATGAAATAGTCAATTTCGTACTGCGTGCACGCGCACACAATCAAGGCAAGAATCCGCTTTGGACTAGCTACGAAAAACTTCGCACGGTTATTGAGAAGAAAATGTTCTCAAATACAGAAGATCTCCTGCCGGTTATTTCGTTCAATGCGAAAACATCAGCTGAAGATCAGAAAAAACACGAAGACTTTGTCAATCGTATGGTTGAGAAAGGCTATACCCAAAAACAAGTACGTTTACTTTCTGAATGGTATTTACGCGTTAGAAAATCGCAGTAAAAAACGTTTGTTTTAAGGGGGTTGTTATGGCGCATTTTATTGACCGACGCCTGAATGGAAAAAACAAAAGTACCTTGAATCGTCAACGGTTCATCAGGCGTTACAAAAAACAGATTAAAGAAGCGGTATCTGATGCCATTAATAAGCGTAGCGTAACCGATACCACCAGCGGTGAGAGTATTTCTATTCCGCAACGTGATATCAGTGAGCCTATTTTCCATCAAGGACGTGGTGGTGACCGTGAACAGATCCATCCAGGCAATGATCAATTCTCTACGGGCGACAAAATTAAGCGCCCGCAAGGAGGCGGTCAAGGTGGTGGCTCTGGCGAGGGGGAAGCCAGTGATTCGGGTGAAGGACAAGACGACTTTGTGTTCTCTATTTCAAAAGATGAATACTTAGACTTATTGTTTGAAGACTTAGAGCTGCCTAACCTGCAACAAAACCAGCTCGATAAACTGGTGCAAATGAAAACCCATCGAGCCGGTTTTTGTAACGATGGCATGCCAAGCAACATTGATATTGTGCGCTCTTTACAGGGCTCACTTGCGCGAAGAGTTGCAATGACTGCTGGCAAAAAGCGCCATCTTGCTGAACTTGAAGGTCAGTTAGCGCTTTTAAAAGCCGAAGATCAGCCAGATAAAGCGGCTATCGCTTTGCTTGAACGCCAAATTGAGGAGCTGCAAAGTCGCATTAAAGCAGTGCCATTTATCGATAACTACGATTTACGTTTTCGTAATTATGAAAAACGACCACACCCCACAAGCAAAGCTGTGATGTTTTGCTTAATGGATGTGTCCGGCTCGATGGATCAAGCGACTAAAGACATGGCAAAACGCTTTTATATTTTGCTTTATCAATTTTTAACCCGTAGCTACAAAAATATAGAGGTTGTCTATATTCGCCATCATACCCAAGCGAAAGAAGTCGATGAGCAAGAGTTTTTCTATTCTCAAGAAACGGGTGGCACCATCGTCTCTAGCGCATTAAAACTGATGAACGAAATCATCGCTGAACGCTATAACCCTGAAGAGTGGAATATATACGCAGCGCAAGCGTCTGATGGCGACAACTGGGCAGATGACTCACCAAATTGTGGAGAAATTTTACGTAACAAGCTTCTAAAAGCAGTACGCTACTATGCGTATATTGAAATCACAGCCCGTGCTCACCAAAGCTTATGGCGAGAGTATCAATCAATAGTGCAAACCCACGACAATTTTGCCATGCAACACATTCGTGGCGTTGAGGACATTTACCCTATTTTCCGTGAATTATTTAAAAAGAATCGTCAGCAGCAAGGCGCCGCATAGCCTTGCGAGTGAGGTAAAGTATGGCCGATAAACGTATTAGCGACGGTCCTGATTGGACATTTGATTTATTAGCAGAGTATCAAACTGAGATTGAACGGGTCGCGAAAATTTATAAACTCGATACCTACCCGAATCAAATTGAGGTGATCACTGCAGAACAAATGATGGATGCCTATTCGAGTGTGGGTATGCCAATTGGCTACAGCCACTGGTCGTATGGTAAAAAATTCATTCAAACTGAGCAAAACTATAAACGTGGGCAAATGGGTCTTGCTTATGAGATTGTTATTAACTCAGACCCGTGTATTGCCTATTTAATGGAAGAAAACACACTGCCAATGCAAGCCTTGGTAATGGCACACGCCTGCTATGGTCACAACTCATTTTTTAAAGGCAATTACTTATTCAAAACCTGGACTGATGCCAGCTCAATTATCGATTACTTATTATTTGCCAAAAATTATATTGCTAAGTGCGAAGAGAAATACGGCATTAATGAGGTCGAAAACCTGATTGATTCATGCCATGCGTTAATGAATTATGGTGTCGACCGCTACAAGCGCCCGCAACGTATTTCACTTTTTGAAGAACAAAAACGCCAACAAGAACGTGAGGACTACCTACAATCACAAGTTAACGAGTTGTGGCGCACAATCCCTACTTCGCAGCAAGAGTCGAAAAAACGTGAGCGTCGTTTTCCAGAAGAGCCACAAGAAAATATTTTGTACTTCATCGAAAAAAATGCCCCGCTACTTGAGTCATGGCAACGAGAAATAATTCGTATTGTGCGTAAAATTTCGCAATATTTTTACCCACAAAAACAAACTCAAGTGATGAATGAGGGCTGGGCTACGTTTTGGCATTACACCATTTTGAACCATCTGTATGATGAAGGTAAGCTCACTGATTCCTTTATGCTCGAGTTCTTACAAAGCCACACCAATGTTGTGTACCAACCGCCTTACAACAGCAATTATTATTCAGGGATTAATCCTTACGCCCTTGGTTTTAACATGATGGTTGATATTCGTCGTATTTGTGAAAACCCGACCGAGGAAGATAAAAGATGGTTTCCGGAGTATGCCGGCAGTGATTGGTTAGAAACGCTGCACTTTGCAATGCAAAACTTTAAAGACGAGAGCTTTATAAGCCAGTTCTTATCGCCAAAAATTATCCGCGATTTTAAGTTATTTACTATTATTGACCATGAAAAAGAACCCACCCTAAATGTGGGTGCAATTCATGATGAAATGGGTTATCACCAAGTACGTGAAAGTTTGTCAGCGCAATACAATTTAAGTAACCACGAACCCAATATTCAAGTTTACGATGTTGATGTTAGAGGTGACCGCTCTTTGACCTTACGCTATGTGCCACATAACAATATCCCCTTAGCAAACTCAAAAGATGAAGTATTAAAACACCTTTACAGGTTATGGGGCTTTAAGGTAAAACTGGAACAAGAGTCTTCAACAGGGGAAGTGTCACTACTGGGTGAATGCCCAAAAAGTGATGCCCGACACACTACAGAGTGAACCGAATGAATAAAAAGTTACTGGTTATCATCGATTCTGTCGACGATGCAAAAACGTCGTTATTACACGCTAAACAAAAAGCTAAAGGGGTTAAGCATATTGATATTGTTGCTTTTAGCTATGAAGACACCAGTAGCATTTTATTTTCTCTTCCGCCAGATGAAGCTTTGGCTATTCAAGATAAAGAGTTAGCGAAACTGCGTACCTCATTAAGTCCGCTAATTAATGACTATTTAGAAGTCGGTAGTTACACATTACAAACACTGTGGCACGAGAGCCCCGTGCAGTGGCTGGCTAACGAAGTGACCACCTCAGACTATGAGATGGTAATTAAAACTCGCCATATTGATGAACAAACGCAATTTAGCGAGCTTGACTGGCAGCTTATTCGATTTAGCCCGCTGCCTCTTTACCTAGCTGCTGACAACAAGTGGCGTAACAATACCAATGTACTCGCCGCTCTCGATTTAGGCAGCGAGAAAGCCACAAAATACTGTTTAAATGAAGCAATTATAAAAACCGGCCTTGCCTTCGCAAAGGATTATCAGAGCGAATTTTTTGCCTGCTATACTGTCCATGTGTCGCCTTTCTTGCGAGATTTAGGGATTGTTTTTTCTGATGAGCAGGTAACTAACGCTTATGAAAAACTACCGGTTGCGCAACGTGCACTAATTGAAGCTCATAATTTAAAAGAGCAACTCAAAATTAAAGCTGGGGTGGTTGAACAAGTTATACCTAGTGTCGCCGCAAAACTTAATGCTGATTTAGTAATTATGGGGTCAGTGGGTAACACAGGCATAAAAGGGCATTTAATCGGTAATACCGCTGAAAAGGTCATGAAACTGTTAAAAACAGATATTCTCGTATTACCACCAATTGGAGTGTAAAAAAGGGCGAAGTTTCGCCCTTTCCGCTAAGTTATAAATCTGAATACGCTGTAACTTTATTACGGCCGTTTTCTTTAGAGTGATATAAAGCTTTATCTGCAGCTTCAACCCACTTTTCATAACGATCGAACTTTTCGTCAAAACAAGCAAAACCAATACTGACGGTTAACTGAATTTGTTTTTCACCAAAATAAATTGACGAGTTCTCAATCATTGAACGCAGACGTTCAGCAAAAATATGCGCACCATCGAGATCAGTATCCAGTAAAGTTACTGCAAACTCTTCGCCACCATAGCGACCTGCCAAATCAGTTTCACGTAATGTTTTTCTAAGTAAATCAGCAATGTGACGCAGCGCTTCATCACCGCCACGGTGACCGTGTTCATCATTGACCTTTTTAAAGTGGTCAATGTCAAACATTAATAAGGTACTGCAGCCGCCACTGCGTACGATACGCATATACTCTTTACGCAGTTTTTCTTCCCAATATCCCCTATTCGTTAATTTTGTAAGGGCATCAGTTCGACTCATTTGCTCAAGCTTACTATTGGCTTCTTCTAGCTCTTTTTTATTTACCGCTTCATCGGTTACATCATAAATAATGATACAGATATGAGACACTTCACCAGTGGTCGTGGTTAAAGGAATAAAGGTGGCATTTTGATACATATGATCCGCTTTACCAGTAATTGGGCGGTAATTTTTGAAGCGGAAAATATAAGGCTGCTGCTCCCAGATAGTAAAAGAGCGATTATTTAAAATGAACACTGACTCTGATTTGCTACGGAACCATTTTTCGTCTATTGATGGAAACAAATCAAACAAATCTTTGTCTTTCACGGCACTTGGTAACAAGCCTGAATGGTTTTCCATAAACCCATTCCAAATGCAGACTTTGTAGTCTCTATCAAGCACCACAAGACCTACATCAACAGTATTAAACATATCCATTAACCAATGGAGTTCATTCATATTAAAATCAGATGCAGGCATAGTTTAATCTTCTAGTAAATAAGCGACTTTGTATTTTAAGGTTTTGAGCGAATCCTCAGTAAATAGCAGCATTAAATCACAATTAATATTATGATTTTCGATGCCATAGCTGATCTCAATCGCCAGCGTTCGTTGCCAGCGAGATTTATTAGCCTTTACCAAATCAGACACATCACAATGTTGACCCAGAACCACAGGGTGCCCTTGACTAAAGCGCATATCAAGCTGCTTTGAAAGACCACTTAAAATAGCCCCGATCAGAATATTGCTCACATCCATTAGCAACTCAAGCTCAATCTTGTTGTTAAGCTCACCTTCGTAATTCATGAGTGACGCAATTTCTTTAAAGCTTGAGTCATTTAACAGCAGCAAAGCTTCACCAGAAACACCGCCGCCTATAAAGCCTTGGCAAACTCCAGAGGTAGTCGCATTGGCATCAATAGAACGCAGTGCCATGTCTAGTTCATTAACTTCTAGGATATTAACATTCGGGATAGGCAACTTTACAAACACATTCAGTAAGCGTGCAAGCAAGTCCCCTGCTTGTCCCATTGCAACATTGGTAAGCTCTTGATAGATATCACGTACATCGGGGTCAACTTGTTCGCCCAGCCGGTGTGATAGACGCTCACGCATGGCTTTGTCTTTAATACCATGATGTTCAATGATATTAGCAAGCTTTTCTGCAGAGCAAGGTTTTTGAATAAAATCAATGGCGCCTAACTCAAGCACACGTTGATGAGCATTAGGTTGGATATCACCTGAAACAACCACAGTAAGCACATGAAGATCTTGGTCTTGAATGGCTTGAAGTACTTCATAGCCATCCATTTCAGGCATATTTAAATCAAGAAATAGTATTTCAGGCTGAATTTTTTTGATTTGCTCAATACAGTGCACACCGTCTTCAGCAAACTCAATTTTAATATCCCAATCATCGGGTAAAGAGCGCGCTAATTGCCGACGAGCTAACTTTGAATCATCACAAACTAATACCGATGTTGACATATACTCTCTCTAAACCCACACTTTTTTACTAGCCATCCTTAAGAGTGCTAACTTTATTCTTATTTTAATTCATAAAAGATAGCGGCACGGACACATGTTAATCAAACTGCTCGTTTTTTACAATTTTAAATTAGAGTAAACCTTGGAGCAATTAGATGAGTATAATACACTCAGCTAAAATGCGTTAATTTGAAGGAATTATATTATGTTACGCCCACTTATTTTTGCACTCAGTGCAGTTTGTACGTTTAGTTACGCAAATGACTTACCAGAAAATAGTCTTGATGCTGGTAAGGTATCAGCTCAGTCAAAGCCAGTCACCCTACTAGGACAAGGGGTTGAAGTCGGTCAAAAAGCACCTAATTTTAAAGTAGTAGATGATAGCTTTACACCTGTCACATTAGACAATTATCAAGGTCAAGCTGTTTTACTTAGCGTTGTACCAAGCTTGGATACGGGGGTGTGTAGCATTCAAACCAAACACTTTAATGAAAAAGTAGCTGCTGAGTACCCGAACATAGCTATGCTCACATTAAGTGCTGATTTACCGTTTGCACAAAAACGTTTCTGTAAAGCAGAAAATATCGACAAAGTCGTCACCTTATCTGATTCTGTATGGCGTGACTTTGGTAAGAACTACGGCTTAATTATCAAAGATATGGGCTTATTAACTCGTGCAGTATTTGTGCTCGATAAAGAACATAACATCGTTTACAAGCAACTAGTCGATAACCTCTCAAAAGAGCCTGATTACGACGGTGCTATTGCCGCATTGAAGAAACTGTAATATCAGAAGACAGTTAAACAGATACAAAAAAACCGCCCTGAGGCGGTTTTTTTTATTAATGAATCTAAAAGGTTAATTAACCTAATAGCTCACCAAGTTGTTGGCTAACAGCTTCAACAGCTTGGGTACCGTCTAGTTTATGGTACTGAGTGTTGCCTGCTTTTGCTTCAGCTTGGTAGTAATCAACTAATGGCTTAGTTTGGTCGTGGTAGATACCTAAACGCTTACGTACTGTTTCTTCAGTATCGTCATCACGAATGATTAGGTCTTCACCTGTGATGTCATCTTTACCATCAACTTTAGGTGGGTTATAAACTACGTGATAAACACGACCAGAGCCTGGGTGTACACGACGGCCGCCCATACGCTCAACGATAATTTCGTCAGCAACGTCAAATTCAATAACGTGATCAACCACCACACCATTCTCTTTCATTGCATCAGCTTGAGGAATAGTACGCGGGAAACCATCTAGTAAGAAACCTTTTTCGCAATCTGGTTTAGCGATACGCTCTTTAACTAGACCAATAATAATTTCATCAGATACTAATTGACCTGCATCCATTACTTTTTTAGCTTCAAGACCAAGTGGTGTACCTTCTTTGATTGCTGCACGCAGCATATCGCCCGTAGAAATTTGTGGAATACCGTATTTGTCCATCAAAAACTGAGCTTGAGTACCTTTACCTGCACCCGGCGCGCCCAAAAGAATAATGCGCATATCATTGTCCTCTGTGTGATACTAATCTTAAATTATGGTCGATCAGTGGAGTTTTGTTCTTAGAGCCTGAATTCTTCCACAACTGAGGCTATACCTCAAGTAACTTATACCAATTGCCTATATTAGCAGCAATAAAAAAGGGAGCACTGCTCCCTTTTCCAACTCATTGCGCTAAAACGCTTATTTGCTTAAATCTAGCATAAGCTTGTTCAAGCGAGTTACAAAGCCAGCAGGGTCTTTTAGAGTACCGCGCTCTGCTAATAATGCTTGGTCAAGCAGGACATGTGACCACTGGCTGAACTTGTCTTCATCTTGCTCAACGTTTAAGTGTTTAACAAGCTGATGCTCTGGGTTAAGCTCAAAAATAGGCTTTTGCTCAGGCACAGTTTGACCAACAGATTCCATTAACTTTTGCATTTGTGAACTCATATCGTGTTCATCGGCAACAACACATGCTGGAGAATCAGTTAGACGGTGCGTAAAGCGCACATCTTTCACGCTGTCGCCAAGTGCTGACTTAATACGTTCAACTAGACCAGCTACTTCTTTTTCTGACTCTTCTTGCGCTTTTTTGGTTTCTTCGTCATCCATGTTGCCTAAATCTAAGTCACCACGGGTAATTGACTGGAATGATTTTTCGTTGAACTCTGTTAAGTAGCTCATCATCCACTCATCAACACGGTCGCTTAATAGCAATACTTCAATGCCTTTCTTACGGAAGATTTCTAAGTGTGGTGAGTTTTTAGCTGCAGCAAATGAGTCAGCAACCACATAGTAGATCTTATCCTGCTCTGGCTTCATACGTTCGATGTATTGTTCAAGCGATACATTTTGCGTGCTTTCGTCAGTATGTGTAGAAGAGAAACGCAGTAGCTTAGCAATGGCTTCTTTATTTGCCATATCCTCAGCTGGACCTTCTTTTAACACCTGGCCAAACTCGTTCCAGAACGTTTGGTAATCTTCTTCACGGTTTTTCGCCATACGCTCAAGCATTTTAAGTACGCGTGATGTACAACCTTTACGGATCGCTTGCGTTACTTTGTTATCTTGTAAAATTTCACGCGACACGTTAAGTGGTAAGTCGTTTGAGTCAAGTAGACCTTTCACAAAACGTAAGTAACTTGGCATAAACTGCTCTGCGTCATCCATGATGAAAACGCGTTGCACATACAGTTTTAAACCAGTTTGACGGTCACGATTCCATAAATCGAATGGTGCTTTTTTCGGGATGTATAACAAGCTTGTGTATTCAGTTTTACCTTCAACCTTGTTGTGAGCCCAGCTTAGTGGCTCTTCCCAGTCATGACCAATGTGCTTATAAAACTCTTTGTACTCTTCATCTGTTACTTCTGACTTATCGCGAGTCCAAAGTGCAGTTGCGCGGTTAATACCTTCCCACTCTCCCGGCTGAGCTGGGATTTTCTCACCATCAGGGCCTTCAGATTCAGGTACTTCTGCTTTATACATTTCAACTGGAATAGAAATATGGTCTGAGTATTTAGTTACGATGCTACGTAAACGGTACTCATCAGCAAATTCTTTCTCATCTTCACGTAAGTGTAGAATGATTTCGGTACCGCGTGTTGGCTTGTCAATCTCTTGTAATGTGTACTCGCCCTCACCTGCAGATTGCCATTCAATACCTTGGCTTTCACCTGCTTTACGAGTACGCACGGTTACTTTATCTGCAACGATAAATGCAGAGTAAAAACCAACACCAAATTGACCAATCAATTGTGAATCTTTGCTTTGGTCGCCTGTTAGGTTTTGGAAAAATTCTGCGGTGCCTGATTTTGCAATGGTGCCCAGTGAATTGATCACATCTTCACGGCTCATACCAATACCGTTATCAGTAATGGTTACCGTGTTTGCTTCTTTATCGGCACTGATACGTACTTTTAGATCTGCATCGTTTTCGTATAAATCGCCATTAGAAAGCGCTAGGAAACGTAATTTATCTGCCGCATCTGACGCGTTTGATACCAGCTCACGTAGGAATATCTCTTTATTAGAATAAAGAGAATGAATCATCAGGTTTAATAGTTGTTTGACTTCTGTTTGAAAGCCTAATGTTTCTTTTTGTGCTGCAGTCATTGTGTAAATCTCCAATTAACAAAGTGTCTAATCTGCACTATGACTCATATATGGGGCAGGCTTTTGGAACTTCAAGGCAAAAAATTAAATTAGCGGGTAAATTCGGGGGCTAACTACAAAAAAGCCTGCATAAAGCAGGCTTTTAATACCATATCAGGTATTAGTTTTGATTTACGGCGCGTCGTCCGCTAAATGCGTGCATCAGCGTCATACCATCGAGTAAGTCAAGCTCACCACCAACAGGGACACCGTGCGCAATACGAGATGCGCCTACCTGATACTTATGACAAAGCTCAGCAATGTAGTGAGCAGTGGTTTCACCTTCAACACTTGGATTGGTTGCGAGGATCACCTCATTAATACCGCCTTGTTGCAACTTGCTTTCAAGGATATCAAGGCCAATTTCTTTTGGTCCTATACCATCAATTGGCGACAAGTGACCCATTAAAACAAAGTAAAGCCCTTGATATTGACCGGTTTGCTCAATAGCGAGTACGTCGGTTGGTGATTCAACCACACACAGTAAACCACTATCTTGGCGTTTAACACTTGAACAAATATCGCACACAGCTTGCTCTGTGAAAGTGCGACAAGATTGACAATGCCCTACTTCATCCATTGCTTTGGTTAATGCATGGCCAAGTTGCTTACCACCTTGACGGTCACGCTCAAGCAAATGAAAAGCGATACGCTGTGCCGACTTTGGGCCTATGCCCGGCTGGCATCTTAGCGCTTCAATTAGTTGTGTTAAACTAGGAGATAGTTGCATACAAGATCACTTAGAATGGCATTTTCATACCTGGTGGTAATTGCATACCGCCAGTTACTTTACTCATGCGCTCTTGTGTTTCTTCTGCAACACGACGTACTGCATCGTTACACGCTGCCGCTAGTAAATCTTCGATCATGTCTTTGTCGTCTTCCATTAGGCTTTCATCTAATTCAACACGACGTACATTGTGGTTACCAAGCATAGTTACTTTAACTAGGCCTGCACCTGCTTCACCTACAACTTCAAGGTTTGCGATTTCTTCTTGGGCTTTTTGCATACGCTCTTGCATTTGCTGCGCTTGCTTCATCATGTTACCCATTCCACCTTTAAACATATCTGTCTCTCTTTCTAAACTACTTTAATTGGCATGAAGATAAGGGCTATTGCAACTAATTACAATGCCTGAATACTGTTTTCATCGATTATAGCGCTAAATAACTGTTGAAATTGCACTATATTTTCATCGCTATTTATTACATCAATCGCTTGTTGATGACGACCCGCATCAATTTTTTGTTGAATCAAATACGGTGAATCAATTACGCCATCAGCAAACTCGATACTAAGCTCTACATTATGACCATAAATTTCACTTAATGCAGCATTGAGCTTTTGTCTAAGCACTGCACTGTCTAAATGGCGCTGTGATGAGTCAACTTCAATGTGTAACTGATTATTCTGCTTGGTAAAGATCGAATGCAGCGCAAATTGGCGCATGCGGCCACCAAGTCCCATACGCTTTATTAAATACGCCCACTCGTCTTGTTCGTGTGCAAATTTAATACTGCTGATCGGGCTTTCAAAATCATCTGGAACCGGAATACTGGCTTCTTCAGCTACTGGCTCTGGCGCTTTTTGCGGGTTAATTTGCTCAAGCAATTCAGGCGCTAGGTTTTCAGTGATTGTTTGATGCTTTTCTCGAAAATCGACTTTTTTTACTTTATTACTGCTCTCCCCCGTCTGCTGGGGGATGGGCTTTTTTACTTCAGCAGCCATTGCTTGCTGCTGAGGCTGAGTATTGGTCGTGGCTGTGCTTTGTTGCGCTGGCGGTTCTAATGTTGGCTTAGCTTCAGGCTGTTGTTCTGCTTTAACATTCGTTTGCGTTGCCGCACCACTTAAGCGACCAGCACCTGAGATATTGCGGTCTTGTAAAATACGAGCAATGGCCGATTGCGCCTGACTTTGCTGTTGTTGCAATTGTGCGGGTGCAGTTTGCTGTTGCTGAGGCGCAGGTGCTTCATTTGCGCTAAAGCCCTGATCATAAGCGCTATTCATCACATCATCATATTGCGCAGCAAGTGATGAATCCATTTGTGCATCGTACTCATCCATATAGTCTTGCGAAGAATAGTCAGATGTAGAGTACTCTGGTGAAGAATAATCAGCTGCTGGAATGTGCTCTGAGCTATTCTGCTGTTGTGGCGCTGGTTTGACTTCAGTTTCAGCTGGCTGAGCGGATTGCTGAGGCTGTTGATTAGCATTAGGCTGCTCTACTGCTGTTGCTTCAACTTGCTGGGCAGGCTCATGGCTATGTGCTGTTTCTGCTTTGGCTGCTTGAATAGGCTCGGCTTCAACAGGTTCAGCTTGTGTTGGCTGAGGCTCTAAAGGCACAGAAGTTGTATGCTCTGAACTTTGTGCTACTGATGCTTGCTCTGAAGCTGCTTGCTCACGTTGCGCCGTTGATTTTTTTAAAATATCACGTAGTGCACCGGCACCACTTGGTTTAACCTGCTGCTGGGTATTCGTGGGTGTTTGGCTTTGTGCAAATTGCGTTGGTTGAAATGCGAGCAGTCGCAACATGATCATTTCAAAACCAAGTTTAGCATCGGGTGCCCATTGCAAATCCTTTTTACCATTTAATAACAACTGGTAATACACCTGCATTTGCTGTGCATCAGTTGTTTGTGCCACCTGCTCAATAAATTCACGGTTAGTCTCATCAAGTGCCGCAGCACTAGGCACGAGCTGCACAAGCTGAATAAGGTGCGTCAGGGCAATTAAATCGTCGAGCAAGGCTACAAAGTTAGGGTTTCGGCTAACCACTGCTTTTACTTCTTGAAGTAATGCATCGCCATCTTGGCACAGTAACGCTGCTAACATGGTTTGGCTATATTGGGTATCCATTAAGCCAAGCATAGTTTGCACTGCTTGATGATTAATATTGCCATTGGTTTGCGCAATTGCTTGGTCTGTAAGACTCAGTGCGTCACGCATACTACCATCAGCTGCTTTCGCTAAAATTGACAGCGATTTATCATCAAAACTTAGCTGTTCTTGATTAAGAACATGGGCAAGCTGATCATGAATTTCTGATTGCGACAAAGCATTTAAATTAAACTGTAAGCAACGCGATAAAATCGTCACGGGCAGTTTTTGCGGATCGGTTGTCGCTAATAAAAACTTCACATGCTCTGGTGGCTCTTCCAATGTTTTTAGTAATGCATTGAAACTATGCTTTGACAGCATGTGAACTTCGTCGATTAGGTATACCTTGTAACGACCACGTGTTGGCGCGTATTGAACGTTATCAAGGATTTCGCGGGTATCTTCTACTTTGGTACGTGATGCCGCATCGATTTCTAACAAATCAATATAACGACCAGCTTCAATGTCAGTACAGCTTGAACATTGGCCGCACGGCTCAGCAGAGATACCCTTATCGCAGTTGAGGCTTTTTGCGAATATTCGTGCGATGGTTGTTTTACCCACCCCACGAGTTCCAGTAAAGAGATAGGCATGATGGAGTCTATTTTGTGTTAATGCATTAACCAATGCCTGTTTAACATGAGACTGCCCCACTAACTCGTGAAAGGTTTGTGGTCGCCATTTCCTTGCTAGAACCTGATAACTCATTAATTATTCGCCTTCGAATTCAACCAACTTTAATATTTTGATGCCCATATCAGCAACACGTTGTTCACCACCAAGCTCAGGTAAAGATACAACAAATGCGGCATCCGTTGCATTACCACCCAGTTTTGCAACTAATTTTGCTGTTGCTTCAATTGTGCCACCTGTGGCAAGTAAGTCATCTACTAATAACACTTTATCACCAGAAACGATAGCGTCTGTATGAAGTTCAAGCGTATCTTCACCATATTCTAATTGGTAGTTTTGTGAAATCACTTCGCGAGGAAGTTTGCCTGGTTTACGAACTGGAATAAATGGAATACCAAGAGCATAAGAAAGTGGCGCACCAAAAATAAAACCTCGAGATTCAGTACCAATGATTTTAGTAAAACCTTGGTCTTTATATGCCGCAATAAAGCTGTCTATCGTTGCTTTAAATGCCTCAGCGTTAGCCATTAAAGTTGTTACATCGCGGAACATAATGCCCGGCTTTGGGTAATCAGCGATCGTTGCAATGCTCTGTTTGATGAGCGTTGAAGTTGCTTGAGTCATAATTATACTGCTCAAAAAGTTTATCTAACAAAGCTCGAGAGTATAACATCACCTTAGTGGAAAGTCGGTAGCAAGTTTCGAAATTAATCACCTAACTACAACAAAAAAGGCTGCATGGTGCAGCCTAGTGTCTTAAATTTGCTTACGCAGATTAAGATAAAGATGTGATCCAACCCAGAATAGCGTTAAGACAGCCAATGCCACCGAATACAGCTAAAAACGCAATGAAATAAGTTGCATTGAACGGATCTTTAAAGTCTTTATCATTCGACATAGTTACTACCTTTATTTAAGCACGACAAAATAAGGCGGACATAATAGTCGAACTGTCCTCATCAATAAAGGGGTTTAGCCGATTTTTAAACCAATGTATTAGTAACTACGATACCACGCTCTGCCATGGCACTTAAGGTATTGAGCGCTCCCTGATAAAGCTGCTCTTGGCTAAATTGAGGAGCATGCTCTGCAACTACTTGGCATACATCATTTAAGTTTATACCTGGCTGAGATTCAATAATATTAAGTAGTAATGCGGTCATCGCATTTGTTGATAAAAACTGCACTTCGTCATCGCCATCCCGATATACCACAAAATAGCTTGCCTCAGCTGCGGGCTCACTCGGCTGGTTATCGACACTGATGGTATGAACTGGGAAGCTATAACTCAAATTACGAGCCAGTGAACTTAAATATAATGGGGAACTTGTCACTTGATGAGCCGATAAGCCAACTTCATTTGCAAGTTTTTTAGCAACCGACACATCGAGCTCAACCCACTCATAATGAGCCAGTTCTAACATGAACGCAGGATCATTACTTTGCATTTCATAGTCATTAGCAAGAAAGGCCAAAAACTCCCCTGCTATATCTAAAAAATAAGGAGATTTACAGTTGTGCTGACTGAAAAATTGCCTAACGAGTCTGTGCCAAGCTTGCTCTGAATATAAACTTTTAAGTACTGGATATGCAGAGCTGACAAAACCATCCACATTATTAAAAAATAAATCGCGATAAATCGCCATGCGACGCTCTTCAACATCACTAGGCTTAGCATTATTCTCAGGGTCGCGAATATGCGCCATAAACGCTTGTTGTACTTGCGTAAAATGATTATGCACTGTGTTTCACCGTTACTTGGTTTTGCTTATTGGCTGCGTGCTGCAGGGCTTCAATAGTTTTCAGCTCAGCTAATAACTCAGCCATAGGTGGAATATTAAAGTCACGCTCTAACAAAGTAGGAAAAACTCCATGTACTGCGTAGGCTTTTTCAAGCAATTGCCAAACAGGATCGATAACTGGCGCACCATGGGTATCAACGAGTAAATCTTCAGCCTCAGTGTAATGGCCCGCAACATGACCATAAGCGATACGTTTAGTTGGTAATGCTGCTAAGAATTGCTCAGCATCATAACCATGATTAATAGAGTTTACATAGATATTGTTTACATCAAGCAATAGTTGGCAATCAGCTTCCTCTAAAACTGCATTAGTAAACTCTAGTTCAGTCATTTGCTGCCCAGGGGCACCATAGTAAGATACATTTTCAATAGCAATTGGCTGTTCAAGAATATCTTGTACTTGTCTGATCCGCGAGGAGACATGCTTAATTGCATCTTCAGTAAACGGAATAGGCATCAAATCGTACATGTGCCCTTCGCCCGAACAGTAGCTTAAATGCTCACTAAACAAACGAATATTATGCTCTTTAAAGAAGGCTTTAAGTGATTTCACAAAGTCAATATCAAGCGCTGCAGGTGAGCCGATCGATAACGATAAACCATGACAAACAAAGGCATGCTGCTCGGTAAGCTGGTTAAATTGTTTACCAAAACGCCCTCCAAGCTTTAGCCAGTTTTCTGGTGCAACTTCTAAAAACTCAATGGGTTTAGGAACATCGATGAGCATTTCATCAAGCATTTCCCGGCGTAAACCTAAGCCAATTTGCCCAAAATCAGCTACTGATTCTTTTAACATACTACCTCCTACTAAAAAGGGCCATTACGGCCCTTTCAAAAGCTAAATGAGCGCTTAGTGGTTAGAGCCACATTTACCTTCGCCACACTTACCTTCTTTAGCTGCTTTTTTGTCTGCACCACATTTACCTTCGCCGCACTTACCTTCTTTAGCTGCTTTTTTATCTGCGCCACATTTACCTTCGCCGCATTTACCTTCTTTAGCTGCTTTTTTGTCGCCGCCGCATTTACCTTCGCCGCACTTTCCTTCTTTAGCTGCTTTTTTATCTGCGCCACATTTACCTTCGCCGCACTTACCTTCTTTAGCTGCTTTTTTGTCGCCGCCGCATTTACCTTCGCCACACTTACCTTCTTTAGCTGCTTTTTTGTCGCCGCCGCATTTACCTTCGCCGCACTTACCTTCTTTTTCAGCTTTTTTATCGCCACCGCACTTACCTTCGCCACATTTACCTTCAGCAGCATCTAGCTGATAACCAGCTTGCATTTGCTGAAATTCAAATGGGTTAGCGTTAGCATCAGTGGCTGCAAAACTTGACGCACCAACCACAACCGCACCTAATGTTAATGCAATTGAATTTTTCTTAACTGTGTTCATTATCGACTCTCTTTTTTATAAAGGGTTATTAAACAAGACCTGCGAACTGAAAATTACTTTCAAAATTACTAAATTATTTTCTGAAACCGATGATAAAGCAAATTACGATTTATCAAATATAGAATAGCAGGTAGAATACGCGTCCAATTTTTATTTAGTATACAGGTATCATGCGACTAGTTTTAGCACCAATGGAGGGAGTTGTCGATTTCAAAATGAGACAGCTACTCACTGATTTAGGTGGATTTGATTTATGCGTTACAGAGTTTGTTCGTGTCGTTGAAGACACACTACCCGAACGTGTATTTCATCGTTATTGCCCTGAATTAAAAGCCGGTGGTTATACCCGTGCTGGAACACCAGTGCGGATTCAATTACTAGGCCAAGTTCCTAATGCATTGGCTGAAAATGCAGTCAAGGCAATACGCTTAGGATCTCATGGTATCGACTTAAATTTTGGCTGCCCAGCAAAAACTGTTAATAAAAGTAAAGGTGGTGCTGTACTTTTGAAAGATCCTGAGCACATGTACGAAATAATCAAAGCCGTACGTGATGCAGTTGATCCACGTCATGAGGTCAGTGCAAAAATCAGACTAGGGTTTGATGACGATAGCAACAGCCAAGAAATTGTTGATGCTGTTGTCAGTGCGGGTGCATCAAGTCTTGCTATTCATGCAAGAACGAAAAGAGATGGATATAATCCACCGGCATATTGGGAAAAGATCCCTCCGTTAATCAAAAATAAAAACATTGCTGTGGTTGCTAATGGTGAAATTTGGCAAGTTGAAGATGCATTGCTGTGTCAAAAACGCAGTCATTGCCAAGACTTAATGCTTGGTCGTGGTGCTCTAGCAATGCCTGATTTAGCAAAGCAAATAAAAGCACATGTCGAAAATGAGCAGTACACTCCGATGCTTTGGGAGCATGTGATTTACCATATTATTCACTCTTCTATGCATCAAGATGAAAGCAAGTGTGAGAAATATTTTGCTTCTCGAACCAAGCAGTGGCTTGGATACCTAAAACGCCAGTACCCACAGGCCAACGCACTTTTTGATGAGATTAGGCGTTTAAAAGCCAAAAATGAAGTTGCAGACGTACTTAGAAAGTATGCCAAAGCGCCGAGTATTGATGCAAATCATAACTAGCTAACTTGTTTTGTTTGATAATGTCAGTATTGCCCACTTGGAATAAACGCGATGAACAATACTGAAATTCAAACAAAGTTATCTGCAGAACTTGCGCAGGTTAGACAACGTTTACTCGATATGCTAACTAATTCTGATCAAGGCTATCACCAACAATTGCTTTCGCAGTTAAGCGAAACCCCTCCTGCAGATTGGCTAGAATTAACCTCAAATAAGCTGGGTCCTGAATATCAAATTTTAATTTCTAGACTCGAAAAGCTAGAGGCGGCGTTATGCCAAATAGACATTGGGCAATATGGCTATTGTTGTGATTGCGAAGAAAAAATTGATGATGAACGCTTATTAGCAGACCCTGCTAGCCAACGCTGTAGAAGCTGCGCTCCTTAGAGCGCAGCAAGGTATTATGAAGAAAATATAAAGCTCGTTGCAGGATAAAGTATAATATCTTCGATAAGCCAATCAGCTTCTTGTTTCGTCACCCCCAAACGCTTTATTAGATTTACTCGCGCTTGCTGTTCACTCCAAGTGTGATAATGAATACCAAGATCTGTTTCCATCATCACTAACCAAAAATACTGCTCGCCCGCTGATAACTCGCGCTTACTTTGTAAAGGGTCTCGATATTCTAGCTGCCAGTCAAGACCCGCTATATTCTCATCTTGACTAAAAAACTGCATCACTAGAGGAGTACTGTGTGACGTCGGTAAATGAAACGCCACATTGTGTATCGCTATTTGCTTTAATTGAGACTGAATATTGCTCAGCCACGTCAGAGGAGGTTGCGTTTTCGCTCCAAAGTAATTCAACTTGCTCTGGTACCAATCTTTACCATTTGCAAGCCCCACTAAACCTAACTTGCTACGTGGTGTGTATTGAGATAAATATTGTTCAAGCTTTGAAAGTGCTGAGTGTACCACTTCATCATCATTATTATTTAGGTGGTTTTGCACCATTGAATGTAACAACTTAAGCTCAATTTTATTTAGTTTTAAACTACTTTCCTCTGCTTGCATTAATTGTGTTTGTACTAATTCCAACCACGTAGCTAATTTTTGAGCAGAATAATCTTTTTTATTAATAGCACGACTAACAACATCGCGCTGCTCTGGCCAAACAAAATAGCGTTCTGGATAACGCTCAGCGATGATCAGGTAATTTAATTGCGCCTGTTGCGATTCATCTAGCGCGATACTTTTCAAGCCTTGATAATTGAGGTGACGAGCTTGTAAATACTCGTTCGAAAAAGGCCAACTTGTTACCGAATCTGAGCTTGATTGATTAGATAGTAAGTTATTTATGTTACTGAGTGCTTGCTGGCCTTCATCAAAGTGATTGAAACGAGGAGGTTGCTCTGAGCAAGCTGTTATCATCACACTTGCGACAAGTAAAAATACGATCTGTCTTAGCATTATAAAATTCCATAAAAAAAGCCCCAGAGGGGCTTTTTAATTTAAAACAACATCATTTAGATTTTCACGCCATTACGGTTCGCTTTATCTTTGATGAAGGTTGACCAGCTCTTCGCGAATTTACGCGTACGCGGATCGTCCATTGCTTTAGTGATAGCGTTATAAGCTTGCTTGTACTTCTCTTGGTAGTAATAAGCTTCAGCTAGGTCAGAGTAGATAGTTCCTTTTTTATCAGAACCTAACTCTAATGCCTTGTTCAAACGAACAACGGCTGCACTATAGTTTTGCGATTGTAAAAGTAATGAACCTGCTTTGCGGTAAAGCTCTGCATCGTCATCAAATTTAGCCGCTTCTTCATAGTATTTAGCTGCTTTCTCAATATCTTTTGAGCGGTGGTAGTTAGATGCCACTGCACTGATATTTTGCTTATTACGCTTAACTTTATTTTCGTTAATTGCCTTTTCAAGCACAACTGCTGCTTTGTAAGGAATATCGTTTAACGAATAGAAGTTAGAAAGTACTTTGTATTCAACTTCATTTTCAAAATAGCCATTTTTATAGGCAACTTCCATGGTCGCAAGACCTTTCTTGAAGTCTTCGGTTTGTAGGTAATATTTACCTAAACCAACCCAGGCTTTTTTGTCTTCAGGCCAAACACGAACAATCTCTTCAGCTACTTCTACCATGTTTTTGTACTGTTTAAGTTCAAAATAGGCAGCAAGCTTTAATTGGTAAGAGGCTTTAGCAGGCTCTTTTGCCAATTCGATTGCTTTGTTTGCAGCAGGAAGTACGTCTTTATAAAGTTTTAACTCGTAGTTTGCTTGTGCAATACGTGTATAAACTTTGTCGTCTTCCTCACCTGTGAAGTCCATCCAAGCTGCATAAGCTTCTTTTGCTTTTGCATATTGCTCTGTACCTGCGTACATGTCACCTAATAGTTTTAGGCCTTGCTCTTGGTCAGCAAAGTTTAAAACATCAGGTTTAACAGCTGCTTGAATGTGCTTGATAGCTAACTGGTACTGCTCTTTTTGAGCGTACATTTGACCTAAATAACGGTCAACAGTTGCTCTGTCGAAGTCATCCGATGCATCAATTTCTTTAAGCAATGCAATGGCTTCGTCAAGCTTTTCTTCATTGTACAAGTCAAACGCTTTAATTACTTTCTTACCAACGCGCTCACCCATAACTTTAGTTTTTGCTTTTTTACGCGCTTCAATTTTCGCGTAGTCTGGCGCCGCTAAAGCAGGTGCAGTGAATACCACACCCGAAAGTGACATAAGAAGCGCAAGAGCAGTTACTTTAGATAAATTTCTCATTACTCGCCTCCTTAGTTGCCTTGATTAAGTTTAAAGTCTAGTTGTACTTGAAGACCAAATTGCTTTTGTGGCTTACCATCAATAACTTTTGGACGGTATTTCCACTTAGATAACGCTCGCTTAGCTTCGCGGTCGAAGATACGTTTAGGATCTGCATCGATCACTTCGATATCTTCTACACCACCTACTTCGTTGATAGTGAATGAAAGTTGAACCCAACCTTCTTTACCATCACGCGCTGCTTGCGTTGGGTATTTTGGTTCAATACGAACGATAGGTGTAGCATCACCATCACGTCCAAATGCACCAGGACCACTTAGGCCACCAGCTGTGCTTCCCACATCGATGCTTGGCATATTAAATGACAAACCACCAGTATTTGGGTTGCTGTTTTCCGGCTGAGGCGGCTGCGGTTTAGGCGGCTGCTTTGGCGGTGGCGGAGGCGGAGGCGGAACACGCTTCCTCTCCTGCACCTTAGATTCAGGCGGATTCGTCATAATTTCGACTACAATCTGTTCTTTTTGTTCAGTCGCACGATCAGCTCCACCGGAGATGAGGTACGCCATGAAGTAGAACAAGCCGAAAGTAACTGCCCCACCTGCAATCAGTGAAAACAGAAAACGAATCATTACTGATCTCCAGCTATTGAAATTTTAAGGTTATCACCCGTCGCTTTGATCTGGTCCATAACTTTAACTACTACGCCGTGTTTTGCTTCTTTATCAGCTTGCAAAATTACAACTTCAGTAGGTTGTTCTGCTAATAAACTTTCAAGTTTAGCTGATACACGCTCAACGTCTACTTGTTGTTTATCAATCCAGATTGCACCGTCAGCACGGATAGCAACAAAAATGTTTGCATTTTTTTGCTTCGTAGCTGCAGCTGCTTTAGGTTTATTGACTTCGATACCAGCCTCTTTAACGAACGATGTAGTTACGATAAAGAAAATAAGCATGATAAATACGATGTCAAGCATTGGCGTCATGTCAACCGCTGCTTCTTCTTCTTCACGAAAACGTTGTTTACGTGCCATATTTAATTCTCTCTCTAGTGATGAGGCATGCTATCTACAAGTTTAGCTTTCGCCATTCTCGCTCTTGCCTCAAGGCGTGAGCTAAAGAATACTCCAGATAGTGCCGCAACCATTCCAGCCATTGTTGGGATTGTTGCCATTGAAATACCTGATGCCATTAAACGTGCGTTACCAGTACCTTGAGTAGCCATGGTTTCGAAAACCGCGATCATACCCGTTACAGTACCTAGTAAGCCGATTAAAGGACAAACAGCTACTAATGTCTTAATCAACAACATACGCTGATCTAATTTTTCAGACGCTTCAGAAATCCATGCTTCACGGATTCTGTGTGCGTACCAAGACGTAGTGTCTTGGCGGGCATCCCACTGAGCTACGATATCCTTCGTCATACGAGGAAACTCAGCTAGTAGGAACCAATAGCGCTCAATCATTAAAACCCACATAAGAAAGAGTGCTATCGCGACCACGTATAAAACCTGGCCGCCTGTGCCAACAAAATCCCTGATAGATTCCCAGATCTCCATCAGGACTAGCATTAGGCTTTCTCCTTCTCCGCGTGAGCAGCGATAATACCAGCGCTTTGCTCATCAAGGACATGTAAAACCGACTTACTACGACCCGCAACAATTGAGTGAAGTAGGATAAGTGGTAGAGCTGCAATTAGACCTAGCGCAGTAGTAACAAGTGCTAGAGAGATGTTACCAGCCATGATCTTCGGATCACCTGTACCGAACAATGTGATTGTTTGGAACGTTAGGATCATACCGATAACCGTACCTAGTAGACCTAGTAATGGAGCGATTGCTGCCAAGATCTTGATGATGTTGATACCAGCTTCGATGCGAGGCGTTTCACGTAGAATTGCTTCGTCAAGTTTAAGCTCAAGGTTTTCAACGTCTTGATTCTTGTTGTCAGCGTAAACCTTAAGAATACGACCCAGTGGGTTGTTTGTATTCGGAGTAGAAAGGTTTTTAAGCTGGCTCTTAATCTTAGTGCTAGTAAGCGCAAGATCAATGAAACGAACGATGAAGATAAGTAGACCAACAACAAGTAATACTGTGATGATGTAACCTACTTCAGCACCTTGCTCGTAGTATTCCATTAACGATTTCTTCTGCGTGTTGATACGTAAGATCGCGCCGCGAGTCGGGTCGATGTATACGCCAGCATAGTTATCTGCAGAAGTTTTTTCTAAATCGCTGATACCAGCTAGGATGTAGCTATCAGGTTGCTTACCTAGAGGTTGGATCGCTTTAGTTTCTGGAGAGTAGATTAAGTAACCTTCGTCAGTAACTAAGTTGAAGTTACCAATACGCGTTACTTTCTTCATTGAAGATGAACCGTCAAGACCTGCAACTTCAGTTTCGAAAGTTGAAACTTTAGCTGATTCAGTCATTTCAGTTTGAAGAGAAATCCAAAGTTCTTCAAGTTCACGTACAGTTGGAAGCTCTTTCGCAGCAGCTAGTGAGCGAAGTACTTCAGCACGTCCTGGTTTTTCAGCAGAAACAAGTGATGCTTCGATTGAACCGATTGCATCAGCAGCTGCACGACGTACAACACCGAACATCTCACCTAACGTACCTTGAGCATTTAAAAGAGCTTGCTCTTTCTCAGCTAAAGTATTTTCGTTTTGTGCGTATTCTTTAGATAAACGGTCACCACGTGCTTTTTCAGCAGCTAGATCGCTTTTTGCTTTGTTAAGTAACGCTTGCTTGTCAGCGCGAGCTGAAAGGAACTCTTGTTCACGTTGCTTGTTTAATTTACCTTCAGAAATACGTTCTTGCTTAACTTGCTCAAGAATTTTGTCTAAAGCATCAGTGTTTGCGTGTGCATTAAGCGCGGTACCTGCAGAAACAGATAGTACTGCTGCAACAGCAAAACCTTTAAATAGTTTCTTCATTATTGATTACTCCGCGCCAAAGATTGGTAGTTTAACAAGTTCTAATGTCGCTTGTTTACGCGCCATACGGATAACTTCTTTAACAGGTTTTAGGTATTCTTCACCTAATTCTTTCCACTGTTTAGTGTTGTTATCCCACACCCACGCGTGCTTAAGGTCAAAAGACTGTGCTACGTAAGTGATACGACCTAAACGACCGAAGTCTACGTTGATGTTTTTGCCATCAACTTCAAGCGTACCTTGTGAAGCTGTAACAGCTGAGCTGTATGCAGTTTCAACAGTGTAAGCTTCAAGAACTTGGCGGAATTTTTCAGATGTAGTAACTGAAGCTGATGCCATGATGTCACGTAGTCTTTCAACACGTGCTAGGCGGTTTTCAAGATTGAACGGAACGTCCGCTTTGATGAATTGCTCAAGCGTATCGATCATGCGATACATCAAAGGCACAACGTTTTGTTTCGTGTTATCGATTGTTGCGATTTGACGGTCAAACGATTCGATAGACGCGTTTTGGTCAGCGACCAAACGTGCTACGTGATCATTATACACCTTCATTAGCTCAGTTTCGTCAACAACGCTACGGTACTCAGCGATTAGCTCCTGAGTTTGACCATATACATTGTCAATTTTAGTTTGAGACTTAACAGCAGCCTTTTGAATTTGTTGACCTGCATCTTGCACATCTTTCAAAGGATCTGCAATCACATTGCTGCTTGCAAATGCAAAAGCGCCAACCAACGCTGATGCTACAAGACTCTTTCTGATTTTAACAGACATAGTTCCCAACCAATTAAGTAATGTTACTTTTATAATTTAATTACCTTCCGAAGAAGACAACCCTGATATCTTTTAATAGATATCAACCCTCCAATAATGCTAAATGCATCAGAGTCTGTCAACTTGATGTTCGGCTTTCGTCCGAAAAATTTGGTAACTCGTCGTTGATAGGAAAATAGCTCGAACAATCAATTAACAAAAATATAACAGACCCATCAAGGGGAAGGTTCTAAAGCCCTTTACTAGCAAACACCACGTTCATGTTGGGCTCAACCTTAAACATAAATGTAACATTTAATAAAACCAGAAAAGGCATAAGAAAATTTAAAAAAAAATTCTATTTAGTGATCTAAAAAATCTAATTTGCAGAATTTTTATGCACTCATCAGTAGGTAATGTTTAGTAAATGCACAATTGCCTTACTAAACACAAGGATGAGCGAGAATTTATCTCTCACCGCTAAGGGTGAGAGTCTCAAAATATGGCGCGGTCTTTAACAAGCTTTGCTAAAGAGATAATTGAATCAACCTCAAGCTTTTCAAAGATTTTTGTCTTGTACGTACTTACTGTTTTGTTACTAATAAACAGCTTTTCACCGATATCTTTGTTTGAGAGGCCCTGTAGCAAGTAATTCATCACTGCAAGCTCTCGCTCTGTCAGTAATTCATCAATATCTTTTTCAGATGCTATTAAATGCTCTTGAGGAAAGAAGGTATAACCCCTTAAAATCATCTCTACTGCAGATGAAATATCCTCTAAGCTTTCAGCCTTGTTAACAAAACCTTGCGCGCCTAATTTAGCCGCTGTTCGAATAATGTGTTTATCTTGCTTTGCTGATAAAAATAGCACTTTACCAGAGAAGCCACTGCTAACTGCGCGTTTGTATAAACTAAAGCCATCTGAATCTTCTAATTCGATATCTAAAATAGCTAGCGCGACATTATTACTTTTTAAAAACTGTAATGCTTCCTTTTGACTCGCAACAGCTTTTACTTCATTAACCAGAGTTGACTTTGATAGTACCATCTTGATTGCTGTTGCAACCATTGGGTGGTCGTCTACCAAAAGTATATTGTTTCCTATGCTCATCGATTAGCGAACCTTCATTATATTTCATCAAACAAGTATAAGTTACTCAGAATTTATTCCACTTGTGAATACTTTAAGTTTAGCGGGTAATTTTGAGATTGTTGAAAATATCTCAAACATTATAAAAAAGAGGTAACTTAACCTGTTGATCAAAACTACTAGCCAATACAACAGTCAATGTTGCATTGAGTAAATCCCGTCTATGAAGCATATAATACTTTAGTTATGGAGAGTAGCTTTTAGAGGATTGTTATCGAACTTTTAGCTTAATGTCTGACTAAAAAAACCCGAGACAATGCCTTTGGGGGATTAATAATTCGGTACAGACTACCAAGTATGAGGTACAAAGGAATTATTTATATAGAAGTAGTAAAAAATGGTTTAGGAGAAAGCGTAGTATGAATGAGGTAGAGAAAGTTGATAAGAGATATAAATGAATTTTGGTGAAACAGAAACTGTTTCACCAAAATACTTAGTTTCGCATAACGAATTATGCTACTTCTACGTTCTCAGCTTCAGGGCCTTTTTGACCTTGTTTGATGCCGAAAGATACTTGTTGGCCTTCGCTTAAAGTGCGGAAGCCTGTACCTGTGATAGCACTGAAGTGTACAAATACGTCAGGACCATTTTCTTGTTCAATAAAACCGAAGCCTTTTGCTTCGTTGAAGAACTTAACTTTACCAGTAACCGTGTTTGACATACCAAATTTTCCTGTAAGTCAATTATTAAAATTCAGCCATAATGGCTCTATCCTCCCTGAGTGAATGCCCAAAAACTAGGGGGTAAAGTACAGGAAGAACCAATAACCAACCGGTAACCGAACAAGCCGCACATTATCCGTAAATTCTATACGCAAAAACTCAAAGCAATTTAAGACTAACACATTAAATAGCTTTTAGCTCTATTAATCGAAAATTATTTTGAGGTCAACGGCTAAACTTTTAAATATGACAGGCATATTTCTAAACAATTAAAAAATAATAAAAAAGCCCAACGTAATGTTGGGCTTCTGAATAATATTAGCTAACAGTAAGCTCGCTTACTTAACTTGCCAATCCATGTTAGCTTCAGCTTTGATCGGCACTACCTCAGAGTCTCCTAGTTTGTAACTTGCAGGAACAGTCCAGCTTTCTCTTACCAGTGTGATCGTGTCTTTATTACGCTCTAAACCGTAGAAGTCAGGGCCAAAATGGCTCGCAAAACCTTCCAGCTTATCTAATGCTCCCGCCTCTTCAAATGCTTCAGCATATAATTCAATCGCTGCATGTGCTGTGTAAGCACCTGCACAGCCACACGCTGCTTCTTTTTTATCTTTATAATGAGGCGCAGAATCTGTGCCTAAGAAAAACTTTTTGCTACCGCTTGTCGCTGCAGCAATCAATGCTTGCTGATGAATATTACGTTTTAAAATTGGTAAACAATAATAATGTGGACGAATACCGCCCGCTAGCATGTGGTTACGGTTATAAAGTAAGTGGTGAGCTGTGATTGTCGCCGCTACATTATCAGGTGCGTTATTAACAAACTCTACGGCATCTTTAGTCGTAATATGCTCAAGTACTATTTTAAGTTTAGGGAAGTCAGTTACTACATCGGCTAAAATTGTATCGAGGAAAACTTTTTCACGGTCAAAGATATCAATTGATGAATCTGTCACTTCACCATGCACTAGCAGCAACATCCCTACTTCTTGCATTGCCTCAAGTACTGGGTAAATATTTTTGATTGATGTGACACCTGAGTCTGAATTAGTTGTTGCACCCGCAGGGTATAATTTTGCCGCAACAATTTTACCCGTTGCTTTTGCTTTTTTGATTTCTTCTGGTGAGGTTTTGTCCGTTAAATAAAGCACCATCAAAGGCTCAAAATCACCCTGAGGGCCTGCGGCTTTAATTCGCTCATAATATGATAAAGCACTGTCAGTGCATGTGGCCGGTGGAACAAGGTTTGGCATAATAATCGCGCGCCCCATATAGCGGCTTGCATCACGTACAGTATCGGTTAGCTGATCACCGTCACGTAAATGAATATGCCAATCGTCTGGGCGGGTAATTGTTAGTGTTTCAATCTTATTTATATCTGACATTGCTGGTTTCCACGGCTAAAGTTAGAGGGGTAGCGCAAACTTTATACAAATAACGAAGTTATTTTTTGAAGTTTGTGTTCAGATGCCTAGTTTACACCAGTTGCTGTTTTTTTTGAAAATAACTTTGTAGATAGTTTGATAGTAGGTTAACGTAATAAGTTAATAAAACATTTGGGTTACTTTTCTTTCTATGTCTAAGAATTTAGATACAGCGTTTGCACTTGAGGTCAAAACTGACCAACTCCATATTATTAATCAATTCTCTTCATCGCTAATGCAATTAGATACTGTTGAAGAATTATTAGAGTATGTGACTTCGCAAGTAGTAAGCAGGCTTGGATTTATAGAATGTGTCATATTTTTAGTCGATGATGAGTCTCGTACATTAAGAGAAGTTGCGTCTATGGGAACCACTCTCGCAGACGATACATACCATATTGTGCGCACCGAAATTAGTTTTGAGCAAGGTATTACTGGGTATGTCGCTTCAACCGGTAAACCGTTAATGATTGGTGATGTAACAAAAGACGAACGCTATATTGCCGATGCCCGCCCTGCACTTTCTGAACTCTGTGTTCCTTTAGTATATAAAGAAAAGGTATTAGGTGTTATTGATTGCGAGCACCCGCAAAAAAACTATTTTAATGACGCCCATTTAGAAATTTTATCTACAGTCGCACATTTACTCAGTGCAAAGTTAAATCAAGTCAGAACTGTAGAAAACCTTCAGCAAACAGTAAAACAATTGAACGATGCTCAAAAGTTGGAAAATTGCATGTTGCAAATCGCCAACCTTACTTATCAGTCAAGTGAACTCGATAGCTTTTTTGAGTCTTTACATAGCATTATCACCTCGTTACTCAGAGCAGATAACTTTTTCATTGGGCTATATGATAAACAAAGTGATGTTTTAGATTTAGTTTATATTATCGAAGAAGGTGTCCGTTCTAATGCACATACTAAAATTTCTAAAGAACTCTTAAAAGATACGGCCTCTTACTACCTTTTAAAAATCGATAAATCACTGTTGTTTAATAAAGAGGCGTTTCAACAACATATTGATGCGGGTCATTTTAAAATGGTTGGTCGACAAGCAGAGTCTTGGCTTGGTGTGCCATTTAAAGTAAATGATCGAATAAGTGGAGTCATTGCAGTTCAAAGTTACAGTAAACACTACCACTATAATGAACATGACCGTGCTTTACTTACTTATGTCAGCCGCCAAATCAGTATGGCAATCGACAGGCAGTTATCACGTCAGGAGCTAGAACATCGTGCATTACATGACGAACTTACCGGACTGGCAAATAGATCGCTCCTCATCGAACGAATAAAACATGGTATTTTGCGCTTAGCACGCGCAAATAAAGGCACACACCATGCTCTACTCTATTTAGACTTTGATCGTTTTAAGAGCATCAATGACTCACTCGGCCATGAAGTGGGAGATCATTTTTTAGTAAAAATCTGCGAGCTCATACAAGGTACGATCCGAAATACAGATACATTTGCTAGATTAGGTGGAGATGAATTTGCCATTTTCATGGAAAACATTACAGATAAACAACAAGTTCAAGATGCTCTTGAGCGTATTAAGGCAGCTTTAGCAAAACCACTGAATATTGATGGCCATTTATTACAAGCATCAACCAGTATTGGCGTAGCATTCTGTGAAAGCACAAATGACAAGGCTTATAAACTTTTGCAACATGCCGATGCAGCTATGTATGAAGCCAAGTCATCAGGCCGTGGGCAAGTTAAGTTATTTAACAATACCATGCGCAAAAAGTTAAAAAATCATGCCGACATTGAAAATGACTTACAACATGGCATTGAGCACAATGAGTTTGAGCTTTATTACCAGCCCATATTCACAATTCAAGATACACAGGTTGTTGGTTTTGAGGCACTTGTTCGCTGGCATCATCCAACCAAAGGTTTTGTCTCTCCTGCCGACTTTATTCCTGTTGCTGAAGATACTGGTCAAATAATCAATCTAGATTTACATCTTCTAGATTTAGCTGCGCAACAAATAGCCAATTGGACAAAACAAGGCCTATCATTTGGTAGAGTCACTGTTAATGTTTCCTCACGACACTTTGCAAGTTTAGACTTTGTTTCGCAAATACACGCATTATACGCAAAGCATCAATTACCTTTAGGCTCGCTTTGCATTGAGATCACAGAATCTGGCTTGATTGGAAATTTAGAGCTTGCGACTAAAATTATTGAGGGATTATCGCCACTAGAAGTTAAATTATGTCTAGATGACTTTGGCACTGGTTATTCTGCACTTGGGTATTTGCATCAACTACCAATCCACATTTTAAAAATAGATAAAAGCTTCATTGATCACTTAAGTAAAGGACAAAACCCATTAGTAGATGCGATTTTATCCTTAGCACAATCTCTACAATTAGATGTTGTAGCCGAGGGTATTGAAACGAATCAGCAACTTGCTATTTTAAAACAAACTCAGTGTAAGTTTGGCCAAGGTTTTCTCAAGGCCCGCCCTATGCCGGTCAGTGAAGCAGAAAACATTATACGTAACGGTCTTCACTAAGAGTATGAAAATGAAAGCCTTACACTAGCAAGGCTTTCATTGATATCTACTATACTACAACTCCCCAGGCGCAAAGTTATCTACTGCTATTGCCTGCTTGCGAAGCGAGTTCGCCTCATTCATTCGTGTAGCTACGGTTTCGTTTATGAGGTTTTTATCTGCAGCAGCAGCTATCGCATCTTCCAATTCTAAGTGACGACCAATCGTGCCTTCTTTTTGCCATTTGCGTAATTGTTTAAAATCTTCATGGGTATCAATCATCGCGATAAACGCATTTTCCATTACCCCGGTACCTGCATTTTCATCAACATAACAAAGGTGCGTGAGTCTGTCTCTGAAGACGCCTGGTTTACTCATATGCTCACAAATAGTCTGAGCAATGTCATCACTAGGACGGTGATAATGATTTCCCACAGGGAACACAATGCGTTTTAATAAGAAATTGACCACAGGGTTAGAGAAGTTTTTAAAGAAACCATCGAATGCTTGGCCAATACAAAATAGCGAATGCTCAACCGCATATTTTACAAAAGGTAAATCTGCTTGTTGACGCCCTTCGTCTTCATAGCGCTTCAAAACACATGATGCAAGATACAAATGGCTAAGCACGTCGCCTAGACGCGCCGAGATCATCTCTTTACGTTTTAACTCGCCCCCTAACACTAGCATGGCGACATCTGTACAAAACGCTAAGCCACGACTCATACGGCTTAATTGTTTGTAATACACCGAGGTTGCCCCACACACCGGCGCTTTTGCAAAATAACTGCGAGTTAAAGCATGAACAAATGCCATGCCTGCATTGCTTGCAGCAAATAGAATGTGCTGAAGCAGTAACGAGTCAAATTCTTTCAATGCAACATCATGATCTTCCATTGCGGCTGCTTCCATTTCTTTTAAAACAAACGGATGACAGCGAGTCGCACCTTGACCAAATATCATCAAGTTACGAGTTAAAATGTTTGCACCTTCAACGGTAATTGACACGGGGATCCCCATATAACCATGGGCTAAATAGTTATTAGGGCCTACTTGAATTCCCTTGCCTGAATGAATATCCATGGCATCATTCATTACTGTACGCCCCATTTCAGTCATATGATATTTAGCTATAGCAGTAACAACCGAAGGGCTCAGTTTTAAATCAATCGCTCCAGCAGTCATTAACCTTGCTGACTCTAGCATGTAGGTCAAGCCACCAATACGTGCGAGTGCCTCTTGCACACCTTCAAATTGACCAATCGAAACACCAAACTGCTGACGCACTGTTGCATAAGCCGATGTCATTCTTGACGCTAAATGACCTGTTGCGGTGCTAAGTGCCGGTAACGAAATACCACGGCCTGCACTTAAACATTCAACTAGCATACGCCAACCTCTACCAGCCCCCTTTTCACCACCAATAATCCAATCAAGTGGTATAAATACATCTTTACCGTAGGTGGTACCATTCATAAATGCCATGTTCAGCGGATAATGACGCTCGCCAGTTTGCACGCCTTCATGGTCTGTAGGAATGAGTGCACAAGTAATACCGAGCTCTTTTTTATCACCTAATAAGCCATCTGGGTCGTACATTTTAAATGCAAGACCAAGTACTGTAGCAATGGGTGCAAGGGTGATATAGCGTTTTGACCAGTTAAGTTTTAAGCCAATAACTTCTTCACCGTTATGCATGCCCTTACAAACCACACCAGTATCAGGAATACTGCCCGCATCCGATCCGGCCTCAGGGCCTGTTAAAGCAAAACAAGGCACATCATCACCTTTAGCTAAGCTTGGTAACCAACGCTCTTGTTGCTCTTTAGTACCGTAATGTAAAAGCAGCTCACCGGGGCCTAAACTATTTGGCACCATTACCGTAACTGCTGCAGTTAAACTTTTGGTGGCAATTTTTGCTACAATCGTTGAGTTAGCGATTGCTGAAAACTCTTTCCCTCCAAACTCTTCTGGAATAATTAGAGCAAAAAAGCCTTCATTTTTTAAGTAATCCCAGACTTCTTTTGGTAGGTCTTTATCTTTTTGCACGATTTGATAATCATCAAGCATGGCTAGCAAGGTTTCGACTTGCTCACTCATAAATGCGCGCTCTTTGTCACTTAATTCAGGCTTGGGAAAACCGTGTAATTTTTGCCAATCGGGGTTACCGCTAAATAACTCACCATCCCACCACACATCGCCCGCTTCCATCGCTTCGCGTTCTGTTTGAGATAAAGGTGGCAACACTTTTTTAAACATACTAAACGTGGGCCGCGTAACAAGATTAATGCGAATGTCTTTCACTGCAAAAATCACAATTACAGCAACCAATAGCAAAATAATTACGGTCGTCATTGTGCAATCCTTTTATTTAAGTCAGTTTTCTCAAGTATGACTGATCGTGCCATAAATACAACGTAAGCAGCGGTAACTTCAGTTGTTTTAGTAAGCACTGTTTGTGGTTTAGTAAGACACTGCTATTATGCTAAAGCAATAAAAAACAACAAACTTCTAGGGAATAAAAATGAAGACTCCATATAAGCTGAGCATCAGCGCATTAATGGTCGCAAGTGCATTAGCGCTTACTGGCTGTAATGACGACGCTACGAGCACTAAAACAACAACTGCTGAAGTCAAATCAAGCCAAGTAACAGCACAAGATGCTGATAAATTTATCGCCGATACTGAAAAAGAATTAAGCGCACTATATTTAGAATCAAGTCGCGCTGAATGGATTTATGCCAACTTCATCACTCACGATACTGCTGAATTATCTGCTGAAGTAAATCGCAAAATGACCGAAGCCGTAGTCCGCCTAGCAAATGAAGCTGCAAAATTCGATAGTTTAGAGCTTGATTATGATGCACGTCGTAAACTAGATAAACTTAAACTAGCGCTCACTTTACCTGCACCACAAGATGCTGAAAAAACAGCGAAGCTCTCACAATTAGTGGCTGAGTTAGGAGGCATTTATGGCAAAGGTAAATACTGTAAAGAAGATGGTAGCTGTTTAAGCCTTGGCGAAATGACAGCTAAAATGGCAACGAGTCGTGATTACAATGAATTGCTTGATTTATGGCAAGGTTGGCGTCAAGTTTCAAAACCTATGCGCCCGCTTTATGAGCAACAAGTTGCACTGACCAATGAAGGTGCAAAAGAGCTAGGTTATGCAGATACAGGCGCTATGTGGCGTAGTAAATACGATATGCCAGCCGATGATTTTGCAAAAGAACTTGACCGTATTTGGGGCCAAGTTAAACCGCTTTATGATTCATTACATTGTCATGTTCGTGCCAAGTTAGGTGAAAAATATGGCGAAGATAAAGTACCTCAAGACCAACCTATCCCAGCACACCTGCTAGGTAATATGTGGGCACAAACTTGGGGTAACATTTACGATGTTGTTGCACCAGAGAATGCAGATCCTGGTTATGACGTTACAGAACTATTAGCTGAACACGATTACGACGAACTTAAAATGGTACGTGGTGCCGAGAAGTTCTTTACATCAATGGGTTTTGCACCATTGCCAGATACCTTCTATGAGCGCTCATTATTCACTAAACCACAAGATCGTGACGTACAGTGTCATGCATCAGCATGGAACATAGATAGTAAAGACGACCTACGTATTAAAATGTGTATTCAACGTACAGGTGAAGAGTTCTCTGTTATTCATCATGAGTTAGGTCATAATTTCTACCAACGCGCGTACAACACGCAACCTATTTATTATCAAGAAAGTGCGAACGATGGTTTCCACGAAGCGATTGGTGACACCATTGCTCTTTCTGTGACACCAGGTTATTTAAAAGAAATTGGTTTATTAGACGAAGTGCCTGATGAATCTAAAGATATCGGCCTGTTAATGAAAATGGCATTAGACAAAGTAGCATTTATTCCGTTTGGTTTATTAGTAGACCAATGGCGCTGGAAAGTTTTCTCAGGTGAAGTAACGCCAGAGAACTACAACAAAGCGTGGTGGGAGTTACGCGAAAAATATCAAGGTGTACAAGCGCCTATCGCACGTAGCGAAGCAGACTTCGATCCAGGTGCTAAGTATCACGTACCGGGTAACACACCTTACACACGTTATTTCTTAGCGCACATTTTACAATTCGACTTCCACAGAAGTTTATGTGAAATTGCCGGTAATAAAGAAGCGATACACCGCTGTTCAGTTTACAACTCTGCTGAGGCGGGTGAAAAACTAAATGCAATGTTAGAAATGGGCTCAAGCCGCCCATGGCAAGAAGCCCTTGCCACTATCACTGGTAAAGAAGAAATGGATGCAACAGCAATCTTAGATTACTTTGCACCGTTACAAAAATACCTTGATGAGCAAAATAAAGGCCGCCAGTGCGGTTGGTAATAACAAAAACGAAAAAGCCCGCATAATGCGGGCTTTTTTATGTCATCAAATTAATGATTAAAACTGTAAGCTTACATTTGCGAAGTATGCATCGTAATCTGAGTCATCCCAGTTGTTTGCATAACCTGCTTTTAAACCAACGTTTTTGTTAAAGAAGTGCTGTGCACCAAAGCTGTAGTCATCTTCTTTATTAAACGTTACAAATGCTGACGTTGCTTTAGAGAAGTAGTAGTTAGAACCTAGTTCCCAAGAGCTACCGCTATCGTCTGTATCTGAGATTGTACCTTCAATTGTTAGGTAGTTACCTTGTTGAAGATCCATGAAGTATTTTGCATTTACAGCACGGTAATCAAACTCATCGTCAGCTGTGAATGTGAAACCTAAGTAATCAGTGCTGTTAAGCTGGTGATTATATTTAAGGTCAAACATTACTGTGTTATCACCGTCTTCTACGTCGATAAATGTCGCTTTAAGAAGAAGGTTAGGATTAAAGAAGTAACCTGCAGACACATTGAATAAATCAGTGTCTGAACCGTAATCGTAGTTGCTGTAACCCGCACCGATTACAAAATCTTGTACGAAGTACTCAGCGCCGATGTTAGTTACATCACCAAAGTCGTCATCAGAGTAAGAACCAAATACATTGGTTGTTTTGTTGATGTATTCAAACTGGTCGTAAGGACCCATTGTTTTCTTTGGCGCGAAGTAATACGTTGAATCAACACTTACTGTGTCGTTGCCATCGGTGTCCATGTATCCTAAATGGCTGATTGATTGGTAACTATCCGCAGCAGTCGCGGCAGTTGACAGAAGCATACTCGAAATAATAACTGCTAACTTTTTCATAAACAGATTTCCCTATTAACATTGTTTCATTGCTGTTGAAAACTAGCCTGATGGCTAAGTTGGGCACATGCTAACGTGAGAAAACTGAACGGAAACTTAACTAAGCGTTTGTTTTTACTTGATTAATTGTAATAAAGTGTCGGTAAATGTAAAGAAAAAGTTGGCCGAATAATTCTATTCAAAGCCAACTTATGATTTAAAGTCTATAATTTCAGTACCTTATAAAGAGAATTCACTAATAATTCTGTAAACCTCATTAATGTTATCTCCTGCTTTAAAGTCTTTACTGATTGGCGTTGGATCTGAACCAACCCAAATTTTCAGTTCAGCATCTAAGTCAAAATGCCCGGCACTTTCTTTACTAAACTTAGTAATTTTTGAGTAAGCAATGCTCAACATTTCAACTTTAGAACCAGTAACACCTTGTTTATCAATAATAATTAATCTCTTATTGGTAAAGATAAACATATCACGAATGACTTTATAGGCTTTTTGAACTGTTTCACCATCAATCAGAGTATTGGCAAGCAGCTCTTCTAAATCATCATTATCGACTTCACTTGCGTTACCCATTAATCCACTTAATAGACCCATAACTAGCTCTCCTTATGAAAAATTTGGTTTTCGAGTGTGTGACCATTCACCAGTTGACGATACTGCCAACCTTGTTGATAACAAAAGTGTAGAAGATTGATATCAAAAGGCTCAGCGGTTTTTTCAAACTCGATCACATATTCTTTTGCTTGGCTCATATAAACATGATGTACATGGGCAAGGCCTGCAAGCTTTGCTTCTACATCATCATATTGTTGATTCAACTGTAGCGTAATAAAGTGTTTGTTATCTTGGGTGCTAGAACGGGCTTGATGCTCACTTAATACCCCTTTATCTAGGTGTAAAACTTGTGAGCATAAACGCTCAAGCTCTGTTAAGTCATGGGAGCTTAAAATAAATGTTGCCTCGTTACTTAAAGAGCTTACCAGCTCTCGAACCTCACGGGCATGGATTGGGTCAAGACCCGCTGTTGCTTCATCAAGCATCACTATTTCAGGTGAACCAATTAAAGCTTGTGCAATAGTCACTCGCTTACGCATACCATGAGAAAGGTCATCCGGTCGCTGCTTAGCCACTTCTGACAAACCAACTAGCTCTAAAACCCGAGCCGTTTCTTTTTTACGAACCGCGCCACTGAGCCCTTGTAATTGACCATAAAAGTTAAGTTGATGCGCAATACTAAAACGGGGATCAAGCTGGGCATCTTGTGGTAACGCAGTTAATTTACCAAATAACGCCGCACTACCTGGGTTATGCCCCATTACCGATAGCTTTCCTGAACTTGGTAAAATATAGCCACATAACAAGCTGAATAAGGTTGTTTTACCCGCACCATTTGGACCAACCAGCGCCACTGGTGCCCCTTTATTTATTTCAAAGCTGACGTTATCGAGCGCTCGTTTAACCCCGTAGTTTTTTGACAAGCCTTGTGCTTGAATTAAAACGGTCATAATGAGCTCCTCGCAAAAATTCGTTCACCAGCAGTTAATAACACTGCCGTTTGTAGAAGTGGTAAACCAAGAGCAAGTGTGATGCCTGCACGCTGACCTGCCATTAAATCAAGTTGATAGCCCGGAAATATGTAATTTAAAACCTCAAATGCAGGCCATTGCCATGTTAATAAGCCAATCACAATATTACCGCCAGCAAAGAACAAAATGGCCAACACAAATGCAAGACGCGATGAACGCGCAAAGGTATTCAAAAAGCTCATCAAAGCAATAAATGGCATAACCGCAACAAGCAAATAAAATAACAACATAAAGCTTCGCGTTAAGCCTGAAAGGAGCAAACTGGGCTCACGATAGCCAAGCATTGCAACGGTTGCCATCAAGGTAACAAATAACAGTGCCGCTAAAATGAGTAGCTGCCCTAAAAAGCGACCTATGATAATTTCTGAGCGAGTGGCTCTAAGTGATAAAAAGCGTAACGTACCCCGTTGTCTGTCGCCCACAGTTTGGTCGCTGCATAAAAACAAACAAAAGCTTGGAAAACTAAATAAAGCAATCAGCCAATAAACAGCTAATTCAGATTCAGGCCAATCAAGTAATTTACTGATGCCAATGGCGCCAAAGGCTTGCCTTGCAAAGTCAGCAAAATCAGGTGAGCTAATCAAGGTCACAGATTGGGCAATGGGATAGCGTAAAATAAGTAGCCAACAAATGGCAAAAGCGGCAACCGCCAGCAAACCACGTTTGGTCAAAAATAGTCGTACCAGCTCAAATTGGGCAATTTGTGCAAGACGTATAGGATGTAACTGCGTCACTCATAATCCTTAGTGAATTTTATTATTAGAATTACACTAAGTTGAAACAGCTTGAATTACCAGAAAAAAAAGACCCGACAAGCGGGTCTTATGTAACAAAGTATAAACCTTTTACCTAAAGGTGGCTCTCGTACACAGCCAGTGCTTGATCAAGGTCGGCTAGTAAATCTGCTACATCTTCAAGGCCAATGTGAAGTCTTATCACTGGACCTTGCGACCAACCCGTTTCTGAGCGAAGCCCTTTCATGCTCAGGTTTGCCGTGACTAAGCTCTCATAACCGCCCCAAGAAAAGCCCATTTTAAAATGGTGCAGGCTATCTAAAAACGCATCAATCGCTTGTTGATTACCTTGCTTCATTACAAATGAAAATAAGCCATTACTACCATCAAAGTCTCGTTTAAAGAACTCATGACCCGGACACGTTGCAAAGGCCGGATGGCGAATATGATCAACCAATGGGTGTGTTTCAAGCCATTTAGCCACTTCGATGGCTGCTTTTTCATGCTGTTTTAAACGCACAGCCATAGTACGTAGACCACGTAGCGCTAAATAGGCATCATCCGCAGAAGTACATTGACCAAGTAGGTATGAATTTTCTCGAAGGGTTGGCCAATACTTTTTATTGGCGACCGCCACACCCATCATCACATCTGAATGACCAACAATGTATTTTGTAGCAGCTTGAATACTAATATCAACACCATGCTCAAGCGGTCTAAAATGCAGGCCATTACCCCAGGTGTTATCTAACATAGTCATAACACCGCGCTCATTTGCCTTAGCAACCATTGCAGGCACATCTTGCACTTCCATGGTGATTGAGCCCGGTGATTCTAAAAACAATACGCGCGTGTTCTCTTTAATAAGCTCACTAATACCTGCGCCAATTCCCGGCGGGTAATAGGTTGTTTCAATCCCTAATCCAGCCAGTATTTTGTCACAAAAATCCCGGGTAGGTTCGTAGGCAGTATCCACCATTAAAATATGATCGCCCGTTTTCACAAACGATAACAGCGCATTGCTTATTGCAGCCGCACCTGATGGGTAAAGCGCACAGCCTTCACCGCCTTCTAGTTCTGCAATCGCTTCTTGCAAAGCAAAATGTGTCGTCGTACCACGACGGCCATAGAATAACGTTTTGTCGCCACGCTTCTTCGCCGCAGCTTTTAAATCAGCCACTGAATCGAATACCACAGTTGATGCACGTTGTACCACAGGGTTCACAACCCCTTGTGTGTACGCTTTTTTACGCCCTGCAGAGACGATTTGGGTATTTTTATTTGTCTTTGTCATAATTTATCCAAGCTGTACTTTACAGGTTGCGCCAGTGCTCAACCAAAAATCGAGAAATAGAATCTTGTCGGGTTAGTTTAAGATGACTACCCTGTTCATGCCATTGGCCGAATTCATTAAGTTCAGCGCGGCTAAACCATCTTGCGTCATCTAACTCGTCTTTATCTACCTGAATATCTTCTGAAACCGCTGTGGCCATAAAGCCAAACATAATTGATGACGGAAAAGGCCAAGGCTGTGAAGCGATATATTGAATATCTGTCACCGCAACACCAGCTTCTTCCATAACTTCGCGAGCCACGGCTTGCTCTAGTGTTTCACCTGGGTCAACAAAGCCCGCAAGTGTTGAAAAAACGCCTTCTGGCCAGCTTGCTTGACGGCCTAGCAAGCAGCGTTCAACTCCGTCTGAAAAGGTTTTAGTCACGATCATAATCACGGCAGGATCGGTACGCGGAAAAGTTTGATGCTGGCAAGTTTGGTTTTCACATAAACGCGAATGCCCTGCTTCAACCATATTATTTTCATGACCACAACGTCCACAAAAACGGTGTGTTGCGTGCCAAAAACATAAGCCCCTTGCCAGTGCCGCAATAGACCCTTGTTTAAGCTCAACTTGTGGGCCTAACTTGCGAATATCAACAAACTCAGCGCCATTGAGCATAGGCTCAATGAGTGAGTCTGGAACATGGCTGACATCTAAAGCAAAGTGAGCCACATTATCGTCGTCTAACCCCAATAAAATGCCTTTTGATAAATCGAGGTGATCGACTTGAGATAAGCGTAAATAACACACTTCAGGACTGTCTTTAACAAATAAACTTTGATTGTTATTGACCAATAACCAGCGACTCTGAGAATTCATTTGAGCCTTTAACCACTTAGGATCTTTACGGCGATTTGATGCACGATCCAATGGCATTTGAGAGTAATTCAGCATGGCGTTCCTTGAAAATAGTTTACTCGCTAAAACTACCATAAGCTGATGATAAACCCAATTTATTACAGGCATAAAAAAAGCCCAACCAGGGCTTTTTTATTCTCTCTCACAATTTTACAAGGTCGCGAGGTGCGCTTGTAGTTTTTGGTTCTCAGCTTCAATATGCTGATAAAACTCTAAATCTTCTAATTTACTTGCGGCAGCTTTATCAATGATGATCACCGCATCTTTATGAAGTTGCAGTGCTGAAGCTGGGCATTTGGCCATTAACGGGCCTTCTACCATGGCGTGAACGGCATCAGCTTTACTTGCACCGGTTGCTAAAAGCACTACTTTTTTGGCTTCTAAAATAGTACCAATACCCATAGTGATTGATAAATGCGGTTGATATTCGCCTTCTGCAAAAAATCGCGCATTGTCTTCAATTGTCGCTTTGGTCAGTGTTTTAACACGGGTGCGTGATGTCAAACCTGAAGAAGGTTCGTTAAAGCCAATATGACCATTACGGCCAATACCAAGTAGCTGTATATCAACACCACCAGCTGCTGTGATTTTTTGTTCATACTCAGTGCAAGCAACAAGCGGATTTACTGCATCACCCGGCGGTACATGGGTGTTCTGTTTATCGATATCTACATGGTTAAATAGCTGTTCATTCATAAAGTAGCGGTAACTTTGTGGATGTTCGCCAGTTAAACCTAAATACTCATCTAAATTAAATGTTGTCGCTTGGCTAAACGAAATCTCGCCAGCTTTATTTTTAGCAATCAGCTCTTGATATAAAGCAACCGGCGTTGAACCAGTTGCAAGGCCTAGTACTGATGCAGGTTTTTTTAATAGTTGTTTAGCAAAGATGTTAGCACCATACGCTGCAACTTGGGCTGCATCATCAAGAATTACTATTTGCATATCGATTAGCTCTAATTATTTAAATTGAAAAAAATGGCTCTAAAACCCAACCCCACGTGCAATCGAGTTGGGTTTTAGACTAACCACTGCCAGGATACATTACAGTAGTTAAAACCATTATGACAACGCTGTCATTATCACTTCTAGCCTTACCTTTGTAAAGTAAAAGTGAATTAAAAATTACTCTTTTTGTTGGTGTTTAATAATTATCAAACACTAACAAAGATCTTACGACTATACATCCAATGCAATACCAGCATTTGTACTGCTAATAACGCAATCACCGCCATCAGAGGTTGCCATGCCTCTGGCACAGCTCGAACCACCCCACCAAATACGCTTTGGCTTACATAACCCCAATTCACTAGACTTGACGCTAAATAAATAATAATTGAGTTTGCACCTATGATCACAAAAGGATACGCAGCGCGTTGCCCTGGCAGAATATCCACCAATGCATAAAATACGGCGAGCAATATGGCACTCCAGCCAACGGTTACAAGCACAAATGAGCTGGTCCAAAGTTCTTTATTGACTGGGAACTGTAAATCCCATAACCAACCTAAACATACACTTACCGCCCCTGCGGCGAACAGTAATGCGGTCATTTTCCACTCGCCAATTTGCTGAGCACGAGCCACTAATTGCCCTGCAAACACGCCCATTAATGCATTTACAATCGCTGGTATATTCGACAATACACCCTCAGGGTCCACCACACGGTTTTGATAACTAATACCCGGTAGTAAGTGCGCATCAAACCATGCATTCCAACTGCCTGCAGCCGAAAGGTCGCCAGCACTGCCACCCGGCACTGGCACAAAACAAAGCAGTAACCAATAAGCCACTAAAATAGCGCCTGCAGTAATAATTTGTGTTCGCAAACTAGTGTGCCAAACCAACATTGCACAGAAAAACCATGCAATAGCGATACGTCCAAGCACACTGACATAACGAATTTCATCCAACGCCATTGGCATCCCTGTGCCCCAGCCGTGGTTATACAAAATACCTAATAAGCACAATAGCAAAAGACGCTTACCCGCCTTGCGGTAATACACTTTGCGCTCATCAAACGGTAAATGGTCAATGCGTTTTGGGGCTAGCCCCATCGCCACACCTGATAAGAAAATAAATAATGGGAAAATCAGATCGTAAAATGTGAAGCCATGCCAAACACTATGCACTGTGTGCGCTTCAAAAACTTTCCAGCCAGTCCAGCCAGTTAAAACGAATAGCGCTGCAAATAGTGACTGTCCACCTAATATCCAAAACATATCCATGCCGCGCAGTGCATCCAGCGATGCCAATCGTTTTCTTGTTGGTTGTGTTGTTGTCATTGTTTACCTTTAATACAAAAAGCCCCGCGATACTTCGGCGGGGATTTTTCCAGGGAAGTTCTTACAAAGCTTTACCAGCTATATATGTCGCTTTTACATATTGATTATCATCTAGCACAACAAAATCAGCATCAAAACCGCTCAGCAAGCGACCTTTTTTATGTAAACCTAAATATTGTGCAGGATAAAGTGATGCCATTCGTAAGCTCTCAGCAAGGCTAACATCCAATGTGTTCACTGTGTTACGCACCGCACTTGCCATATCAAGTACGCTGCCAGCTAATTCACCAGTAGTTGAATTTAATCGATCGCCAGTACGAATTACTTTACGACCATCAAAGAAATCAAACTCCATATCGTCAGTACCCACAGGTGGCATTGCATCTGTGACTAACATAATTTTTCCGCGCTGTTTGCTGCGAATTGCTAATTTTGCTGATGAAGGGTGCACATGATGACCATCAACAATTAAGCCGCACCAGCTGTTATCATCCCAAAGTGCAGCACCAACAACACCCGGCTCTCGTGATGTAAACGCTGACATCGCATTAAATAAATGGGTGAATCCATCAGCTCCTGCTGCAAGTGCAGCATTGGTAGTCGCAAAATCCGCATTAGTGTGGCCAATAGATACCTTTACGCCACACTCAACTAGGCGCGCGATATCTTCAGCACTAACATTCTCAGGCGCTAAGGTAACCATTTTAATACCTAGATCTTGGCGTGCATAAATCGCAAATTCTTGCTCTGTGATTGGGCGAATAAACTGCTCGCTATGGGTGCCTTTTTTCCCTAATGAAAGGTGCGGTCCTTCGAAGTGTACGCCCATAACGCCCGGGATCCCTTCAGCAATTGCTTGTGCAGTGGCATCTGCGGCTTTTGCCATGACTTCGACTTTGTCGGTAATCAGCGTTGGCATAATCGCTGTTGAACCAAACTGACCATGTGCTTTGGCTATTTTATCTAAACAATCTGGTGTTTGTTCAGCGTTAAAAAACGCCCCACCACCGCCATTCACTTGTACATCAATAAAACCTGGCGCGACTAAACCCGTTAATTCAACGGCATCAGCATGTGCTTCAACACGCTTAAACACGCCATTGTCGACGCTAAAATATACGTCAGATAAAAATTCGTCACCGGTAAACAATTTACTTGCATGAAAAATCGTCATTACAAACTTACCTCTTGGTTTTGTTCAAGCACAGATTGCTGAGCAAAATACACAGCGCCCATTTCGGGTGGTTGAATCGGCGCTTCAACTCGTTTCGCTATATCTTCATCAAGCCAACAGTTTAATGGTTCAGCTAAACCACCGATCATAGATAAACGTGGAGGGTTATTTTCAAGTAATCGGTGTGCTAATTTACTGACGTAATTAGCTCCTTCCTTAACAATTTCAATCGCTACTTGATCGTTATTTTTTGCAGCTTCAAATACATAACGTGCTAATTTGGCAAAACTACTCGAAGGCTGCCCTGACATTTGCTCGACAATCCCCATGGCATTATCCACCGAGAAATGCTGACAAATCACATCTGTTAACTCTGTTTTTTCACCCAAACCATCTAAATCAAGTAATGCGTTTTTTATAGCTTCAAGCCCCATCCATGCACCACTGCCCTTATCACCAAGAGCAAAACCATGACCACCATAGTTTGTGGTATGACCCGCAACACAAGAGAATCCACATGAGCCCGTACCGGTTATAATTACCGCACCATCGCTGCCTTCGTGTGCACCAATACAAGCAGTATGTAAATCGGTGGTGAGAAACATTTGTTTAAATGGATGGTCCCATTCCATAATCTTGTCGTACAAGCTAGGTAGGTTTACACCAGCCAGACCCAAACCAGCATACAGTTGATGAACTGTCTCAAGTGGTAATCCAGCATCTCGAAGAGCTAACTGTGTTGAGACCATTATTGATTCAAGCGTGCGTTCTAAACCATGTAATGGGTTCGCGGGGCCACCAAGGCCGGTTCCTAATACACCTTGCTTAACAGAGTAGATAGTAGCTCGGCATTTTGTTCCGCCACCATCAATACCAATAAACAATTGGTCCTCACTCACACTCTTCGCCATCATTTAACGACCCCTAGCCTTCGTTTAGTTTTTATTTAAATCGCATTATTTTTATTCTAAGAATGCGAAATGATCTCAACCTTTGTTGATTTAATGTTACACAACAAATGACAGCGTTGTCATTACTTTTTTTATAAAAATGCACATTAGTTTAAAATTTACCTACAACACTTTGAAACTAAAGAGCATTATTCGAGAGTAATAAATAAAAAATCGTCCAGCAATCACTTCTCAACTTATTCTCGCTACTTTTTTGAGTGCAAATTAGCGACAAAGCTCCATGTTACTGTGCTTTTATATACTCAGTATTGTATCTAATATTAGCTTAGCGCAAATAATACTTTAGTTAAACATTTTATTTAAAATGGAATATTTTTTTCTATCTTGATAACAACAGTGAATCATCAATACAGTGAAACTCAGCAGCGGCTTGCTTTAAAATATCGGCAGTGAGGTGCTCTGCTCCATAGACATCACACGGTAGCTGATAATTATTCGCTAAGTGACCAAGCAATAACGCAAAATCACCATCACCTGAAAGTAATACCATTCTATCAAGCTGCTTGGCATGCTCTAGCATATCAATGGTAATGCCAACATCCCAGTCCCCTTTTGCACTACCATCTCTGCGCTGAATAAAAGGTTTTAGTTTTACCTCAAAACCAATTGCGCGCAGGATATTTTGAAACTGCGATTGCTTTTCGTCACCTCGGTATATTGCATACGCAATAGCACAATCAATTTGGTAGCGTTCACTCATCTGTGCCCAAAAGGCATTGTAATCAAAGTTTTTCTTGTAGCTTTCTTTACAGGTGTAATAAATGTTTTGTACATCTACAAAGATACCGACTCTTGGCTTATCAACTGCTGACATAATTATTCTGTTTTTAGTGATTTGTGTTCACTGTAGCATATCTAGGTTGATATTTACGAAAAAGTAACCTAAATTGGTTACATAAAACAAAGTAACCAAATTTGGTTACTTATCGCGATGTAACTAAATTAAGTTACTTAATCTAAGGGATCATAATGATTGCGGTGATCAGTGGTGATTTAATTAAATCACAAAAAATTCCACAACAAGAATACGATGCCATGCTGTATCAGCTTGATCAAAGCTTACGCTTTGTTGCCAAGCGTTTTAATGCAAGCTTCACCATTTACCGAGGTGATGCGTTGCAAGTACAGCTATCAGAGCCTGAGCTGGTGTGTCATGCTGCCATCTTGTTGTATTTGCAGATGAAAGCAGCCAATTACGAACTACGACAAAGTTTGGCTATTGGCTCACTCGACAACCCCCGCGCCGATATAAAAACAGCCACAGGCAGTGCTTATACCATATCTGGTCGCGGCTTAGATAACATCGGCCAGCAACGTTTGGTGATCAATATTGAAAATAACACCCTAGAGGAAGGCTTTGCGCTTAATATTGCTTTTGTCGAAGTCCTGCTTGAAAAAATGAGTCAAAAGCAGGCCAATGCGCTGTTTTATTATTTAACCGTCGAAAATAACAGCCATGCAGAGCTTGCCAAAGAGCTTAATACCAGCCGAGAGAATGTCACTAAGTTACTCAACCTAGCCCATTATCAACTTATCGAGCGCTTTATAAATTACAGCCAAACCACACTCAAAGGATTGTTATGACCAGTTTTGCTCTATTACTCACCGCGTTAGTACTAGGTCACTTACTTGCTGACTTTTGTTGGCAACCAATGAGCTGGGTGCATGATAGAAACAACCGTCACTTTCGTGCCAGCAAACTCTACTTGCACGTATTAACACATGGCGTGACCTCTTTAGCTGTGCTAACGCTGTGGGAATACACCTACGGCTGGCAAGAGTTCTCTCGGGTATTGTTAGCAACTGTGGCGATTATGCTGAGCCACTATGTCATTGACTTGGCAAAATCGTATTCAAATAAAGGCGTGGTGCCCTTTATACTCGACCAACTAGCCCACCTTGTTGTGATTGTAATGCTAACGGTTTGGCTTACCGATAAAAATGAATTTTATAGTTTAACATGGCAAAAGCTGATTGCCCTCGATACCTTGTTTGTTATTGCAGCTTATTTATTGGTGCTTAACCCAAGCTCTGTGTTTATTCGCATGATGCTAGAAAAAATCAATATCCAGATCAACAATGAAGGCAGTATTCCTGCTGCGGGTCATTTTATTGGCTTGCTAGAGCGGGTATTAATGTTGAGCTTTATCTTGCTGGGTGAATACGGCGGTGTGGGCTTTCTACTGGCGGCCAAGTCTATCTTTCGCTTTGGTGATTTAAAAGAAAGTAGCGAAAAACAACTCACCGAATATGTCATGCTGGGCACTTTATTAAGTGTCACCGTTACACTCTTTATTGGTGTCGCCACCTTGTATTGCATTAAACTCTTTTAATCGCTTAGAAAAACAAAAACGCGCAATTGCGCGTTTTTTGTTTTTACTGTTATCAACTATCCGCAGCAGGTTTACGTCTTGGGCGAGATGGCCCAGACACACGCTGACGATTACCCGTAGGTTTATTACCTGTGGGTTTGTTGTTATTCGATTTATTAGCGTTATTACTGCCTTTTTGGTTTTGGCCCTGCTCTTTACCCTGCCATTTACCTTGTGAAGGTCGCTTTTGCGATTTAGGTTTTGGCTTTTGTGCAGGTTTTGCTGCGCCTTGACCATCTTGTGCTTTTGGCTTTTTCGGTTTCTTTGGCTTTTTCGGCTTGATTGGACGCGTATCTAGCGGCTTTTCAGCAACCGGCTTACTCGGCTCAAAGCCAGCTTCTGTTGCACGCGGAATAAGCTCACCAATAAAGCGCTCAATACCATATAAATCGTCGGCATCATCAGCTGTAACAAACGAAATAGCATGACCCGATGCACCCGCTCGGCCCGTACGGCCAATACGGTGTACGTAATCTTCATAAATATTCGGTAAATCGTAGTTAACAACGTGAGGCAGCTCAACAATATCAAGACCACGGGCAACGATATCTGTTGCCACTAGTACGCGCACTTCACCCGATTTAAAGCCTTCAAGCGCTTTAACGCGAGCGCCTTGCGATTTATTGCCGTGAATAGCAGCTCCCACAATCTCATCGCGTTCAAGCTGCTTAACTAAGCGGTTCGCACCATGTTTGGTACGGCAAAATACTAATACTTGCTGCCAATCATTGCTACGGATCAAATGACTAAGTAGTGCTGTTTTGCGTGTTTTATCGACCGCATAAACAGACTGCGAAACCGTTTTAGCTGTGGTGTTTTTTGCTGCGACTGAAATTTCAACTGGGTCGTTAATTAGCCCTTTTGCAAGTTCACGAATTTCATCAGAGAAAGTCGCTGAAAACATCAGGTTTTGACGTTTAGCTGGCAATTTAGCAATGATACGTTTGATGTCATGAATAAAGCCCATATCGAGCATACGGTCGGCTTCATCAAGGATCAGCACTTCTAAATCATCAAACTTAACAGCATTTTGATTATGTAGGTCTAACAAGCGACCTGGTGTTGCCACTAAAATATCAACACCTTTGCGAAGGCGCAGCATTTGTGGGTTAATTTTAACGCCACCATAAACAACAAATGAGCTGACATTTGAATGTTTTGCATATTGCTCAACATTTTCACTTACTTGTAAAGCAAGCTCACGAGTTGGTGCCAGTACTAATGCTCGTACTTTATTACCACCCGCTTTAGAGCCCTTTGACAAGCGCTCAATTAACGGCAGCGTAAAACCCGCAGTTTTACCTGTGCCAGTTTGCGCTGCAGCCATAACATCGCGGCCTTCAATGATCGCAGGGATAGCTTGTGATTGAATAGGCGTTGGTGCTTCATAGCCCTTTTCTAAAACTGCATTTACTAAAGCTGGTGATAAACCTAACCCATCAAAACTCATACTATCTCTCTTTAAAAAATTCAGCCGATTCGGCGAAGTGCGCGCATTATACCTAGGATAGTCAATAATGCATGGAATTATTTACAAACTCATATTTTATAATGAGCTTGGTCGATTAATTTAAGGCATAAAAAAAGCGGCTCAAATGCCGCTTTGTTCTCATATACCCAAACCACTTCAAGGTGGTTTGGGTATAGCTAATCTTTACTTAACACCAAGCTCGCGTAAACGCTCTTGTAGGTAGCTGTCTGCTGTGTAGCGCTCAGATAGCACAACATCAGGACGCGGGTGTAAGAATAATGGTAACGAAATACGTGATTTCGTTGACGCTTTACCCGTTGGGTTGATCACGCGGTGAATCGTAGATGGGAAGTAACCACCTGACGCTTCTTGAAGCATGTCGCCAATATTGATGATCAGGTTACCAAAATCACATGGTACGTCTAACCAACCGCCATCCGTTGTTTGTACTTGTAAACCAGGCTCATTCGCCGCAGGTAATACAGTTAATAGGTTGATGTCACCATGCGCTGCCGCACGGATTGCACCTGGCTCTTCATCACCAGTCATTGGTGGGTAATGAAGAATACGCAGGAGTGTTTGCTCTGAGTTAGCAATCATATCTTTAAGATCGATAGAGAACTTAGCGCGCACCTCTTCTGGTGCTTCAGCTTGAACCCAGCTTAATAATGTAGCTGCAAACTCATTCGCTAAACGGTAGTACTCACGAATTTCTTCTTCTAGCTGTGCTGGAACACGGCCTTTTGGATAAACGTGGTAGTACTCTTTAATATCTTTAACGGTAAAGCCTTTTGCAACTTCTGACACTGATGGTGGGAAATAACCATCTTGTGTCTCTTTTGAAAATAAAAACTCGTGCTTTTGCTCAGAATTAAAGAATTCTTGCCAATTCTTGTAAATAGACTCAACTAATGACTGAGGGATTGGGTGATTTTTTAATACACCGAAACCTGTGTTTCTTAGTGACTCAACAAATTGAGCGGCCGCATCGCTCACTTTATAATCAACGGTAGGTAAATGTTGCATTGTCTTTTCCAGTGAATAAGGTTCTAGAAGTCTGTGCTAAGCATAGCATTTCTTCATTATAGCGCTTCGCGAGGATAGAGAAACACAGGCAAAAACATAAGGACTTATGTCCGCCCCTACCTTGCTTAACTCCTTAAGTTTGATACAGATCAACTAAGCATTTAAGTAGTATAATATGCACTATCATCTAAACTTAGGTATGACCAACTAGACACGTTTCAACGCAAAAGGATCGCTAATGTTCAAAAGGCTGCAAATGTTACTTTTCAGTGCGCTCATACTCATTACCAATCAGGTTATCTCAGCAGAGCAAGCAAACTATAAAGTCGAAAATATTAAAGACAACGTATATCGCTTTAGTGCTGGCCATTACCACAGCGCTTTTATGATTGTTGATAACCTTGCCTTAGTGACTGATCCTATCAATAGCGACGCCGCAAAATACCTAAAAAACTATATCAAGAAAACCTTTAACGCCGAAATCAAATTCATGCTGTACAGCCATAGCCATGTTGACCATGTGATGGGCGGTAATGAGCTAATCGATACCAACACAACTATCGTTGCTCATCAGTTTGCAGCTGAGGACCTTAAATTAAATAAAGTGCCTACGGCTCTGCCTGATCTTACTTTTACCGATACACTCAAAGTCGATTTAGGTGATAGCTACGTGCTGCTTAATTACTATGGGCCTAATAATGGCCGAGGTAATGTCAGTATGCGTTTTATGCCTGCCAATGTACTTTATGTTGTTGATTGGATTGTGCTTGGCCGCATGCCATATAAAAACCTGATTGGTTACGATATTAACGGCATGCTGCATTCAACCAAAGCGGTGCTAAATGAACCTGCTTTTGCTGCATTTATAGGTGGCCATGCAGATACTGGCAACCGCGATGATGTTGTCTCGTACTTACACTATATTCAAGACTTACACACTGCCGTGCGCGATGGCATGTTAAAAGGTAAAAACCTTGCGACCTTACAAAAAGAAATAAGCTTGCCTAAATACAGCCATTTAAAAATGTACCAGCAATGGCTACCACTGAATATTGAGGGTGTGTATAACAACCTTGTCGAGATGGGCTATTTTAATTTTCGCAGCGACATTGATGCTCAGTTTTAACTGAGCATCAATGGCGGGATAAAAACGCGTTAAGTTCTTTACTCATACGTACAACAAGCGATTTTGGGCCACCATCATACATATCGTTATGGCGCGAATCTTTAAGCTTAATTTGCGTCACTGGGTATATAGCGAGCTCTTGCGGCGTTAGCAATACGTTGTCATCTGCTGGGAAATCGCTACCGCGTAATGTCAGTACAGCAATATTTTTGTTCCTTGGGATCAGCATACGGCGGTGATCAAGGGTGATCAGCTTAGCTACCTTAGCGGGATAAATAGCCGCATATAATGCTGCAATATCTCCCCCATTTGAGTGCCCAAATAAAGTGAGCTTATTAAAATCATACTCAGGATAACGCTTTGCAAGTTCTACGGCTAAAAACTCAAGGGTTTGTACACCACGGTGCCAGTTTTCCATGCGTGTGGTCATGTAGGGTGGCTCCGGGTTTAAACTCGGATCACCTTTTAACTCATGAGCAACTTCAACCGTTAAATAACCATGCTGATGAAAGGCCTGCTGGGCAAATTGATAGTCTGTGTTTGCCATACCATAGCCTGCTCCAATAAATACCACGGGGCACTTTTCCTTTACCGTGCATTCGCTATCGGCTGCTGTAATGATCACCGGAATATGGCGGGTGCGCTCAGTATCAAACAGTGTCTCTGTTTGGTTTGCAAAGGCTGTTTGCCCGCTAAGAGTGAAAACGAGTATTAGCGCCGCCTTTTTAATATTTAACATTCTATGACTGTTCTAATTTGCTATGACTGCGCTAATTTGAATTCTAAGCTACGTTTAACCATCGGCCACTCACCATCAATAATTGAAAACACCACAGTATCGCGGACGCAGCCATCGGCCATTATTTGGTGATTACGAAGAACCCCATCTTGTTTCGCCCCTAAGCGAGCAATGGCATTGCGCGAAGCCTGATTATGCCAATGGGTACGAAACTCAACAGCAATCACATTAAGTGTTTCAAATGCATAACTCAGTAGCAGTTTTTTACACTCAGTATTAACCCCAGTTCGCTGAAAGCGCTTGGCATACCAGGTGTAGCCAATTTCTAAACGGCGGTTTTTACTATCAATATTGCAAAAACGGGTTGAGCCTATCACCTCATCGGTGTGTTTATCGATAACAGCAAATGGTAATGCGCGACCAAGTGACTGTTGTTCAAACGCCATGCTTAAATAATCGTCAACACCTTCTTCATTGGGCACCGAGGTAAACCACAATTCCCAAAGCTTTCCATCCGAAGCTGCGCTTACCAAAGCATCGCGATGCTCAAGCGTTAACGGTACTAATTTTACAAATTGACCTTCCAAGGTGATGGGACTTAAATTCATAACTTTCCTTAACCCAAATTAGCAAAAATATTTAATCCACCAGCTCTATATCGAGCCCTGCTAATAAATCCAGAGCTGCATAACGCTCAAATTTGGCCTTACTGATATTGTTAGCTGTTATATCAATGGCGAAGTGGCTGGCACCAATAAAATTAGCTTTACTGAGGTTGGTTTGTTGAAACAAGCTGTCACGAAAGTCCGTATCAGTAAAATCAGCAGATGATAAATCCGCATGTCTAAAATCAACATCTTTGGCAAAACAGCTGCGCATTTTTATAGCCTTTAAACTAAGCTCAAAAAAGCTACTATGGCTTAGTTCACAGCCAATAAAACTCACAGGGGCACGGCTGGCAAGTAACGGCCAATCAACATCAGTAAAGCGCACACTGGTTAATTTACACTGTTTAAAGCTCACCTCTTCGAGTGAGGTGTATCTAAGCCCAAGCGCAGCTAAATTACAGTTTTTAAACTCGCATCCTATGAACCGACAGTTTTCAAACTGACTGTTGTTAAAGTCACAGTCGATAAATTCGCATTGCTCAAACTCGCAATGTGAAAACGTTTGATCAGCTAGGTTTACTTCAAAGGTGTGCTCAAAATAGAGGGAATGGCTTACGATCACGCGGTGGTCTCAATATCTTTTTTAAGCGCAAGTACAGCAATAAAAATAAGACCGAACAATGGAATTAGCCCTAGTAAACCACCAATAACGGCCACCACGATTGGTGTTGAGGTTTTACGCTTACCTAAGTAATAGCTGATCGCGGCAAAAACAGGGATCAAAATAAAGATTATTTGCCCGATTAAAGTTGCACTGATATTCACACTCTTTCCTTGAAGAACATACTAAGTATTTATTTAAACACAAAAAAACCCTAAGGCATACACCTTAGGGTTTTCGTAAATCAGGCTTTTACCAATTATTCAGCGTCTTTCGCTACAACATCAATTGCAAGCTCAGTTAATGCATCTGCATTTGCTTTGCTTGGTGCATCTGTTAATAAACATGATGCTTGAGTTGTTTTAGGAAAAGCAATAACGTCACGAATATTATCAGTACCGCACAACAGCATAACTAAGCGGTCAAGACCAAACGCAAGACCTGCATGTGGTGGTGTACCGTATTTAAGTGCATCAAGTAAGAAACCAAACTTGTCTTGTTGCTCTTGCGCATTGATGCCTAAGATTCTGAATGCTGTTTCTTGCATTTCTGCATTGTGAATACGTACCGAACCACCACCAACTTCGTAGCCGTTTAATACCATGTCGTATGCATCTGATAATGCACCAGCTGGGTTTGCTTCAAGCTCTTCAGGAGAAATACCTTTTGGTGCAGTGAATGGGTGGTGAACCGCATGCAATGTACCTTCGTCATCTTCTTCGAACATTGGGAAGTCAACAACCCATAATGGTTTCCAGCTATCAAGATCAGTAATGCCTAAATCAACACCAATCTTAAGACGTAACGCACCCATTGCTTCGTTAACAACGTTGCGCTTGTCAGCACCGAATAAAATGATGTCGCCAGATTGTGCGTTAGTACGCTCAAGTAATTGGTTGATCACTTCTTCGTTTAAGAACTTAGCGATTGGTGATTGCACACCTTCAACGCCCGCAGCACGGTCGTTCACTTTCATCCACGCTAGGCCTTTCGCACCATAGATACCGATGAATTTAGTGTAATCGTCGATTTGTTTACGAGAAAGCTCAGCACCGCCTGGTACAGTTAATACAGCAACACGGCCTTTTTCGTCATTAGCAGGACCAGAGAATACTTTAAACTCAACGTCTTTTACTAAATCAGCAACATCAACAAGCTGCATTGGGTTACGAAGGTCTGGTTTATCAGAACCATATAAACGCATTGCTTCGCTGTAAGGCATAACTGGGAAGTCGCCTAAGTCAACGTCTAGTAATGATTGCCACATTTCGCGGATCATTTTCTCAGTCATTGCACGCACTTGATCAGAGCTCATGAATGATGTCTCTAAATCGATTTGTGTGAATTCTGGCTGACGGTCAGCACGTAAGTCTTCGTCACGGAAACATTTAACAATTTGATAGTAACGGTCAAAACCCGACATCATTAATAATTGTTTAAATAACTGTGGTGACTGAGGTAAAGCGTAGAAGCTACCTTTGTGAACACGGCTAGGTACTAAGTAGTCACGCGCACCTTCTGGTGTTGCTTTTGTTAGTACCGGTGTTTCGATATCTAAGAAACCGTTGTCATCTAAGAAACGACGCACAAAGCTGCTCGCTTTTGCACGAAGTTTGATACGGTCGCTCATTTCAAGACGACGTAAATCTAGGTAACGGTATTTTAAGCGGCGCTCTTCAGAGTTTTGCTGATTAAAATCAAGTGGTAATGGCTCTGAACGGTTGATGATAGTTAAGCTTGTGCCTAAAATTTCAACTTCACCTGTTGCCATGTCTTTATTTACTTGGCTATCAGGGCGTGCGCGAACAACACCTTTTAACTGCACACAAAACTCTTGACGTAGTTTATTAGCAGTATCCATTAATCCTTCTACTTCAGGATCAAAAACAACTTGTACTAAACCTTCTCTGTCACGTAAATCGACGAAAATAAGGCCACCAAGGTCACGGCGTTTGTTGATCCAACCACATAGTTCAACTTCTTGATCTACGTGAGATTTATTTAGCTGTCCGCAATATATAGAGCGCATAGTATTCCTGTCAGTTAAAGACTTATAGCCGCCTGCTCTTAAGAGTTCGCTATTTTGAGAGCAAAAGCCACTATACAAAGTAATCATTTAAGGCAGAGCATTATACCCAAACCATCTCAAAATGCGAGTGCCAGCAGTGCCTGTCGGGGGGCTAAATATATGCCCCGGCTTCTGAGCAAACATTTCTTTTGTTACACTAGACATAATTTAAATTTATTGGTTGATTTAATGCTGTACTTAGGTTGTCCGCAGTGGTCTAGCACCGCATGGAAAGGAAATTTGCTCTCTAGTCACTGTAAAAGCGCCGACATGCTCAGTGAGTATGCGCAATGCTTTAACTCAGTCGAGGGCAACACCAGTTTTTATGCTGACCCAAGTCATGAGTCATTATTACGCTGGCATGATGCGGTACCCGAAGACTTTAAATTTACTTTTAAGTTTCATCGGCGTTTTAGTCACGAATTACAGCTGACGAATATAACTAGTGAGCTTAATGCGTGGCTAAACTTATTTGAGCCAATTTTTGCTAAAACGGGGCAAATTATGTTGCAGCTACCCCGTGCATTTGGCCCAGATGCCCTACCCCTTCTTGCTAATTTTATTGCACAACTACCCAAACAACTTAGTTACGGTATAGAAGTACGTCACCCCGGTTTCTTTCAAAAAGATGATGCAGAAATTCGTTTAAATCAGCTATTAATTGAAAATAATATAGACCGTATCAGTATGGATACCCGCGCTTTATTTGCTGTACCCGCCGATACCGATGCACTCATTGATGCGCAAAAGAAAAAGCCTTATTTACCTGTGCATGCCATTGCAACAGGAAATCAGCCTATGCTGCGCTTTGTGATTGCCAGTCTTGAACATGAATACAAGTCGTATTACCAGCCATGGCTACAAAAAATAAAACAATGGCTTGATGAAGGAAAATCACCCTATTTGTTTTTTCATACCGCAGATAATCGCCAGTCGCCACTTTTAGCAAGACAGTTCTGCCAAGATTTAGGTTACAATCACCCCGTGCTTGCGCCGTTTATAGGTGAACGCGAAGCAAGCCAAAGCAGTTTATTTTAGCGCCCGATTTATCAGAGAAAACATGAAAGATTACAGCCGTTATTTTCAAGGTTACCCGCCCCACATCATTGAGCAAGTGTTACAGCTATTTAATGGTGACAGAGCCGCAAAATACCTTAAAGGCAAATACCCTGATGCGCATAGCATTACCAGCGATAAAGCTTTATACAATTACGCCACTGAGCTGAAAAAGCGCTACCTTAAAAATGCCCTGCCTTTTGGCCGTGCCGCATTCAAAAAACAAGGCGATATGGTCACAAATGCCTTAGGGACCCATACTTTTCGTATGCAAGGTAAAACCCGAAAACACGATCTTGCCATTAATAGCGACCTACTTCGCGCACCTGAGCCACTTCTCAAAGCACTCGTCGTACATGAACTGGCTCATTTTAAAGAAAAAGACCACAACAAAGCCTTCTATAAACTTTGCTGCCACATGGAGCCGCAATATCATCAACTAGAACTGGATTTAAGAATATTCAGTGTGCTGGTAGGTGAAGGGAAAAATCCGTACTGAAGCTATCTGCTAAACTTCAGTAACCTCAAACCTTCTTTGCCCTATCAGCTGCCCAGACTCGGTAACCACTTTAACGACCCATTTTCCTGCGGCATTTGCAGGGAAATTCGTTTTATGGCTCCACGCTCGATAACCCTCTTTACGACCACCAGAAATATCCAAGGCTATGCGGTCAACTTCTTTACGATTATGCACCCAAACATGGAAGATTTTTTCATTTAAACCTCGCGGTGCTTTTACTGCACTAAAACTATATAGACCTTTTTCATGCAAGCTCTGCTCGCTGAGTTCTGTTATTGGCGAAAGTGGTTTACGGGCTTGTTCATCAAGCTGATACGACATGCTCATATCGGTTAAACGCAGTGCCGCAGGTGGCACAAAGCTACGTAATTGCCAAAGCCCTGCACTTAAAGCACAAAGCAATAACACCAATAACGGGAAACGCCACCATTTAGCATTAGGCATCAAATTACCAAGACTTGGAATTGTTAAAATAACAGCTGTTATCAGTGCAATTTCAAAACTTTGGCTGGTCGTTAACTTTAATAAAATTGGCAAGGTAACCGACAACACAACAAACAAAGAAAAGCTATGAAACACACTAAACCAGACACTGTGCCTTGCAAGCTTTTTGTAATAGAGGGGGTCAACAACAGAAACGAACGCACAAAGAATAATTAAAGCGGTGAACGCGGCCTGACCATGGTCCCAAGTAGTCACCGCCAAGAAAAATGGTAAAGCAAAAAACAAACTTTCTTGCTGCACAACTTGCAGCGCAAAGCGCATCACGTTGGGCGACACCGCCACACCAAAACGCTCCTCTACTTTATCTCTTAGCCAGTTATCTATTAACAACCACAACCAAGTGACTAATAACAAAATAGAGATAAGTTGCGAAAACGATTCTTTTCTTTCAACAAAGACATAGCTTGCCACACCACTGCAAAAAGCCAACACCGCCATCAACCCCGGCCGCTTCTGCATCATGAAAACAAATTTAGTTATAAAGTTTTTTAAGTAATTCATGCAATCATCAAATCCATTTAAGGCTTTATGAGTAAAGCATAAATTGGATGAATGTAAGCTTTAAACGAGCTTTAAGTTCAAAGCTATAAGCTGTAAGTTTTGAGCCAAGACTAGTTACTCAACTGCATCGATTATGAGGATTCGTAAATAACAATTTGGCTCAACCACCAGTTAAGTTCATCGTCAATTTGCCATGCCTCACATGAATTCAGGTGTTTTAAAATTACCTGCTTATCAGACTGACAACTAACTGCTTTTAATACAAGGTTACCATTTTCCCAAAGTGTTGCCCTTGCTATAAGGCCATTGCCCTTAATTTCAATGTATTGAGCTTTAGTTGGCTCACCCAATTGAGCAGAAAGAACCACCTTGAGATTTTCAATTGTCAAAATTTTAGATTTTGAATTTCTCCAATTTTCTAATTCTTGTAGCACTATTTTCCTCAACCTAAGAATGTAAGCAATTGCTACCAAGCAGTATTTTTTATACCAAGGTAGCTTACAAGTCCCTTAACCTAATGAGTCAAAGCAAATTTCCGTGTAACTCTCATATGAAATACCAAGGTTAAACTTTCCATACTCAGCTTGATTAGATTCGCTACCTTCAAGCCAAAGTTGTTTTGCCTCTAACAAATCAGAAATATTATCAATCTCTCGGACTCCATTAAGTACAACATGTAAAGTCTCCGATTGAGTTTGGAATGACACAAACACTTGAAACTCACTCCCAGAGCGTTTTAACTTCACTTCATTGACAATAACATCTTGGTATATGTGATTAAATTTCCGCGTTGAAATAAACTCAACATAAAACACTAAGTGCTATAGCCTTTTAAAAACAAAAAAGCGCGGTCTGACCCGCACCTCTATTTTATCTGACGGCTGAAAGCTCATGCTAAATAAATACAATTTTGACTATTTAATCAATTTTGGATAACTTCAGTCGAACACCTAGAATGCTTGAAATTATTTTTTCACAGTGGAGAGGTTGGAGAATAGAGGTAGATTATGCACGTTAAATTGAAATTCATTTTATTACTTTCTTTATCATTACTTTCTATTGGCTGCGCAAAAGCAGAGCAATGTGCAGAGTCAATGCAACTAGGTGAAACTACTTTGTATTCAGAGTGTCGAGGTGCTGAAGCAATTTCATCCAGTACTATACACTCATCAATGAGCCTAGGTGAAGCATTCGAAATGATGTTGAATATTTTAGAATCTAAGGGTGATATTCATGCTACAAAAAACGATTTATATGCTTCTATTTTTTCAATAATGCAAGCAGAAAAATTTAATTTTAGAGTAACTTATTTTCCTAATGGGATATTATTGGCTTCAAAGAATACTAGCGCAATTTATCTAAAAATAGATGAGAAAACATGGTTACAAAAGGTTCTGTAACGTACACATTAAAAAATGTTAAATTGCAACTTAAACCGCATTCCACCCCTGCATTTGTTTACTATTTAGCACTTTATAACAATACACATAACGCCCCCATTTATTGATTCAACAAACCTCGCATTAATATCAAATTAATAATTGAACCCAATACAGGACCAATATACAATTAAAAAGTTAGTTTCCAGTTAATATTAAATCTTGTTAATAACAAAAATTAACTCCTAATAAAATAAAAGGTAAAGAAAGGAATATCTAATGCCATTAAATGCAAACGTAAAAACAGAGGTTATTAAAAATACTGAGAAGTTTGAAGGACGAGTTCCTCATTTGTATCTTGATACCAGAGGGTTAGTTACTGTGGGAATCGGTCATCTAATTTCAAACAAAGCAGCCATGGCATCAGTTGTCATGTATAAAAAGAATTCAAACAACACGCTTGTGTTAGCTTCATTAGCTGAGAAGCAAGCTGAGTATGACTCGATAAAAAAGCAACCCTATGGCTTTAGTCGCAATGCAAATTTTTACAAATTGCATACAACTTTAATTATGAAAGACCATGATATAGTGGCGCAAAAAGAAAAACACATTTTAAAATTCTATAGTGAACTTACTAAATATTACACCACGTCTAATGGCTTCGCTAAAAACTTTGATTTAATGCCCTATTCAGTACAGAAAGCATTATTTGATATGGTCTTTAATTTGGGAATAACAAAGCTGCGTACACAGTATGTAAAGATGAATAACGCCATTAAGAAAGAAGACTGGATTGTTGCAGCAGCTGAGAGTAAAAGGGTTGGCATTTCAAGTTCACGAAACAACTATGTCAGCAACTTATTCCTTTCTGCCCAAAAACAGACAATCACACCTTAAGAGGTTAAAAGCATGTCTCAGCAATTATTACGTTTAGGAATATACGTTAGTGTTATTTTTACCTTGTTAAGCGCTTGCTCTACAAGCAACCAACCATCAAAACAACAGCAAAACATTGAAACTGCTTGGCTGAATCCATTGATATTTGAACAACAAATCGAGACTAATGGCTCTTTGGAGGATATCAAATTCAATATTGAGTTTACAGGAACTGATGAAAAGCCATTTTTTGCTAAAGGGTGCTCTTTTGTACTTCAAAGCGGCGATGATATTGTTGTGGACTGGGAGTATGACCGCTGGCAATGGCTTAAAGCCAACTGTGTGGGGGCAAATAGATACTTCAACGCACCAAAAACTGCCTATAGTTTCTGGCCTGAATTATTTGACTACGAAACAATTAAGCACCTTCCTGCTTCGGCGATTCCCAATTTAGGAGGCGAAAGTTTAGAAGGGCGAACTGGTAGTTTATCTTCTTACGATAAAAGCCTTACGTTCGTTGCAGCATCACGTGAAAACAGTATTTCGGTAGAGGTAGATGGTTTAGAGGTGCATTATACTCAAGTTGCACGTGCAGACTTTAATCGTGATGGTTACCAAGATATTTTCATCCGTATGGATTGGTTTGTAAAAGATGCGTTTGGGAAAGGAACTGATTGGGTAGTACTAACTAAATTATCCTCAGTTGAAGATCCTATGTTGCTCTGGCGAAATTAGAAAATTAAATATGGATGTGTAATTTAGAATCTATAAACAAATCCACATTGAACTCAACAGAAAATTTAAACACAAAAAAGCGCGGTCTAGACCGCGCCTCTATTTTATCTGATAGCTGACAGCTCATACCGTTGGGTTTCGCTGCGCTCTACCCAACGTAAACTGTTACAAACCAAGCTCTGCCATAAAATCGTCATCTGCATCGTCTGCTTGTGATGATGCTTTTTGCTTTTCAGCTTTTTGTTTAGCTTCGTTTTCGATGATGTCATCTGGGTCAACCGCTTCTGAAATATCAAAGTCATGAAGCTTGATAAATTCAGTTTTATCCATTGCCAGTTCAAGATAGAAGATATTTTGCTTCGCTGTAGTGAAGGTCACACGGCGCGCTTGTGGTCTATCCATGGTGGTATCAACAGAAATTTGCACCTGTTTGTTAATCGCCATCATCTTAGGTTGGTTTTGCGTAATAGAAGTATGCAGTTGGTCGCGTACTTTTGACGTAAAGTCACCAACGATTTGGTTCATCAGCTCGCCGAGTACGTTTGCCACATCATCTGATAAATGGCTTTGTGCAATTTCGTCCTCAGGCATACCCATGTTACGCATATAATCATGGTAAATTTCCATGGCTGCTTGCGCTGTGAAGTTTGTTACCACAAGGCCAGTAAAACCACCATCGAATAATACAAAACAGCCAATATCTGGGCGCATACAGGTGCGGGTTATTTTTTGTACCATGGCAGAATAACTAATACTATTACCACTTGCTGAAGACAGAACTCCAGTCACTGAATGACACAGAGTTGATAAGATATCTTCTGTACTAATCACTTTGCTTTTTGTCATTAAACTTCTCTTTTTTGTACTTGTTATTGATAATTCTAGCCAAGCTACTGAATTTATCACTGACTATCCAGTTAAAAATGCTAAAATAGCGGTATTATTTTTTAAAGAGACTGTTCACGTGACGCAAAAAGACAGTATTTATGCCACTGAGCAAGCGGTTAAAGACTTTAGCTTTGACCAACATGTAGTAGAAGTTTTCCCAGATATGATCCAGCGCTCGGTGCCGGGTTACGCAACCATTGTTAGCACCATAGGTAAACTGGCTGGCGAATACGCGCAAAGTAATTCAAACCTATACGACTTAGGCTGTTCACTTGGTGCTGTAACTTTAAGTATGCGCCGTAATATTCGCACCGATAACTGTAATATTATTGCCGTTGATAACTCAGAAGCGATGGTTGAGCGTTGTAAATTACATTTACAAGGTTTTCGCTCTGACGTGCCGGTCACTGTCACGCTGGGTGATATAAACGATTTAGCCATCGAGAATGCCTCTGTGGTGGCGATGAACTTTACACTTCAGTTTATTCCACCTGAAAAGCGCCAAGCGGTGCTTGAAAAGATTTACGCAAATTTAAAACCAGGCGGCGTTTTGCTGCTGAGCGAAAAAATTAGAGGTGAAAATGAGCAATGCGATAATTTGCTCATTGATTTACATCATGATTTTAAACGTCATAACGGCTATTCAGAGCTTGAGATCAGCCAAAAGCGCACAGCTATCGAAAATGTCATGCGCCCTGATCATTTATCTACCCACTTAAACCGATTAAGTGAAATTGGTTTTAGCCAAACACAAGTGTGGTATCAATGTTTTAACTTCTGCTCGATGATTGCAATCAAGTAATCATCACAACGATATAAAGAGTATTTCATGTCTCAATGGTTTAACCAATTTTACGCTGCGATTGCACAAAGCCCGCTAAGTCACTGGCTCGAAACTTTGCCTGGTCAATTAAAGCACTGGGAACTCGAAGCCAGCCACGGCGATTTACCTAAATGGCAAAAAGTGCTAAAAAACTTACCTGAGGTAAGCACAAACCATGTAAACCTACAGGATAAAGTACAAATCGGCACCGGTGATGAGCTATCTGAGGGTCAGCAAAAACAGTTAACGCATTTATTAAAGCGCATGATGCCATGGCGTAAAGGGCCATTTAGCTTACACGGTATCGAGATTGATACTGAGTGGCGCAGTGATTGGAAATGGGATCGTTTACTGCCTCATATTGAACCGTTAAAAGGCCGCACTGTGCTTGATATTGGTTGTGGTTCAGGTTATCACTTGTGGCGTATGCGCGGTGAAGGCGCTAATTTTGTGGTAGGTATCGATCCATCTGATTTATTCTTATGCCAATTCCAAGCGATAAAGCATTACCACCAAGATGAAAACGTGCATTTATTGCCATTAGGTGTTGAAGCTCTGCCAGAGCTAAAAGCATTTGATACAGTATTTTCGATGGGTGTTTTATATCATCGTCGTTCACCAATCGACTTTTTAGCGCAATTAAAAGCGCAGCTTCGTCCTGGCGGTGAGTTAGTCCTTGAAACACTGGTTGTTGAAGGTGATGAGTACACAGCTTTAGTGCCAACCGACCGTTATGCAAAAATGCGTAATGTGTGGTTTATCCCAAGCACCGCGGCATTAAAACTATGGATGGAGCGCGTTGGCTTTAAAGATGTACAAGTTAAAGACTGTGCAATCACAACGCTTGAAGAACAACGTAAAACCCAGTGGATGGAAAACGAATCATTGGTCGACTTTTTAGACCCAAATGACACTAGCAAAACCATTGAAGGTTACCCAGCCCCCCTACGCGCTATTTTAACTGCGAAAGCTTAACAAATAGTGAGAAGTCTCTAGTTACAAGGTCAAAGTGACATTTACTTGATACTTTTGCCTTGTAACTTGAAAGCAAAAAAGCCGGACAACTGTCCTTGTCAAGTCGGTTAAAGTGATTTTTCAACTAGCCGCGCCATTGCAATTGTTGTAAAATACGCGCGTTTCTAAGCAACCCACATGCAACTTTTTTGAGGAAAACCTGTGAGCGAACAAAAACAGTCTCTTAGCTATAAAGACGCGGGCGTAGATATCGATGCCGGTAATGCACTTGTTGAGCGTATTAAAGGCGTAGTTAAAAAAACCAGACGTCCTGAAGTAATGGGCGGTATCGGTGGTTTTGGCGCACTTTGCGAACTACCAACTGGCTATAAAGAGCCTGTACTGGTTGCTGGCACAGACGGCGTTGGTACAAAACTACGTTTAGCAATCGATCTTAAAAAGCACGACACAGTGGGTATCGACCTTGTTGCTATGTGTGTAAACGACCTTATTGTACAAGGTGCAGAGCCACTATTTTTCCTTGATTACTATGCAACTGGTAAATTAGACGTAGACACTGCGGCTGATGTTGTAACAGGTATTGGTAAAGGCTGTGAGCTTTCTGGCTGTGCATTAATCGGTGGTGAAACTGCTGAAATGCCAGGTATGTACGACGGCGAAGACTACGACATGGCTGGTTTCTGTACTGGTGTTGTAGAAAAATCAAAAATTATCGACGGTACTAAAGTTGCTGCAGGCGACCAATTAATCGCCCTTGCATCAAGTGGTCCTCACTCAAACGGCTTCTCATTAATTCGTAAAGTTCTTGAAGTATCTGGCGCAGACACGAGCGCTGAGCTTGAAGGCAAAACACTTGGCGATCACCTTTTAGAGCCAACTCGTATCTACGTTAAACAACTACTTGAGCTATTCAAGCAGGTTGACGTACACGCGTTATCTCACATCACGGGTGGTGGTTTCTGGGAAAATATCCCGCGCGTACTTCCTGAATCTGCAAAAGCAGTTATCAAAGGTGACAGCTGGGAATGGCCTGTTGTTTTCAACTGGTTACAAGAAAACGGCAACATCACAACACACGAAATGTACCGTACATTCAACTGTGGTGTTGGTATGATTTTAGTTGTTCCAGCAGACAAACTTGAGCAAAGCTTAACAATCCTTAAAGATCTTGGCGAAAATGCATGGCATATCGGTGAGATCCAAGATGCGAAAGCAGGCGAAGAGCAAGTAGAAATTTTAGGTGGTCGTGACTAATGACCCCTTGTCGTCTTGTTGTATTAATTTCTGGTAGCGGTTCAAACCTTCAAGCCATCATCGACGCATGTGCGCGTGGTGAGATAAAAGCCGAAATCGCCGCTGTTATTAGTAATAAAGCCGACGCCTATGGCCTTGAGCGAGCAAAAAATGCAGGTATACAAACACGTGTACTTAGCCATAAAGATTTTGACTCGCGCGAGGCCTATGATGCTGAGTTAATGGACATTATTGACAATTTTGAACCAAATCTAGTTGTATTAGCTGGTTTTATGCGTATTCTTACTCCTAGCTTAGTGCAAAAATTTAAGGGAAAAATGTTGAACATTCACCCTTCTTTGTTGCCTAAGTACCAAGGGCTGAATACCCACCAACGAGCGATAGATGCAAAAGATGACGTTCATGGTGTCAGTGTTCACTTTGTCACAGAAGAGCTAGACGGCGGTCCCGTTGTTCTTCAAGCCAAAGTGCCGGTACTCGAAAACGATACCGCAGAGACACTCGCACAACGTGTTCATCAGCAAGAACATATAATCTATCCATTGGTGGTCAAGTGGTTCAGTGAACAACGACTCAAGATGGAAGCAGATTATGCAGTTTTTGACGAAAAGAAACTTCCTGCACACGGCGCGCACTATCCAGAATAAAAATTTAAGTGCCCTACTCGCTTGTGTGGGCACTTTATTACTTCCTACCAGTGTTTTAGCTGGCGATCTCACTCAATATGAAGCCAAATACGATGTACTTCGTAAAGGCGAAACCCATGGTAAAGCAATCCGCGAGCTTAAAAAAGCAGCAGACGGTAACTACGTGATCACTTATCACAGCGAAATCGAATGGATGATTTTTTCTGACTCACGAAAAGAAACATCTAAATTTACTTACCATGATCAAAAAATTTCTCCGCTAAGTTACACCATGGAGCGCTCAGGCACAGGGCCTGATAAAGAATACAGCTTAAAATTTGATGCGGCGCAAAAACAAGTACAAAGCAGCGAAAGTAAATACCCATTAAAGCTTGATTGGTCTGACGATTTTCAAGATTCACTGTCTTACCAAGTGCAAGTGCGCGAAGAGTTAAAACAAGGTAAAACGCAATTATCGTATCCATTGATTGATAAAAAAGGCAACCTTCGCAATTACGACTTTGAAGTCATCGGCACCGAAGTGATCTCGTTACCTGTTGGTAATGTAGAAGCGATTAAAGTTAAGCGCTTATATGATAACGATAAACGCCAAGCATTGGCGTGGTTTGCCCCAGAAATGGACTACATGCTCGTGCGTATGTGGAAAGGTGAAAAAGGCGTAGAGCAATTTGAAGTGCAACTTAATTCATTCACTGTGACCACACCAGTCGCCGTAACAAATGAAGTGAGTAATGAAGCGCCTTAATAGCGCTTCATCTTTTATTTAAATTTTTTCGCCCATTTTAAACAGTGCAAACTCACCGGGTTCCATTTTCTGCCAGCGTTCATCATTGGTGAGAGGCCGTGTTGCAATAACGGTAACCACATCGTTCGGTGTGGTTTCTTTTTGAAAATCAATCACCATGTCTGCATCAATTAATGTCGCTTTGCCAAACGGTGCACGCCGTGTGATCCAATGTAGGTTATTAGTGCAATAAGCTAACACATAAACACCATCGGTAAGTAACATATTAAATACGCCTTTTTCGCGCAGCGTATGGGCAAGCTTTGCCGCGTAACGAAATACAGACGCCATATTTGATGGCCGCTTAGGGTATTTTTCGCGAATTTTATCGAGCAGCCAACAAAACGCCAGTTCACTGTCAGTGTTACCGACAGGTCGATAGTAATCTGGTTTTAAATCATGATAATTAGATAATTGCCCGTTGTGTGCATACGTAATTTCACGGCCCCATAACTCGCGGGTAAACGGATGCGTGTTTTCAAGGCATACACGACCACGATTCCCTTGGCGAATATGACTTATCACCGAAATACTTTTAATAGGATACGCTTTAACGAGTTTGGCAATTTCTGATTGGCAACTTGGCTCGGGATCTTTAAATGTGCGACAGCCCTTACCCTCATAAAAGGTGATGCCCCAACCATCTTTATGCGGGCCAGTGTTTCCACCACGCTCTAATAAGCCCGAAAAACTAAAACAAATATCCGTTGGTACATTGGCTGACATGCCAAGCAACTCACACATAGAACTATTAACCTATAAAACTAATCGAAGTAAAAGGCATGATGGGCTGATCCCTGCCTGCGCTCATTGTTGTACATAGCGCTAAAGATGGCAACTGCTATGCTGAGATTTTCAGAACTATCTGATAAATAGTGCATATTTTACACACCTTTTTACATGTACCATTTACATAAACTAAATAGTCATAAGCCCACTGTAAATTTTTTTGCACTGTTCATACAGTTTACTCATTAAAAGGTTTTACAAAGCATCGTTTTATCTTTGTTCCCCTCTTGATAATTCATGGTTGTAGCGCTACTCTAAAAGAGGTGGTCTGACCTCTATTAAGGAATAATCAATGACTCTCATATTTTTACTTGGTTTACTCGTGCTACTTAGTGTGGCGAGTTACCACAGATCGAGCTGGAATACCTGTTTAGGTATTGCCATTGCGACCTTACTTGTTGGCACTTTTGCTGGCGCGTTTGGTGCAATCAGTTGGCTACTATTCTTACTTGTTGCTGTGCCACTTTCTGTGACAAGCATTCGTCAACAATACATCATCAAACCTATTTTTGCTGCATTTAAAAAAGTAACCCCGACAATGTCGGATACTGAAAAATCAGCAATCGATGCAGGTACTACGTGGTGGGAAGCGGATCTATTTTGTGGTCGTCCTGACTGGAACAAATTACACCAATACCCAGCACCAAAACTGACTATCGAAGAACAAGCGTTTATTGATGGCCCAGTTGAAGAAGTGTGTAGCATGTTAGATGACTGGCACGCAACGCACGAATTAACTGATTTACCGCAAGATGTTTGGCAATATCTAAAAGATAATAAATTCTTTGCCATGATCATCAAAAAAGAATACGGCGGTTTAGAGTTTTCTGCTTATGCACAATCATGTGTACTGCAAAAGCTAACAAGTAAATCAACGTTACTTTCATCTATCGTAGGTGTACCAAACTCATTAGGTCCGGGCGAATTACTTCAGCACTATGGTACTAAAGAGCAAAAAGATCATTACTTACCACGTTTAGCGAGTGGTCAAGAGATCCCATGTTTTGCTTTAACATCACCAGAAGCTGGTTCTGACGCAAGTGCAATTCCTGACTACGGTGTTGTTTGTAAAGGTCAATGGAACGGCGAAGAAGTTGTTGGTATTAGCCTAACGTGGAACAAACGTTACATTACTCTTGCTCCTGTTGCGACTGTACTTGGTCTTGCATTTAAACTACAAGATCCAGACGGTTTACTAGGTGATAATAAAGAACCTGGTATTACCTGTGCGTTAATCCCAACAGATACTCCTGGAGTAGAAATTGGCCGTCGTCACTTCCCGCTAAATGTACCATTCCAAAATGGTCCTACTCGCGGTAAAGACATCTTCGTACCACTTGATTACATCATTGGTGGCCCGAAAATGGCTGGTCAAGGTTGGCGTATGCTAGTTGAATGTTTATCTGTTGGTCGTGCAATCACCTTGCCGTCTAACTCAACAGGTGGCATTAAAACAATTGCGCTTGCAACAGGTTCTTACAGCCGTATTCGTCGTCAATTCCGTTTACCTATTGGTCAAATGGAAGGTGTTGAAGAATCAATGGCAAAACTTGCAGGCTACGCTTATAGCTCTGATGCTGCCGTTAGCATGTCTACCGGTGCTGTTGACCTTGGTGAAAAACCATCGGTTGTATCTGCGATTATCAAATACCACTTAACTGAACAAATGCGTGAAGCAACAATTCACGGTATGGATGTTCATGGTGGTAAAGGCATCATGCTTGGTCCAAACAACTACCTAGGTCGTGGTTATCAAGGTGCGCCAATTGCAATCACTGTTGAAGGTGCAAACATCTTAACGCGTAACATGATCATTTATGGTCAAGGTGCAATTCGTTGTCATCCATTCGTGTTAACTGAGCTAGGCGCTTGTGCAATTGAAGACCGCGAAGAAGCGCTTGCAGTATTCGATAAAGCATTAATGGGTCACGTTGGCTTTACTATTTCGAACCTTGTTCGTACTAAGTGGTTAGCACTAACGAATGCTCGCTTCACAAGTACGCCGTACAAAGACGAAACAGCTGAGTTTTATCGAGTTGCGTCACGTTTCAGTGCATCATTAGCATTAATGTCAGATATCAGCATGGCGGTATTTGGTGGTTCATTGAAGCGTAAAGAGCGTATCTCTGCACGTTTAGGTGACTTACTAAGCTACTTATACCTTGTATCTGCAACACTTAAACGTTACAACGACGAAGGCCGTAAAAAAGAAGATTTTGCGCTAGTTCAATGGAGCTGCCAAGATCACCTTTACCACTGTCAACGAGCTCTTGCTGACCTAATCAATAACATGCCATCTGCACCACTTCGTGCAATGCTAAAAATTATGTTATTCCCATTCGGTCGTCCAGTTCGTAAACCTACTGATAAGCTTGAGCATAAACTTGCGCACTTATTACAAGTACCAAGCGAAACTCGTAACCGTTTAGCTAACTACATTTACCTTAAAAACGAACCACTTAACCTTGTTGGTCGTCAAGAGCAAACGCTTAAAGACATTCTCGAAGTTGAGCCGCTGTTTGATAAGGTATGCCGTGAAAAAGGCGTAAAACTGCCTTTCTTCCAGCTTGATAAAGTAGCGCAAATGGGCCTAGAAGCTGGCATTTTAAGTCAAGCAGAAGCCGACAAACTAGCTGCTGTTGAAAAAGCCCGTCTTGACGTTATTAACGTTGACGACTTTGACCCAGCAGACTTAGTTGCTGGTAAAGTAGCCCGTGGCGAAAGCGATAAAAAAGCAGACGCTGCCTAAGCTAGCAAAACAATTCCAATTGTTATGAAAAACCAAACCAGCGCAAATTGCGCTGGTTTTTTTTGCGCTATATATTGCTGTAATAAACACCAGCCTGCGCCAATGGGTATGTAAATTAAGTTAGTGCCAAGCATGCTTATAACTACCATTAAAGCCACAGCAAAAAATATAAGACTCGGTATAAAATGGCTTACATAAAACAGATTGTCTTGGTTATTACTTTGAAAGAATAACCGATATTTTTTAAAAACAGCCATGCAATCGAACTGTAACGAGCTAGTTAGCAACACACATACTGATAAAGCTACAGCCTGTATCAGATCACTAAAGTCACTCCGAATTGTTATTAGCTGTAATAAAGAAAACAAACATGCAACCAGAACTGAGCAACGCCATATTAAACACCAACTGTGTTGTAAAAAGTAACTAAACCAAAATAAAGCAAACGAGTGTACTTTCAACTTATGGCTAATTCTTACAGAAGGGATTAAAGTCGAGCAGCTGAAAATAGCAACAAATCCTAGATAGTATTGCAGCGAAGATAAACTAACAGGCAGTAATATCAGTACAGAGCTTATTAACAAGCTATAAAAAAGTGCAATTGGCCTATAAAGAACAAATACCCCACATAGCCACTGCAAAAACACAAAAATCATAAAATGAGGCACTTGTAGCCATTGTTTCAACGATAAATCTACAGCTATTAATAAACTCGCAATGAGCCAAACATTACTTAAAAATAATAACTTGCAGTCAACACATACTCGCCAAGAGGGTTTATAAAGGCTTCGCTGAAATGCCCTGTTTTGCACATTTTTAATGGCTGGCGCCATGGCCCATAACATCACCGATTCAAGTAAAAGATAAACCAATGCTAATTTGGCGCCAGAAGCAGGTTCTGCATGGCTATCGACTATTTTCCCAAGCCCTAAAAACAACAGTAAAACCATACCAAGAAATGCAGGGCCAAGTAACAGTGCGAGCAACAAGCTAAAGCTCTTTAACTGAGACAGCATGCTTTTAAGGTTAGTCGTATATGCTAAGTATCGATAAGCAAGGAATGACACGTAGCTAGCAAGAGAGTCAATCATAATGCTGTACACTCAAAACCGTGCTGTATAAACACCTGAGGTTCGTGGCTTGTGATTATGATTTGCCCATTAGGTTTATCATCTAAGTAGTCATCAAGTAAGGTCAGCAAAAATTGAATACTTGTTTGATCAAGCGCTGCACTCGGTTCATCTAATAGTAAAAATGGGGCTTGCTTTAAAAAAGCAGTAATAAGCTGGCATTTCTTTTGGTTTCCACTCGATAAAGAACTGAAGCGAGTGTTGAGATGCTCTGTAAAGTTAAAACCTGTAATGAGCTGCTTTGGTATGTCTTTCTTTAATGCCTTGAAACTAAGTTCAATAATTTGCCTCGCAGTTAAAAAATCAGGCAGCACAATACGATCGCTTGCAATTGAAACATCGTTTTGCGGTGATTTTAATGCCTCATTATTGTATAAAATCTGCCCTGACTGTGGCTCTTCTAGGCCAGCGAGCATCATCAGTAGCGTTGTTTTTCCTCTGCCATTGGCTGCCTGTAAACAAACTCTTTTACCTTGTAATTGCTTATTGTAGTTTTCAAAAACGTGGGCTGAGGCAAAACGTTTATTGAGGTTGTTTATTGCAATCATGTTTACTTCCTTTAATAGTGGAAAAATAATATCACACTCATGTCCCTATTTATTTACATGATTTGAAACAAATATCGAACGGGTAAAACTTGCGTTTAGATTATGAACAGGCAACACTTTATAACGAAAAATTAACAAGGAATAATTACAATGAAACCGAGTTTTCAACTAGCAGCCGTGGCATGTGCACTCAGCCTTGCACTTGCAGGATGTTCACAATCAACCCAATCAACAAGCAGCACCGAAAGCGTGCAACAAAGCCAAACTGTTAAACAGTATGATGCTGAAACCTTTTTTGATACAACCTCAATTATGGGCAGCAGCTTTTCACCAAAAGGCGACAAAATACTTGTTAGCAGTGATGAAAGCGGCATTTATAGCCTGTATGAAGTAGATATAAAAACCGCCAAAAAAACCCGCTTAACAGACTTTGAAGACAGTACTTATGCAGTGGCTTATTTTCCTAAAGATGAGCGCGTACTATTTACTAAAGACTCAGGTGGTAACGAGCGTTATCACGTCTATGTTCGCGAAACAGACGGCACAGTTAAAGACCTCACCCCAGGTGAAGAAACCCGTGCAGGATTTGCAGGATTCACAGAAGACGGTAAACACTTTTTTATAACCAGCAATCAGCGTGATGCTAAGTTTATGGACCTATATCTTGTTGATGCTAACAGCTATGAAGTAACGCCAGTTTATCAAAATACCATGGGGCTGGATGTCGGTGCGATAAGCCCTGACGGCCGCTTTATTGCTTTATCGAAAAACAATTCGAACAAAGACAGCGATGTGTTCATTCTCGATACGCTTAAAAAAAACCTTAAACCAGAGCTTATCACCCGTCATGACGACGACGCTAAGTATGGCCCAGAAACCTTCTCAAGAGACAGTAAATCATTGTATTACTCAACCGATGCTAAAGGTGAGTTTGCAGAAGTGTGGCGTTATGACTTAACTACCGGCGAGCACAGCCCTGCCCTCAAAGATGAGTGGGATGTCAGCTTTATATACTTCTCTAAATCTGGCCGTTATCAAGTAAGTGGTGTTAATGCCGACGCCAGCACTAAGGTGTCGATAATCGATACCACCACAGGTAAAGGTATTGCTATGCCATCGTTGCCTGCAGGTAACTTACGTGGTGTTAATTTTTCAGCTGATGAAAAAACTATGGCGTTTTATTTAAATTCAGACACCTCGCCAAGCAATTTATTTGTGTGGCAAGTCGGTGAGCCGAAAGCTAAACAATTAACTAACACATTAAGTGATGCAATTAATCAAAGTGACTTAGTTGAGAGCACAATTGTGCGCTTTAAGAGCTTCGATGGCTTAGAAATCCCGGGGGTTTTATATAAACCTAAGCAAGCCAACAGCAACAATAAAGTACCTGCTTTAGTTTGGGTGCATGGCGGCCCTGGTGGACAAAGCCGTACTGGATATAGTGCGATGCAGCAACATCTAGTCAATCATGGTTATGCCATTTTTGCGGTTAATAACCGAGGCAGCTCAGGCTATGGTAAAACCTTCTTCCATTTAGATGATAAAAAACATGGCACTGATGATTTACAAGATATTGTTTACGGTAAAAAACACCTGCAAAGCCTAGATTGGGTCGATGCCGATAAAATTGGTATCATGGGGGGCAGCTACGGTGGCTTTATGACCGCCGCAGCACTTGCCTTTGAACCTGAAGAATTCAAAGTAGGCATTAATATCTTTGGTGTAACAAACTGGGTTAGAACCTTAAACTCGATTCCACCATGGTGGGAAAGCTTTAAAAAGGCACTGTACGATGAAATGGGCGACCCCGCTACAGACAGTGAGCGTCACCGTGCAATTTCGCCACTATTTCATGCTAAAAACATCACTAAGCCATTAATGGTGATTCAAGGTGCTAATGACCCACGCGTTTTACAAGTTGAAAGCGATGAGCTCGTTGCCGCTGTAAAGGCAAATGATGTGCCTGTCGAATATGTATTATTCGATGATGAAGGCCATGGTTTTACTAAAAAGGAAAACCGCATTAAAGCCTCAAACGCATATCTTGAGTTTTTAAATACCTATTTAGATAAATAGCAAAATTGCAAAGATAAAGAGCCGGTTTTTAAACCGGCTTTTTTATGCAAAACACCTGTATAGAAGCAAAATATAGTAGCTCATACAGTACTGTATAGAATACTGTATAATTTTAATGATAAATTTTTCACCTTTTTGACCTTCCAAAACAAAAAAGTAACCCATTGTTTAATAAGAACTAAATGAATTTAATTAACATAAAACTGAATGATTGGTTAAAAAATAGCAAAAAAGTACTTGCGCAAAAACACTGTATAAACTACTGTATACACATACTGTATAAACAACCAGTGAGTGAAAGTTATGTTACAGCCAATTACCTTAAGAACAGTTAAAAGCTACCAACAAGATAACGACAAAGCGTCTGTTAATTTAATTCAAATTGAAGACGAAATATCAGCAACCTTTGAGCTATTAAAAGTATTGCATCATTACAATAGCCAAAATGCATGGACACTATTAATTGCCCCTGATCATGTTCCTAGCAAAGCATTATTAGATTCGTGTTCAATTGATACCAGCAAACTACTTGTGATCAGACAAAAGCATTTAGTAAACCTTGAGTACGTACTTAGCTCAGCATTACATAACGGTAACTTTGCTGCTGTGATCACATGGACAGATATTGTAAACAATCATCAACTTGATTCGATGAACTTAAACCTTGAGCAGGCATCTGCTAAGTTTTATTGCTTTACAAAAAGCGCTCAATTAAACAATTTAGTACCGCAGCCACAATAGGCTTGTTAAAATAACAATTTATAGTTTTAGGTAAGTTGTTATGACATCACTCACACACCCCCTTTGTCCTTGTGGCAGCGAATCGACTTACGAGCTTTGCTGCCAACCTTTTCATACAGGTGCAAGCCAAGCTAATACGCCAGAGCAACTTATGCGTTCTCGTTTTAGTGCATACGCGCTGAAAGATGCAAAATATGTATTTAGCACCTATGCACAAAGCCAACAAGCCGCAAACCCGGTTCGCGAAATTAAAGATTTTGCTAATAGCTGCCGTTTTACCAAGCTAAGTGTTTTAGATACAGAACATAATGATCAAGAAGGTTTTGTAGAATTTAAAGCAAATTACTTTTACCAAAGCTTATATTGTGAGTTACACGAAAAGTCGCGTTTTATTAAAGAAGATGGCCTATGGCGTTACCTAGATGGTGATATAACGCCAGTTGCAGATATTAAAATTGGCCGTAATGACGAGTGCCCTTGTGGTAGCGGTAAAAAATATAAAAAGTGTCACGCTCTTTAATTGCTCTTATACCAATCCGCTTAATTAAGTATTATTGCGGGTTGGTATTGGTCTGGTAAATCCAGTCTAGGGCTTGGGTAATCGTTGTTGGGAATGCGGTTGCATGGCGTGCCTGAGGAATAACAAATAAATTTGTTGTAACAAGCGCGCCGCTTTGTTTATTAATTTTAGCTGCTAATTGCCTTGCGCCCGACACCATTTTTTCACCTTCACTTTCTTCAAGTTCTCCCACTGCGATGTAAACTTTTGTTGTGTTGGCAGCTGGTTTTACAGCCATAGCTAATATTGAGTTTTCTTTAAACCACACTGAAGGACTGCCGATAATATAATTTGAAAAAAGCGAAGGCTCAGTGAATAAGGTAAAGGAAGCAAATAAACCACCCAGCGAGTTACCGACTAACGTACTTTTTTGGGTTGTTCTATAGTGAGCCTTAATATATGGCAATACAGATTGTTTTAGAAAGTTTAGATACTGGCTTGCTCCGCCAGTTTTACGTTGCCAATTTTTATCTTCAAATGGCGTATAGTCATAAATACGGCTATTAAGCCCCGGCAAACCTTTTTGATACCCTACTGCGACGATAATCACCTCTTCCATCGCCCCCGAATTCATCATTAAGCGACTGACGCCAGAGGCAATTGGCAAACTGTAGTTTGCATCTAACAGGTAAACAACGGGGTAGCGCTTCTGGTTTTGTTTTTGGTAGCTGCGTGGCAGTTTAATTGTAATGGGGTATTCGTTTTCGGTATGTTTATCTTTAAGTAACACAGTATTAGTACGTGGCAAAATAAATGGCTCAGCATGGCTTACTGAGCTCACGCCGAAAACACTGATCACAAAAACGAGCAATAGCAATAAATAAGGCATAGTTAATCCTTCAGCCACTTCTTAATTGGTAACAGCCACTCATCTTTTGGCTTATAAAATGCACCATGGGAGAGCCCCGTATTGATGCTTAGTTCTTCGAACTTAGTTACTGCACTTCTATCAATTAAAAACTGGCAAGAGCCAACCTGATCTGAGCGTTCAAAGATAGAGTAAACCTTGCCGTAAGCTTTAACTGATGAGTTCTTTTTTATTAGGCCAGCACAACCTGCCAATATAACTAAGTTAATATGTGTGCGTTTAAGCTCATTGGCTGCCAGTATCGACAATGCCCCACCCCGTGAAAAACCAACCAAACTAATATTCGACTCATCAACACCGGCGCTGATCAATGCTTCAACATCTGCAGCAAGTTTTTTCGCAAATGCAAATGGTTCAGTGTCTTTTGGCCTGTGATAGGCAATTAAATGATAACTATCATCTGCAAGTGCTTCTTTTACCGAAATAAAGTCATAAACACCAAAGGTTTTGTGAACAGGCTTAGGGTTTTTACCTTCGACGATAAAACCATGGGAATAAAAAACATAGTGCTCATGCGGATCAATCTCTGTTGGAAACTGGCTGTAAATAGTGCCAGCGAGAGCAGGCATAACCCAACAAGCACAGGTTAAAAGTAGTGTACGTAACACTGGTATCCCTTTGAAAAATAAAATCGTACTGATTGCACGATAATAACAGTTTTAAAAATAATATCTTAGTTGTAAGTCAGGTCGCTTTGCCTAAGTGAGAAGTGAGTTAACCCTAATCAAAAACCTAAAGAGATCTCCAAAAACCAACTTGAGGTATATTCATAGCTTTTTGATATAAGTTAAGTAAAAAAACAATGACAGCGATGTCAATTGACAGTAAAAAAACGTATTGTAAAAAAACAGTTAAAGCAACCACTAACTTTAGACGTCTAGACGTTGAAAAAACAAATTCTTAAGCGTACTATGTTCGTAATCTGAGTTTGGCTCACATTTTTCATGAGATTTTTTAAAGATGATTGATATAAAGCACCTAAAAACCATAGCGACCCTTAAAGAGACAGGCTCTTTGGTCAATACCGCCCGCGAGTTGTTTTTAACTCAATCGGCTTTATCACATCAAATTAAAGATCTCGAGAATAAGCTAGATTGCCAACTGTTCGAACGTAAGACGCAGCCTGTGCGTTTTACACCGCAAGGCATGTTACTGCTGGAGCTTGCTAATGAGGTTTTACCGAGGGTTGAAGCGACAAAGTGTCGTTTAAAAGAAAGCCTGAATCAGCCAATTTCAAATTTACGTTTAAGTGTTGAGTGTCATGCATGCTTTCATTGGTTGCTACCAACTATCAAAGAATTTAATAACTTTTGGCCTGATATCAAAATTGATTATGAGCGCGGCTTTAGTTATGACGCCATTCCAGATTTAATTAATGATGAGTTAGATCTTGTGCTGACTTCTGATATTCGTGAACCCGATCAGCTTGAGTATGCTCACCTGTTTGATTTTAAATTAAAATTAATCGTTGCACCGGATCATGAGTTGGCAAAAAAAGCCTATGTCACCGCCCTTGATTTAAAAAACGAAACTATTATTTCGTACCCTATCCCGCGAGAGCGCCAAGATATCTTTAAACATTTTATTCAAAATGCACGCTTTGATGGCACGCTTAAAACGGTTGACCAAGGTTTATTGATTTTCCAATTAGTGAGCGCTGGAATGGGTGTTGCAGCATTACCAGATTGGCTAGTCACCCCTTATGAAAGCCAAGGACTCATTAAGTCGATTCCGTTAGGTGCACTTGGCCTTACTCGCCCTATGTATTTAGCGATGAAAAAGAATATGAAAGATAACCCTGTTTATCGCCACTTTTTAAATACGTGTAAGCAAAATAACGGTCGCTAAAGAAAGGCAAAATAATTAACATAGCTGCATCTGTTACAAACAATAATGCTGATACATGTTTGAAATTAAAAAGATCATTGGCTCATTATTAATGCCCCTGCCGTTGCTCGGGCTGCTTACTTTAGTGATGGTATTTTTAGCCATTGCCCATAAACGCAAAGCACTCTACTTTGGCTTTGCTAGCATTTTAAATTTAATGCTGATAAGCACGCCATTTATTGGTCAGTCACTGATAGCTGCAAGCAATAACCCTGCATGGCAATTTAACCAAGCAAAACACCCTAAACTCGATAATATTGTGGTACTTGGCTGCTCTATAATGCCCAACTCTCGCCTTGCCGCTAATCACCAGTTAGGCGATTGTGCGCTTGCTCGATTACTTGAAGGTGTTAAGCTTGCCCACCACTACCCAAACGCCACTCTCTATGTATCAGGGGGCGGTTTTGCTAACACCACCAATAGCCAGCTCATGTTTGAAACAGCAAAAGCGCTCGGCATTAAAGGCGCCCGAATTAAGCAAAATCCCCTCGCTATGGATACCGCTGAAGAAGCGAAGCGACTTGCCATTTATTTAGTCGATAAAAAAACAGCCCTAGTCACCTCAGCAAGCCATATGCCGCGAGCAAAAGATTTATTTAATGCACAAGGTGTTGATGTGATCCCTGCGGCAACTGACTTCCAAGATTTTAGTCAGTATCCGACGTATAAGCAGTTTATACCTGATGATGATGTACTGGTTGCCGTTACCAGAGTCGCTCATGAAAAAATTGGCAGTGCTTGGGTAAGTGTGCGCCGCTGGATTGATCCAGAGGCGCTGTAGACTTAATCAGACTGGATTGTCGATATCGATAAACGTTACATCAAAACCATGCTGCTCAGCTAAAAGTTCGCCTAAGGCTTTAATGCCATAACGCTCAGTAGCATGGTGTCCTGCTGCAAAAAAGTCGATGCCTTGCTCGCGTGAACTATGAATCGTTTGCTCAGAGGCCTCACCAGTAAGATAAGCATCAATCCCTTGAGCAGCCGCTAAATCAATATACCCTTGGCCACCCCCGGTGCACCAAGCGATGGTTTCGATTTTTTCTTTTCTGACCAAACTAGTTAATGGTGCTCTATTAAGTACTTTCGCAATTTTATCGGCAAATTCTTCACCGCTTAGTGGTGTTTTTAAACGCCCTTTTACCGGCACACTATTTGGGCCAGACTCAAGCCCACCAGTGAACTCAATACCAAGTAAATTTGCCAATTGTGCGTTATTACCAATGTCAGGATGAATATCTAGCGGTAAGTGATAGCCATATAAATTAATATCATTATTTAAAAGCGCTGCAATACGGCGTTTTTTCATGCCCGTGATTGGCTGCGACTCTCCTTTCCAGAAATAGCCATGATGTACCAAAATCGTATCTGCATTTTCTGCAATAGCGGCATCAATCAATGCTTGGCTAGCTGTGACACCCGTCACTATCTTTTTTACTTCACTCGCCCCTTCAACTTGTAAGCCATTTGGGCAAAAGTCAGCGATAGAATCAGGTTTAAGAATGTCGTTTAATAATTGAGTAAATTGTTTGCGTTGCATATGAAAATCGTCCTTCAACCCTCTATTTTGTGCAAATTTTGGCGTTTATGAGTGAAAAATGGAAGGAAAATCGCAAAAAATTGAAAAGTAAGCTGAAAATAGGTATAAATATATATTCTTAATCTGTGTTTACAACGTATAGGGTCTCTGATGAGCAAACTAGACAAAACAGAAGTGTTAAATGCCTTCGAAGCAGCATACGAAGCAGCGAATGGTAAGAAACCTGAAATCACTACAAAACCTGGTTGGTATAGCATCGATGGTGGCAAAAACTTGCGCCTTGCTGATGTTGCAGCGCTGACTGAAGAGCTCACTTCTGGTAAAACAGCTGAGCCTAAAGCAGAAGAAGCACCAAAAGCACCAGCGAAAAAAACCAAAACTAAAACCGCTGCACCGGCTAAAACAGCTAAGAAAGCACCGTTTACTGTTGTTACAGCAAACGATGATGGTTACAAAGCTGAAGAGCTTTGGATTGTTAACCTAGCTGAAAAAGACCACGATTGTCGTTTACCGCGTGGTGTTGTGTAATCTCATTACACTCATTCATTTTAAAAAACCGCTACTCGTTAGCGGTTTTTTTATGACTATTCAATTGGTTGCTTAATATCCATTGACTTAAATAGCCAAACAACACAATAAATACCGTTCCGATTAATACGGGCATCACTAAAAAATCCCAGCTTTGCATAGATTGCATTATCAAAATTGGGTTTGCGCCTGCCGCTGGATGTACGGTATCTGTCAACATCATTAGGCTAATTGCCAGTCCTGTTGCTATAGCAATTTCAACAGCCCCTACACCGACATAATTTACAAATACAACACCGATTAAGGCAGTCAAAAGATGCCCACCGATAACATTCTTCGCTTTCGCAAGCGGACTGTGTGGCACACCAAACACTAGCACCGCTGTTGCTCCAAAGGGTGCCATCAACCACACACCGTAATGTCCTAATTGCTGTAAATAGGCCAATACAAAAATTGCCATACAAGCAAATATACCTGCAATAGCCGCTTTGCTTACTTTATTATCCATAAACCCTCCGAAAAGTAGACCGACTTGTCTACCCAGCAGATAGTAGACAAGTCGGTCTACTTCTGTCAAGCTATCATTAATCACCAATTGAGGCCTTGTTATGGATAAACGAACACATATTATTTTGACCGCCTTGTCACTTTTTTATCAAAAAGGCATTCATAGTGTGGGAATAAACGAAATCATTAGTGTGGCGGGTGTCGCCAAAAAAACCATGTACCACCATTTCGCAAGTAAAGATGAATTATTACTCGCGTGCCTCAGTGAGCGACATAATAGGTTTATACATTGGTTAACGCATGCCACCAGCAAGCAAACCACTGTTGAAGAGTTTAAAGCAACGTTGATCAGCTGCCATGAAGCTTGGTTTAATTCTGAAGTAACAGAATTAGGTGATTTCAATGGCTGTTTATTTATTAACACTGCTGCTGAATTTGCTGATCCTGCAAGCCCGATAAATCAAGCCTGCAAAGAGCATAAAATGGCAGTACAGCAGTTAATTAAAAAGCGCTTATCAGCATGTAATAACATGGAAAGCTCGCAGCTAGACTCGCACAGCCACTATTTGATGACGCTTGTAGAGGGCATGATCTGCCAAGCAAAACTAGTAGGAATTAAACAGTTTCCTCATTTAAAGCAATAACTAAACAATAAAAAAGCGGCACAATGGCCGCTTTCAGTTTAGATTTTCGCTTTGTTAGATTTCTTCAAAATATAACTTTTCGCGTTTTTTCTCACCCACTTCGTTCATGGTTGCAGCATCAAATAAACGACCATTGATCATGGTGTAATCGATTTTATCTGTATCACGAATGTTAGTTAGCGGGTTACCGTCAATAACAACTAAATCGGCAAGTTTACCCGGCTCAAGAGAACCGATATTTTTATCAAGGCCGATGTATTTAGCAGGATCTAAAGTTGCAGCACGAATAGCTTGAAGTGGCGTCATACCACCTTGCGCAAACATCCAAATTTCCCAATGTGCTGCTAACCCCTCACGTTGACCATGAGCACCTAAGTTTACTAACACACCTAAGTCTTGCAGCTCTTTTGCAACACGGGCATTGTTAAAGTGGTTATAGTGATGATCGGGCGCCTTAACACGGCGCATTGAGCGAGGTAAAAGCTGATTCTTTGGTACAAACTTACTTAAGCGCGGGTGATTCCACACATCGGTCTTATCGTACCAATAATTTTCCCCCCAAATACCACCGTATGCTACACCCAGTGTCGGCGTATAACCTACATCACTTTGTGACCAAAGCTGGCGAATATCATCGTAAATATTGGCAACAGGAATTGAGTGTTCAATACCCGTATGACCATCAACTACCATGGTTAAGTTGTGCTGTAGTAATGAACCGCCTTCTGGCACAACCATCATTTCAAGTTCGCGGCCTGCTTCAATAACTTGCTGGCGCTGTTCACGACGTGGTTGGTTATATGATTTAACACTAAACGCCCCTACTTTCTTTAAACGCTCAAGGTGGAATTTAGCATCTTCTAACGAATCAATATGCGATGTATAACCTGGCATATTCGCACCATATAAAATGGTACCCGTTGAGAAAATACGAGGAGCGACAATTATGCCCGCTTTTTGCATTTCGCTTGCAGCAAAAATCTCAGTGGTATCGTTTGATGGATCGTGAATCGTTGTCACACCTAACGCTAAGCCCGCTAAGTTCTTCCAGTTTTGCTGTGGAATGATCTCATCGCTGCCTTGCGAGCCGTGAGCATGCGCATCAACAATACCCGGCATAACCGTCTTACCGGTTACATCAACTACTTTTGCGCCTTTAGGAATAGCAACACTGTCTTTACTGCCAACCGCTTTAATATGCTTACCATCAGTAACAATAACGCCGTTTTCAATAACCTGCTCACCGTTCATGGTGATAATACGTGCGCCAGTTAACGCAAATACTGATTTAGGCTCGGCCATGGTTTTTGTAAAACCGATGTTATCGCCGCTTTTAACTTTAAAGTCAGTCTCTGCATTTTTGTTAATATCAAATAAACCCGCTAAGCTTGCATGATATAACTCTGGGCCTAGGCTCCAATAAAGTTTATCGCTTGTGCCACTCCAGCTAATGTTTTCACCTGCGCGAACAGAGAGCTGCTCAATTGGGAATTGACTATCTTTCGGGCCAATATTAATGGTTTTGCCACGCTCAACAAATGGTGTAACAAATACTTTAAAACGCTCTGCAAACGCTAGGTATTGACCATCTGGTGATACTCTAAACTCTGTTGCATGCTCTGACTCATAAAGTTTGCGAACTTGTTTTGATTCAAGCTCAACAACGCTCAATGTTGGTTTTGGCCAAGGGCTCATCACATAAATTCGGTCATTCGCTGCACCAAATTGCGGCTGATACCCTGATTTAGTGATAAGTGTTGAATTACCGCCTTTAGCACTTACTGAGTAAATACCTGGCTCTAATGACCATGTTGGATTAAGGATACTGCCGCCAGACGCTTTACGGTAAACAACCGTTTTGCCATCTGGGCTAAATGTTGGCTCTACATATTTACCCGGCTCTTTAGTAATGGTATCGCCACGACCACCACGTGCAGACACAACGCGTACTGAGCCCTGCTCGTTGTCATCCCATGTGCTGTAAACAATCTTCTTACCATCACGAGAAAACTGCGGGAATAATTCAAAGTGATCGTCTTGCTTAGTCAGACGCTTTACTTTGCCTGACTCTAAATCACGCTTATAAATATGACCAAGCGCCTCAAAAATAGCTGTTTCACCATCTGGTGAAATTTGTACATTACGCAGCATTTTCACATCAAAATTATCGCTATCGATGTTTTGTGTAAAGCGCACTGCTTTTTGAATTTGCTTATTGGTTTCAACTTTAAATGGAATAGTCGAGACAGACTTATCATCCACATCTAACTTATGGATTGACCCTCCCGCCCAAAAGACCAGTTGTTCGTTGTCTGGTGTCCAAGCAATTGTCGGGTATACGCCATGAATAGCCCATGTTTCTTGCATATCGCGTTCAAGCTCACCATAAAGCTTTGTATGCTCACCGGTATGGAGATCATATAAATACAAGCTTGTTTGGAAATCATCACGCTTGATATACGCAAGTTTTTTACCATCTGGTGAAGGTGTCGGTCGTATAGCCCCACCCATACCATCAATAATTGTTTCAATCTCGCCGGTTTCACGGTCGTAGCGTTTAATTTTATAAATGCCCGCTACAGAGTCTTTTGAGTAATGGAATGTTTTACCCGGCGTTGCATCATGAGAGAAATAAACATAACGACCATCAGGTGAGAACATTGGCTCGCCTAAGTCTTTTTGGTCGTTCTCGCGTGCAGTTAGTTGCACCCCCTTGCCACCCGCTTTGTGGTAAAGCCATACTTCACCAGCACCTAAAGAGCGGCTTGCAGTAAAGTGCTTACGAGCAACTAAATAGTCGCCATCTGGGCTCCAAGCTGGGCTATTTAACAAGCGGAATGTTTCGTTGGTTACTGCCTTTTGGTTTTCACCGTTTACATCCATAACCCAAATATTGTCACCACCGCCTTGGTCTGAAGTAAACGCAATGTGCTTACCATCAGGGCTAAAGCGTGGTTGCATTTGCCATGCAATATCACTGGTTAATTGCGTTGCAGTACCACCCGACATTGGCATGGTATAAATATCGCCGAGTAAGTCAAACACCACTGTTTTACCATCAGGGCTAATATCAACATTCATCCACGTGCCTTGCTCAACACTAATTTTAGCGTCTAGGAATTGGCCTTTTGGTGTATCTACTTGCCATTTGTCATCACTTGATTGCTCAGTTGCAGCCACTTGCCCTGATAGAGCAAGTGAAATCGATACAGCAAGCGCTGTATGAAGCATTTTCTTCATTGAAATCTCACTTTTTATTGTTTTGCTTATATGCACACTTTTAAGATTGCACCAAATAGCATAGCAAGATTCCAGCAATACGTGTTAAACAGACGTAAATAGACGACTAATGCCACGCAATCGGATCAAACTGATAAAAGCCAACCAGTAAATGATAAATTTCTGGGTCAAACTGCCTGAGTTCTGCAGGTTTTTCTAAAAAGGTTTCGGTGATAACAGCAAAAAACTCGGCCTCATTAGTTGCCCCGTAACTGTGAATAACATGAGGCATGCCATAGGCTAAGTGGGTTTTGAGTTGATTAAATGCGCGGCTAAATACTTTCGCCCATTTTTGGTAATCCTCATTACTCGAAAGCAATGGCGTGCCTGTGGTTTGCCCTGTTTCTTGGTCGAGTTGATGAGCAAATTCATGAAACACCAAATTATGTCCATCACTTGGTAAGCGATTGCCCTCAAGAACATCATGCCAGCTCAGTACTAAGGTTCCACCCGGCCAAGACTCTCCTTGGCGCACGGTATTGTGATAGCTTACGAGCCCTGCATTATCGCGGGAGGTTTGCGGCGCATAATAAGCGCTTGGATATAAAAGGATCTCTTTTACATTGCGATACAGGGGCCAAGGTTTATTAAGCACTAAAACACAGGCATCGGCCGCTACAATCAGCTTCATTGCATCATTAAGTTTAAGGCCATCACAGCCAATAAAGTGCTTTTCATTTAAAAACCAGACAATGTGACGCTCCAGCTTTTCACGGTCTGCATCCGTCATCTTTTGGTAGATGGGCATATAGTTTAATAGCAGTTTTTTTTGCTGAGCATTGAGGGAGTAATTAAGGTATTTTTTCTGCCAAAAGTGGTTACGGATGTCATCCCAGCGCCAATAACAGACAATAAATATAATTAAAAAAACTAACAACAACAGGTTTAGCATTACTAACGCCTAAAAAACAGTCTTGTTACTTTAATGTGTGCAAACCAAAAAAGATCAATTGTTTGCACACTTTTTATTTTCAAAAACCTTAACTTGGTGTCATGCAACCCTTATTATGCATGAAAACCCTGTTGCGGCCGCTATTTTTAGCACTGTATAAGGCATTGTCTGCATTAGATAGTAATCGATCATAGTCAGTGACTTTTGAATTATCTGCAACACCAAAGCTCACCGTAACACATAGTCCTGTTGCGATATCAGCAAAGTCATAGTCAGCTATCTGTAAACGTATGTTTTCACACAACAGTGCTGCTTGTTCAGCATTTTTGTGCGGGAATAGTAAGGTAAACTCTTCACCTCCCCATCGTGCAGCATAGCCTTCATCTGGAAAATTCATTTGTAATAATCGTGCGATTTCACAAATCACCTTATCACCGATTAAATGAGAGAAATCATCATTAATCTGTTTAAAGTGATCAATATCCATAATCGCAATACTGAGCGCTTTATCCTCATCTTGAAACTGGTTAAAGTTATTTGCTAACCAACTATCAAAGGCGCGTCTATTCGGTAATTGTGTTAATTGGTCATGGTTTGCTAAGTGGGCAAATGCATCAGCTTGTGTTTTTAGTTCATGCATTTGCTGTTCAACTTTTTCCGTTAATTCAATTTCAATTCGCTTATAGTGATATAGTCGATATTTATAAATGATATACGCGGTAAAAAGAACGGCAATTAAGATAAATAACTTAAAGCTGGTTTTTTGCCAAAAATAAGGAGCAATTTTAAAATGCAATACTTGCTCATTATTTTGCCAATCACTATTTGGGTAGCCTGCGCGCACTTTAAAGGTATATTCACCTGGCGGTAAATTTGTGTACTCGGTAATGGTCAGACGCCCCCGGTCTACCCATTGTTGATTGTACCCACTTAATTGAGTTTGATAGTTAAGCCGAGCAGGCATAATAAAACTAAGCCCTGCGTAATTAAAAGACACTCGTGAGACACCTGCCGGCAAACTAATAAAATCAGTATCAGAAGTCAAAGGGATTGATTTACCATCTACCTCAAAACTTTCTATTACAGTCGATAAACGGCGTTTACTAGCCTCTTTTAAGCGCTCTGGTGCTGCAATAGCAACGCCCTTAGCGGTCGCAACCCATATTTGACCATCAGAGTGTATTACCGCAGCGGGGTTTGAGCCACCATTCGCTTGCGCACTTAGCATGCCATCGCCTTCGTCATAAAGCTGCATGGAAACGTCCATTGGTTTAGCTGGGTTATCTAATAACGTATTGAGTTGTGCTTTGTTAACCTGAATGACACCGCGATTACTGGTAAGCCAAAGTGAATCACCTTGTTCAATCACTTGGAACAGTTTATCAACTGGTAAACCTTGCTCTCGGCCAAACAAACTCATTTGATCTGTGCTGAGGTTGTAGCGAACTAGCCCTCGGTCTGTGGCGAGCCACATTTTATCGCCATCCAAATAAAAGCCGAATGCATACTCAGTGCTAAACTGATCAGGAAATTTTAATGAGCTGATTTGTCCAGAAGCTGAATCTAAGATAGATACGCCAACGCCTGTGCCAATCCAGATATTGCCATAAGCATCTTCAGCAAGGGCCATGATAAAGTCGCCAGCTAAACCATCGACTGTTGTATATGAATATGTTTGCCCTGAGGTATCTATTTTAGTTAACCCACCTGCAGTCCCAACCCACAAGTTATCAGACGAATCAAATAGCACCGCGCGAACTTCGTTACTAATAAGACCATTACTTCGATTTTTAACGGGATAAATTTTGTTATCTGCAACTTTCATTAAACCCGCAGTATAAGTACCAAGCCAAACACCTCCCTGTTTATCTTCGGTAAGGCTTAACACTGATAAAGGGTCTTTGTCGTTAACTTGTTCAAGCGTTGTTAACTCACCATTCTCAATACGATTTAAGCCGTTACTACTGCCCACCCATAAGCTGCCATCTGAGTGAGAGAGCACTGTACGAACATAATTTGATGCCAGACCTCTACTCTTGTTCCAATTTGTAAAAGGGGCTTCTCTTAATCGAAATAAGCCCGCGTTAGTTCCGACCCAAATGCTTTTTTCACGATCTTGCATTAGCGATAAGATGCGATTATTTGGTAAACCATCGTCAGCGGCTAAATTTTCTAAACCCAATTCACTTAACCTAAACACCCCTTTATTAATGGTACCAAACCATAAATCACCATGTGCATCTTCAAGTAAGCTCGAGATAGATTCTTTATTAAGGACGAGGTCAACAGAAGTGAACTTGTCTTGTTGCTTTTTCCATACACCTTTTTCGGTGCCTACAATTAAGGTACCCGAATTAGTTAGTAGTAAAGTAAACACGGAGGCGTCCGGCAACCCTGAATCTCGGCCAACCTTACTAACCTTGTTATCTATAATTTGATACAAGCCATCACTGGTTGCCGCCCAAATAACGCCCTCTTGGTCTTGCAACAAGCGATAAACACTCAGTTTATCAAGTAGTTTTTGTTCAGGTGCATGCTCTGTGGCCCGATAAGCAATCCCCTCTCCTTCGAGGGCAAGCCAAATCTCACCTTGTTCAGTTATAAGTGCATGATTTATCATAGCTGACGATGTTGCTAAAGCGCGCCATTGCCCTTGAGTTCGCTGTGCAATACCACCTCGTGCACCAACTATATATAAATCACCATTATCCATCGGAATAAGGCTACGCAATCCAGAGTCAGGTAAGCCGGGAATTTCTGTACGGGTAAAAAGTTTAAATTCACGGCCATTGAAACGAGCGAGCCCTTCCCAAGTTGCTATCCAAATATAACCGTCATTTGTTTGTGTAACTGAATTTATGCTGTTATGTGGAAGGCCTGCCGGTGTACTCCAAGTCTCGGTAAAATAATCACTGAGAGAGAGGCGTGCAGAATCTGCAAAAGCATTGAAACACAAGAAAAGTAAAATACAGCTAACTACCCGCACCATAAACTAAGACCCTGATATTTATTATCATTCTTTTCAGTGATGTAGTTTTATAGGTTCAGGGTTAAGCAAAACCCTGAATGGAACCAACTTACTTAATTAAGCGAATTGCTAAAATACTACATTAGTTGCAATTTTTACTTACTTTAATCACATTTAGCAACAATCAATTACAAAAATTTGTAATTTTTTCTTGTAGTACCTTCAAAAACTGCGCTACATGAAGTCCATCCATCAAGGCATGATGAACGTCAATCGACAGAGGCATTTTTCCAGTTTTTGAATCAAACTGGCCGAATACAAACTTAGGAATACCAAGTCCGTGACCTTCACTTACCGCATGCGAAAAACCAGTAAAGTTTAACCATGGTAGCACTGAGATATGAATTAGGTCTGGCTGCCCTTCTGTTGCAGCAAATGCATCAGAGAAAAAAGCTTGTACTTTACTGTTTTTTCCCACTTCAATAGCATGTTTAGAAAACGCTTCAATCGACGCCTGTTTTTCAAAATAACTAAATCGGAACGTATCATCATCAGCAAGCTCAACCACACTCCCTCGTACCGATGACAGTTGTACCGGTAGAGAATCTATAATACGTTGCCGCATTGGGGCGTAGTCATGACACGCTTCCAAAGTAAGGTATACATATGTATGAAAAAATGAGTACGGCGATTTTTTACATTTTTCATAAAGCGAAGCCATATCAAGCGAAACACAGACATTAAAATAAGGTAAAGAAAATTCACTGAAAAAAGCAAAATGTTGCTTTCGAGGCCAAGAATCTAAATCAATCGGTGTGATTTCACAAAGTGCTGTATCCATAAGAGACCCTCGAAGAATAAAAATCGAGTTTAACGAGTTAAAATGGCTTCGTCACTTAGTTGCGACAAATTACGAGCACAAAAAAAGGTGCGACCTGCGCACCTTTTCGAACAACTTATTTAATTAATTATAAACCGTTTTCGATGATTTCTAATGCTAGTTCATCGGCAATTAAATGTGTTGATTTTTGTTCTTTCTCTGAGCGAGCAAAGATTTCAGTTAAGGTATCGTAAATACCTTCAACGTGCTTAGTTGAAGCTTCTGCACTATAACCTTCTGGCGCAGTTTCGTAGTAAACGTTGATAATACCACCAGCGTTAATAACGTAATCTGGCGCATATAAGATACCTTTTTCACGGATGATCTCACCGTGACGAGACTCTGCTAATTGGTTATTCGCACAACCAGCAATAATCGTTGCTTTTAAGCGAGGGATGGTATTATCGTTTACCGTTGCGCCCAGTGCACACGGTGCATAAACATCAACATCTAAGTCATAGATTTCATCAATACCAACAGCCGTTGCATTGAAGTCATTTACAACACGCTCAACAGCTTGCTCGTTGATATCTGTTACAAATAATGTTGCGCCCGCCTCATGTAGGTGCTTACAAAGGCCGTATGCCACTGCACCTAAACCTTGAACAGCTACTTTGATGCCAGCGAGGTCTTGATGACCACGTTGATGCTGTAAAGCAGCTTTAATACCTAAGAATGTACCGTATGCCGTAAATGGTGATGGGTTGCCACTTTTACCTTCAAGGCCTAATACATAGTTGGTTTCTTTATTCATGATAGCCACATCATCACAGGTGATGTTTACATCTTCAGCTGAATAGTAGCTACCGCTTAAACGCTCTAGTTGGCGACCAAATGCACGGAAAAGTTGCTCTGATTTAATTTCTTTAGCATTACCGATGATCACTGACTTACCGCCACCAAATGGTAAACGTGCTACAGCATTTTTATACGTCATACCTTTTGATAAACGAAGTGCATCTGTTACAGCATCTTCATCTGTTGTGTAATCCCACATTCTGCAACCACCAACAGCTGGACCTAACTTGGTATTGTGAACCGCGATAATAGCTTTTAGGCCTGATTCTTTATCTGAACAAAATACCACTTGCTCGTGGTTATCAAAGTCGACTTTATTAAATACAGCCACAGTTAAATACTCCGAAATTTTCTTACCCTAAGGGGTGTGAGCGCTGAAATTGCCGAGACTTTATCACTTCATATGCTCGCTTACCACTATATGAGATGATAAAACTAAGCAAAGTTCAATGACAGAAATAACAACTCAAAAAACAACTTATAAAAGAAAAAATATACCAACCAAAGTTTGAATTGAGCATTGTTAATTCAAAACAAAATATTAACATCACCAACTTTATTACGTGAACGTAAAGGTAAAGTATAGCGTAAAGAAAAAGTGACAAGGAAAATGTGCCGATAAAGCCAAGTAGTATCTGCTTTTTAAGGGCATGCAGAGAAAATAGCCGAGACTGGTCAGAGCTGAAAAAAAACGGCGCAGATGCGCCGTTTTTTATTAAAAGACTTACAGGATGATTATTTTAATTTACCATCAAGTTCTTCGATTTTTGCTTTCCAAATAGCAGGGCCTTGTGTATGCGCATTCGCACCTTCGCTATCAACAGCAACCGTTACTGGCATATCTTCTACTTCAAACTCGTAGATTGCTTCCATACCTAAATCTTCAAAAGCCACTACACGTGCTTTTTTGATTGCTTTAGATACAAGGTAAGCTGCACCACCAACCGCCATTAAGTAAATAGACTTATTGTTCTTGATTGATTCAACTGTTGCAGGACCACGCTCTGCTTTACCAATCATACCGATGATGCCAGTGTTTTCTAACATCATATCAGTGAATTTATCCATACGTGTCGCAGTTGTAGGGCCTGCAGGACCTACCGCTTCATCACCTACTGCATCAACAGGGCCAACGTAGTAGATAAACTTGTTATCAAAATCAACGCCTTCAGGTAAACCTTCACCTGATTGGATCATATCTTGTAAACGTTTATGTGCTGCGTCACGACCCGTTAAAATAGTACCAGACAGAAGAACCGTTTCACCCATCTTCCATTCTTGCGTGTCTTCTTTAGTCAGTGTGTTTAAATCAACACGACGTGTACCTTCACCTACTTCAAACGTAACTTCTGGCCAATCTTCAAGTTTAGGCGCTTTAAGATCAGCTGGGCCTGAACCATCTAACGTGAAGTGAACGTGACGAGTTGCTGCACAGTTCGGGATCATTACTACTGGTTTTGATGCTGCATGAGTCGGTGCAGTTTTGATTTTCACGTCAACAACTGTTGTTAATCCACCCAGACCTTGTGCGCCAATACCTAATTTGTTTGCACGTTCGAAGATATCGATACGCATTTTTTCTTCAGTTGTTTCTGCGCCACGCTCAATCAGCTCATGAATATCAACCGGATCCATTAATGATTCTTTAGCAAGTACCGCGGCTTTTTCTGCAGTACCACCAATACCTATACCTAGCATGCCAGGTGGACACCAGCCCGCACCCATTGTTGGTAATGTTTTTTCAACCCATGCAGCCACATCATCAGATGGGTTAAGCATAACCATTTTCGTTTTATTTTCTGAGCCGCCACCTTTAGCTGCCACCATTACTTCAACTTCAGCGCCTGGCACTAAGTCGATATGAACAACTGAAGGTGTGTTGTCTTTGGTGTTTTTACGCGTACCAGCAGGGTCTGCAACAATTGATGCACGTAACGGGTTATCTGGGTTTAAGTATGCGCGACGTGTACCTTCATCAACCATTTGCTGTACAGTCATGTCTGTTTTATCCCACTTAACATCCATACCTACTTTTACAAAACAGGTAATGATACCGGTATCTTGGCACAGTGGACGTTTACCTTCAGCAGACATACGAGAGTTAATTAAAATTTGCGCAATGGCATCTTTTGCCGCTTTGCTTTGCTCTTTGTTGTAAGCTTTTTCTAAGGCTTGTACGAAATCGAGAGGGTGATAAAAAGAAATGTATTGCAATGCATCTTCAATGCTATCAATGAAGTCTTGCTGACGAATTGTACTCATTACGGGTTCCTTAAGTTTTTATCGCGTAGCGCTGTACGTGATCCTGAGTAAACCGGTGACGAAGATTTACTCTACGGGTTAGTCATGGCATCACTATAAAGGAAATCATAACGCTGCCAATCAAATTTAACTTATGATACCCTCCCCGCCCGTTTCGGGCTAGTTATTCAGGGCAATGTAGATGATAAACGATGAAAATTTGTGCATTAAATTAGATTTAAGCGGTGATTGCATCGCGCTATTTACTCATTTTGCTCATTTGCCCCATGCCGTGTTGCTTGATTCAGCTAACAGTGAACATGTAAATAGTCGCTTTGATATCATTGCCATTGCGCCGCTAAAGCAATTAGAGGTGCGCGAAAATCAGTGCTTTATCGACGGTAAGCAACAATCGAGTGATTGTTTTAGTTTAATGAAAGCGGGTCTTCAGGAATTTAATCACGCACCAAGCACGAATAACCTACCTTTTACGGGTGGTTGGCTTGGCTATTTTGGTTATGATTTAGGCCGTGTGATTGAAACCATGCCGAGTAATGCCGAAAACGACATTAACATGCCGCAAATGGCTGTTGGCCTTTATCCTGATGCCCTTATTTTTGATAAGCAACAACAAAGCTGGTTTTACGTTTGTCAGCCAAATCACAATCGCTTAGCGCTATACCAGCAGCATCTAAACAAAACGCCAGCAAGTGCAGAGTTTGCGCTGCAAAGCGACTGGCAGTCAAACATGAGCAAAGCAAGCTACAGCGAAAAGTTTGAGAAAATTCAAGCTTATTTAAAAAGCGGTGACTGTTACCAGATCAACCTTGCACAACGATTCAAAGCTGAGTTTTCAGGTTCAACATGGCAAGCCTATAAACAACTTCGAGAAGCGAATAAAGCACCGTTTTCAAGCTATATCAATCACCCAGATGGCGCTATTTTATCTATTTCACCAGAGCGCTTTATCTCGATAAATCAAGGGCAAATTGAAACCAAGCCGATTAAAGGAACCCTGCCACGCTTAGCTGACTCAGAGCAAGACCAAGCGCAAGCAACTCGCTTACAACAATCTGAAAAAGATCGTGCAGAAAATGTCATGATTGTTGACCTATTACGCAACGATTTAGGCAAAGTGGCTCGTCCTGGTAGTGTGACCGTACCATCGCTATTTGCCATTGAAAGCTTTCCGGCTGTGCATCATTTAGTAAGTACTGTGCGCGCAGAATTAGCCGAGGGTAAAGATGCCGTTGACCAAATTCATGCCGCTTTTCCGGGCGGTTCAATTACCGGAGCACCGAAAATTCGCGCTATGGAAATTATAGAAGAGCTCGAACCACATCGCCGTAGTGTGTATTGTGGTTCAATTGGCTATTTAAGTGCCTGTGGCAATATGGATACCAGTATCACAATTCGTACTTTAGTGTGCCATCAAGGTGCTATCTATTGTTGGGCTGGCGGTGGCATAGTGGCTGATTCAAAGGTCGACTTGGAGTACCAAGAAACTTACGATAAAGTAAATAAAATACTGCCTTTATTAAAGTAAAAGTTGAAGTAAAAGCCTTGAATAGTCAGCAAATAATTGCCCGCTTTAGTTTAAGTCAAACCACAGAGCGCCCTACCACCATTCGCTTTAATGCCGAAAAGCGTGCCAGTGCCGTAATGCTCCCTCTGCTTGATGTTAATGACGAAGCGCATTTATTGCTGTGCAAACGACCAAGTTATTTACTTCATCACCCGGGGGAGATTTGCTTACCGGGTGGTAAGTATGAAGAGCAAGATGACACTTTAATGCACACTGCCCTTCGAGAGCTTAATGAAGAGCTCAACATTGCGACACATCAAGTGACTGTTCACGGTAAATTACACCAGTATGCGACTCTAACTGGTTTCACTATTGAACCATTTGTTTGTGTACTTAGTAAAGGCACTACATGGCAAGCAGATCCTAATGAAGTGGCCGCCAGTTTTTTGCTACCGATATCACATTTGAGCAACCAGCAAAATTGGCAACCTCTCCCTTTTGAGCGCAATGGCAAAACCATCATATTACAGGGCTTGATGACCCCGCATGGCCTACTTTGGGGAGCAACCGCGAGCATAATTAACAACTTTATCAAGCAGCTCGCCCTACCAGTTTAATTATCCTGCTTTTAGGGTTACACAGCCACATAGAAACGTTATCATGTGGCACCGTTCAAAGACAGATATACCTTCCCCTAAGTTACTGAGCAAAGTATGTAAAGGGGACTACATTTTAGGTATAGCGTTTAATAGGAAAATGAGTAGCAAATTATGATCAGTGCATTCGATATGTTTAGTATTGGTATTGGCCCATCGTCATCTCACACAGTTGGCCCAATGCGCGCTTCGCGTTTATTTGTAAACGAATTAGAAGAAAAAAACATACTTACAAACGTCACCGATATTAAAGTAGAGCTGTTTGGTTCATTAGGCCAAACGGGCATTGGCCATGGCTCAGGTAAAGCCGTGATCTTAGGCCTTGCCGGTTATGATCCAGAAACCATTGATGCTGATTTAGTCGATGATATTCTCGCGAAAATCGAAAAAGAACAGGTTATATACTTAAACCAAAGCCATAAAGCTAATTTCCCAAAGCAAGGTGCGATTGTATTCCATCGTCGTAAAACATTACCTAAGCATTCAAATGCGATGGAAATCATTGCGAGCCAAAATGGCGAAAAACTTTTTAGTAAGGTGTATTACTCAATCGGTGGTGGCTTTATCGTAAGTGATGAAGAGTTCGAGAACGAAAAACAAAAAGCGCTCGAAATCCGTGAAGAAAACCCAGCACCTTACCCATTCAATACAGCTAAAGAGTTGTTAGAGCTGTGTCGCGAATCAGGGTTTAGTGTATCAACGCTTATGATGCATAACGAAAAAACCCTTCGTAGTGAAAAAGACATCAAAGATGAGCTGTTTAATATTTGGCAAGTCATGAAAGCCTGTATTGAACGTGGTATGCGCACAGAAGGGATTTTACCGGGCGGCTTAAAAGTAAAACGTCGCGCACCTAGCTTACACCTTAAATTAAATATTGAGGTTAACAACGACCCGCTTCGCGCTATGGATTGGGTTGATTTATTTGCCCTTGCTGTGAACGAAGAAAATGCAGCTGGCGGCCGTGTTGTTACCGCACCAACCAATGGTGCTGCAGGTATTTTACCAGCGGTATTGATGTATTATCACACTTTCATTAAAGAAGTAGACCGAGATATTGCCACCCGTTATTTATTAACAGCTGCGGCAATTGGTATTTTGTATAAAAAGAATGCCTCAATTTCGGGTGCTGAAGTAGGTTGCCAAGGCGAAGTGGGGGTTGCTTGCTCAATGGCAGCGGGCGCACTAACTGAAATAATGGGTGGTAATGTTGTGCAAGTTGAGAACGCTGCTGAAATCGGCATGGAGCACAATCTAGGTCTTACCTGTGACCCTGTTGGTGGTCTTGTGCAAGTACCGTGTATTGAACGTAATGCGATGGGTGCTATAAAAGCAATCAATGCGTCACGCCTTGCAATGCGTGGCTCTGGCGAGCAAAAAGTGACCCTTGATAAGGTAATTAAAACCATGCTCGACACAGGTAATGATATGAAAACCAAATACAAAGAAACCGCTCGCGGTGGCTTGGCGGTTAATATCATCGAGTGTTAATTTACAGCACGTCTTCAGCACATAAAAAAGCCGCTTTAAAGCGGCTTTTTTATCTCTATTTTACTGGTAACTCAATATTTTCGAAGAGCTTATCAACATCTTCTTGGTTACGTAATAAACTTGCTCGCTCAACTAACTCTTTAGTTAAGTGTGGTGCAAAACGCTCGATAAAGTCATACATGTAGCTGCGTAAGAAACTGCCTTTTCTAAAACCAATTTTAGTGGTACTGGCTTCAAATAAGTGGCTTGCATCAATACACACCAAATCATTATCAGTTACTTGGTCAATGGCCATTGATGCTACAACCCCCACTCCAAGTCCTAAACGCACATAGGTTTTGATTACATCCGCGTCCGTTGCAGTAAATACAATATGCGGCTCAAGCCCATGAGCATTAAAAGCTTTATCTAATTCAGATCGACCTGTAAAACCAAACACATAAGTTATAAGGGGATATTTAGCAACATCTGCAACTGTTAAGTTATCAGCCTTTTGCGCCAGTGGATGTGTTTTTGCAACAACGATACTGCGATTCCAGTGATAACATGGCAGCATCACTAGATCAGAGTACAAATGCAAAGCCTCTGTTGCAATGGCAAAGTCTGCGTCACCGCGTGCTGCGGCGTCTGAAATTTGCTGCGGCGTACCTTGATGCATGTGCAACGATACTGCAGGGTATTTTTTCATAAAGCCCTGAATAACATTGGGTAATGCATAACGTGCTTGGGTATGTGTTGTAGCAATGTTTAGCTTACCTTGATCCGGTAAAGTATGTTCATTGGCAACCGCTTTAATACCCTCAACTTTTGATAGTATCTCGCGTGAAATATTAATAATTTCGTTACCCGCACTGGTTACGTGCGTAAGGTGTTTACCACTACGACCAAAAATTTGTACGCCGAGCTCATCTTCAAGCATACGTACCTGCTTTGAGATCCCCGGTTGAGAAGTAAATAAACTTTCTGCTGTCGCTGAAACATTTAGTTTATGATTTTGGACTTCGACTATATATCTGAGTTGTTGTAATTTCATGGCTGCATTGTAAACGTTGTTATTGTTTATTTATAAAGGCTGCAAAGCGCAATGCCAAGTGATATTTCATCGCGCTATACTTTTATATCGATTGTTTCTAAGGCTAACACAATAAATTACTGCTCGGTAGCCGTGTTTACTCGCAAAATATTCAATAAAGATGCTGCTTTAACGCTATACTCATTAAAAAGTAGTAAACATCAGAAGTTTATTCTAGATAAGTAACCGCAAAACTATCCAGATCTAATCTTTTTAATGTAAGATAAAAAAATTAGATAGTTAAAACTGAGATTTAGTAATGATTGTTTCTATCATCATCATGCTCATTGTTGCATTAATCGTAATCGCACTGTGGGTAAGTGCTGTGCAGCAACACAAAGAAAAACAAGAAGCTGAGCGCCGCAAAGAACTAACAAAACAAAAAAAAATTATCGAAGAGGCAGAAGATGTACTTCTTAACAGCACAAACATCCCTATGTCTGAAAACACCTTACGCATTATTCAACGACGTATTTATGATGCACTAGCAAGCATGGTGCAACTTTCGCCAAACTCAAGAGAATTAAAAAATCGTTTAAAAGAATCAAAAGAACGCTTAACCGCTCCTCTCGAAGTCAACAACACAGAAGCGTTAGTATTACCAGATAACGACAAACAACTTATTTCACTTATCCAGGGTATAAAGAAACTGCGTACCTTACTTCGCTCTGAACATGGTAAAGGCAAAGTCGATAGCCAAGTTTTTGTTGCCGAAGATAAACGTTTAGAAAAACTTCAATTACGTATTAATGTCGAAAGCCAAATTAAGCGAGGTATGTCTGCTCGCTCTGCCAATATGGTTGGCTCTGCGAGACAATACTTTGAAAAAGCACTCGCAACACTATCATCTGTTAGTTATAGCGATGAATATGTTAATAGTAAAAAACAAGAAGTTGAGAATTACTTAGAAGCGATAAGCTCTGAACTGAAAGCATCTAATGCAACATCACTTAAGAAAAAAGCAGAGCAAGAGCAAGACGACTTAGACGTGTTATTCGCACCAAAGAAAAAGTGGTAAACCACTTTTTCTTTGTGCTTTCTTTATTTAGTTGGTGTTTAAGATAAAAACGCGAACTTAACAATAAATAATGCTGTTAACACCCACACACTGATACTGATTTCATCTTTTTTACCACATACCAACTTCACCGCAGTATACGAAATAAAACCCAGTGCGATACCGTGCGCAATCGAGAAAGTTAACGGCGTCATTAATAATACCACGCTCACTGGAATGGCATCTGTCATATCATCCCAATTTACCAGCTTTAAGTTTTGCATCATTAAAACAGCAACATACAAAATCGCACCTGCCGTTGCATACGCAGGGATCATTCCGGCTAGTGGTGCAAAGAACATCATTAACAAGAAACAAATACCCACAACAACAGCAGTAAGACCTGTACGACCACCTACAGACACACCCGCTACAGATTCAATGTATGACGTTGTCGTTGAAGTACCAAGCATTGAGCCTGCAATCGTTGCTGTGCTGTCGGCACTTAACGCACGACCTAGGCGTGGCATTTTACCTTGCTCATCAGCAAGACCTGCCTTTTGCGTTACAGCAACCAAGGTGCCTGAAGTGTCAAACAAATCAACAAATAAGAAGGCAAAGATTACCGTTAACATTGAAATTTCTAATGCTGCAGCAAAATCCAGTTGCATAAAGGTTGGCGCAATTGAAGGTGGCATTGAAATAATCCCTTGATACTCCACTAGGTCTAAGCCAAGGGCGATAGCCGTAACCAATAAAATGCTAATTAGCACGCCGCTTTTCATGTCGCGGTATAGAAGAGCCGCAATAACAAAAAAGCTAAAGATAGCCAGTAAAGGACCTGGAGCTGTGATATCGCCTAACTGCACTAAGGTTGCAGGACTTGCTACAATAATACCGGCATTTTTTAGTGCAATAAGCGCTAAGAAAGCACCAATACCTGTGGCAATCGCACGCTTTAATACCAGAGGGATCGCATCAATGATCCACTCTCGCACCTTAAATAGGCTTAAACACAAAAATATACAGCCAGACATAAATACTGCACCAAGTGCGGCTTGCCAAGTGTAGCCCATACCAAGCACTACACCATAGGTAAAGAACGCGTTTAAGCCCATACCCGGTGCCAGTGCTAATGGATAGTTTGCCCATAAGCCCATGATAAAACAGCCAATTGCAGCAGCAATACAAGTTGCTACGAATGCGGCACCTTGATCCATTCCCGCTTCAGCAAGCATTGCAGGGTTAACAAATACAATGTAAACCATGGTAATGAATGTTGTGATGCCAGCAATAGTCTCGCGGCGCACAGAGGTGTTATTTTCAGTGATTTTGAAAAGTCTTTCGAACATGTTTAACTTTAAGTTGAGATTAATTGGCTAATTTTATCATATTTTATCTCAATAAGAGGACATTTTACCTTGCAATGTTCTAAACTAATAAGGTCTTTTATTTCAAGAAAATAACTAAACTATGTCTGATAATTCGCCAGTAGGCTTAGATTTAGAGCAACAGCTTGATAATGTACTTGCCTTTATAACCCAACCCGATAAAGGGTCGGCGCCAGATAAAAGTACTCAATCTGTTGAAAACGTACTAAACAAAGCTTTGTATTATTTAAAAAATGAACAGCCTCCCCTTGCTGCCAAATGGATGCGTTTAGCTGCTATGGCGGGTAATCATAGGGCACAATTTTATATGGGGCTGTTTTTCATCAAAGGGCAAGGTGTGCCGCACAGTGTATTTCATGGCGCGGTGTGGCTAAGTCTGGCAAGTAGTCAGGGTTATGAGCCTGCAACCGCAGCACTTAACGACCTTCGAAAACACATCAGTACGCGCCGATTACAAGACGCGCAAAGCTATGCAGCTACCCTATATGAACAAATCCACCAGCAGCAATTTGCACATTTAATTCCTCGCGATCCTGACGCCAGCTAACACGCGTCAGGTTCTACAACTCATTAATGCTGTCTTGTCAGTTTACTCTCAAATGTTATGAGACCTGCACCAACTACAAACAATAAGATACCTATAAACTCAAGCCACACATGGCCTTTATGGGGCTTGATAATAGGTGTTTTTGAAGTAAGGCTATATAAACGCCTGCCTTGCTCGCCAGATTCTACAAACGAAAAACCTTTATAGTCCGCTGAGATAATAAATTTAAAATCATGCCTGCTAATCATTTCACGACGTTTAGCATCTATTTTCTCGCTGCTTTGTTCTACGAGCATACGCCAATCATGAAAAATGCCATCTGGTTCATTATCTTTCACCACACCATATGATTTGTACTCATAGAATTTTGTATTGAATAGCTTTTCTTGATGCCCTAAATAAAACATGGCACAGCCTAGCGCACTTAACAGTATGGCAATATAGACGAGTGAACGCTGCTTAATGAATTGCTTATTACTTTGTTGCTTATACCAAGCTTCAATGTCAGGCACATTAATCAACCGAGCTTTATCTACAGAATGTTTTAATGGCTCCATAAAGTCGCAAATTGTTAGATTGAGCGCCGTTAATATTGAACGAAATGTGTCATTTGAAGGCACTGATTTATCGTTCTCAAGTTTTGAAAGGTAACTTTGCTCTATTCCAACTTGCTCTGCAAATTCTGGTTGGCTCAGTTTTAGCTCACTGCGATAGTGTTTTAGTTGTGTTCCGAATGTACTCATAACGCATTTCCTTTTTGTTGTGGAGCCGCCATTCTTTGCTATTCATGCAGATATAAAAAGCTGAATAAATAGGAATAATGAAGAATATTAGCAAGATAGGATGAAAGATACGAGATACGAGATACGAGATACGAGATACGAGATACGAGATACGAGATACGAGATACGAGATACGAGATACGAGATACGAGATACGAGATACGAGATACGTTGTCAGTATAAGTAAATAGTAAGGTGTGATGTAAAGACTTATCTAATCATTTGTTTGAGGAAAACAAATGGCGGAGTGGACGGGACTCGAACCCGCGACCCCCGGCGTGACAGGCCGGTATTCTAACCAACTGAACTACCACTCC
>NZ_CAMZMY010000008.1:0-195696 GCF_947311895.1 Pseudoalteromonas sp. PAR1 | reverse complement strand
TGAGCCGTATGCAGTGAAAGTTGCACGTACGGTTCTTAGGAGGGCGACACTTGGTAACAGGTGTCGTCTATCCGACAATAACGAGTTACATTTCCCTACTTTTACAAATATAACAACTGCCAGCTTCGATTGAATCACTCAACCAAACCTGACAGCGTTAACAGACTTAGCTTAAAGCATCATTACGATTCGGCCCGTGATATCGCCTTTTAACATGTCGTCAAATATATCGTTGATATCTTCGAGGCGTTTTTCTTCAATAATGGCTTTAACTTTACCTTTCGCTGCAAAGTCGAGGCATTCTTGTAAGTCTTTACGCGTACCAACAATTGAGCCTACAACAGACACCCCATTTAATACGGTATCGAAAATTGGCAGTGGCATATCTTCGGGTGGTAAACCTACAAGCACACATTTACCGCCACGGCGTACGCTTTTATAAGCTTGCTCAAAACCAGGTTTTGATACGGCCGTACACACAACACCATGTGCCCCACCCACTTGTTCAAAAATGGTTTCTGAAGGCACTTGCTTCATAAAATCTATGGTGATGTCTGCGCCAAGCTCTTTGGCTAGTGCCAACTTGCACTCGCCGGTATCAACGGCAATCACATTAAAGCCCATTGCTTTTGCGTATTGCACCGCTAAATGGCCTAGGCCGCCAACACCGACAATTGCCACCCAGTCGCCCGCTTTTGCATCAGTCACTTTAAGCGCTTTATAGGTTGTAACCCCCGCACAAAATAGTGGTGCGGCTTCTGCAAAACCTAACCCTTCAGGAATTTTCACCACGTAATCGCCATGAGCTACACAATACTCAGCGTAACCACCATCAACTGAATAACCTGTGTTGTGCTGCTCAAGGCATAAGGTTTCTTTGCCCTCTAAACAAAACTCGCAATGGCCACAGGCGCTATACAACCAAGGAACACCGACACGGTCGCCTACTGATAAGTGTTTAATGTTTGCGCCTACTTTCTCGATAGTACCTACCCCTTCATGGCCCGGCACTAATGGCATTTTTGGTTTGACAGGCCAATCACCATGACAAGCATGTAAATCTGTGTGACACACGCCACAAGCGGCAATTTTAACTAGCACATCGTTAATTCCCACCTCTGGGCATGGGATATCTTCGATAGTTAATTTACCTTTGTACTCTTTATTTACTGCAGCTTTCATAACGTTCCTCCATGGTATTATTGGGTTTCAGCCTATACGATAAACTTATTAACTGTCACTATTATTGATCCACATCAAATAGCTAACCACTGCGGCATTTAATTAAACTATTATTTAAATTCAATAACTTAAATTTAAAATCTGGCGTATCTACACTTTAGTAGTAGCAGATTGCATAGTGGCTATTTCTTTTAGTTATACCCCGAGCGTGCTAGCATTTAATTTCTGAAATTTTTGAATACTAAAAATTATGAGCCTATCTGAAAAAAACTTAGCTTTTGTTATGCACTGCGGTGAAATGGGTAGCCGTTGGGGCTTTAACCGCACCATTGGTCAAATGTGTGGATTATTAACCATTACTAAAGAGCCAATGACCGCCAATGAAATTGCCGATACCTTAAGTATCTCACGCGGAAACGTAAGCATGGGCATTAAAGAGCTACAGTCTTGGCGCTTAATTAAAGTGCACCATATTCCGGGAGACCGTAAAGAATACTACGGCCCTGCTGGCAGTATTTGGGATATGGCCAACCGCGTATTCGAAGAGCGTAAAAAGCGCGAGATAGACCCAACCCTTAGCCTGCTTCGCGATAACATTTTAGAAGAAGCCCACACTGATGATGAGCGCTTTGCTCAGCAGCAAATGCAAGAAATTCACGACCTACTCGAAACTGTAACCAAATGGTCTGCAGAGCTACAACGCTTAAGCCCTGAGCAGCTTCAAAGCCTAATGAAACTAGGCTCTGGCATTGGTAAGGTACTTGATTTTAAAGACAAGATTTTGAAAAAGCCAGCGAAGAGTGAGTAAGTTAGCGAGTTTGACCTTGTAGGCGTGAAACTTGTTTCGCGCGCACTCTTGTAGGTCGTGCTTTAGCGCGTCATTTGAAAAATATTTAACGTTTTGTCGCCATAAATGACGACCTACATCAATATAATCCCTCAACAGAGGCCTTTAAAGCCAAACATCCAAAGACTCACGACTGAAACCGTTCCTACGATGTTTTGTAGGTCGTGCTTTAGCGCGTCATTTAAAAAATATTCGAGATTGTGTCGCCATAAATGACGACCTACATCAATATAATCCCTCAACAGAGGCCTTTAAAGCCAAACATCCAAAGATTCACGGCTGAAGCCGTTCCTACGATGTTTTGCAGGTCGTGCTTTAGCGCGTTATTTGAGAAAATATTCGAGATTGTGTCGTCATAAATGACGACCTACATCAATATAATCCCTCAACAGAGGCCTTTAAAGCCAAACATCCAAAGATTCACGGCTGAAGCCGTTCCTACGATGTTTTGCAGGTCGTGCTTTAGCGCGTTATTTGAGAAAATATTCGAGATTGTGTCGCCATAAATGACGACCTACATCAATATAATCCCTCAACAGAGGCCTTTAAAGCCAAACATCCAAAGATTCACGGCTGAAGCCGTTCCTACGATGTTTTGCAGGTCGTGCTTTAGCGCGTTATTTGAGAAAATATTCGAGATTGTGTCGTCATAAATGACGACCTACATCAATATAATCCCTCAACAGAGGCCTTTAAAGCCAAACATCCAAAGATTCACGGCTGAAGCCGTTCCTACTATGTTTTGTAGATCGTGCTTTAGTGCGTTTGAAGGGGTAATCATACCTGCTCTTGCCTTTGCTATACTAATAATTAAGTATTTATTTACGTTCTGACTTAAAAGGATATTAATCTATGTATAAACAGACAGAAATAAATTACTCGTTAATTATTATTTTATTAGTGATTAGTGCCTTTATAGTTTTATCGCCTGAACTGGCTGGCCTCAAAATAATTATATTATCGATAAACCTGCTTATTACTTTGTTGTTCTTTTCACTAACAATAGTCATCGATAAGCAAACGCTTCGTTGGTATTTTGGGTTTGGGATTATTAGCAAAAGTGTTGAATTATCTCAGATTGCCGATACTTCTGCATACCAAACAAAATGGTATCAAGGAATTGGTATACGTATGCTAAGTGATGGCTGGTTATATAATGCCTCAGTTGGAAAAGCCGTTAAAATAACTTTAACTGACGGAAAAAACATATACCTTGGCTGTAAAAACGTAGAGACTTTGCAAAAAGCACTCAAAGTAAACGTTTAAAAATTGTATCGAGGGGAAAGTTTGCGAGTTTGTCGGAGGCGTTTTAACGCCGAGTAAGTTAGCAAGTTGCTCGGGTAAAACTTGTAGCTTTACCCTTGGTACTTGCTAACTTTTATTAATCAATTACTTAATCGCTGGGTAACCGATGCGGTCTGATAAGTAACCAACACTGGTTGCAAAGTAATACGAGCGATTCCAATGCATAAGTGCTTTGTAGTTATCGTAGGCTAGATACATACGACCGTTTACGTCATCAGGCATTACCATTGCGGCGGTAATATCAACGTTTGGTAAGTCGCTACCATCCATTTTACGAACCCCAAGAGCTTGCCAATCAGCAAGGCTGCGCTCTGAATCTTTCCAATACTCTAACCATTGGCTGCGGGTTTTAGTGCCGCGTTTAAGAATATTTGAATTATCGAAGCCTTCAGGTAATTTAACTTGGCGACCCCAGGTTAAATCAGCGTTCCATCCTGCTTGCTTTAAATAATTAGCAATTGAAGCAAATGCGTCTTCTTCTGTGGTCCAAATATCTTTGCGGCCATCACCATTGTAATCAACAGCGTAAGCGTTAAATGAGGTTGGCATAAACTGCGTTTGCCCCATTGCACCAGCCCACGATCCTTTAAACTTATCAAGGGTAATGTGCCCCTCTTTTAAGATATCAAGCGCTGCCCAAAGTTGGTTTTTGTACATAGTTTCGCGGCGGCCATCAAAAGCAAGTGTTACTAATGATGCAATGACACTGTGATCACCTTGGATTTTACCGAAGTTACTTTCAAGACCCCAAAGTGCCACAATAAAACGTGCTTGAACGCCGTATTCTTTGGCTACTTTTTCTAGAACGTCTTGGTTTTCTTTGTATAACTTACGCGCGCGGTCAATTTTCCATTGCGGCACACGTTTAGGTAAATAAGTTTCGAGGGTTTCTTTTACTTCTGGCTGATTTTTATCTGCTGAGATTACTTTCTTTTTAAATTTAGCCGTTGCGAATGCTTGCTCAATCAGGGCTTGATCATAGCCCTTTTCAATTGCTTCTTTTTTTAATGCAGCAACGTAAACGTCAAAATCAGCTTGGGTTTTTTCTTCTGCCAGTACTGATGTGCTCAAAGAGGCACTAAGTAAAATAACGGCAAGTTTTTTAATCACTCTCAACTCCCTTGTTTTTTTTGAATTGGGTTAACAGGTTTTCTTCTGGCGGTGGTAATTGTAAGTAGAAACCTTTATCAATTAACGCTTGCTTAACCGTTTCGATATCTGCAAAACCTAACTTTTCACGACTAGCAAGATTGATCATCATTACGTATTTAGGTTGACCAAACGTTTCTAGTAAAGGTTCAGGAACACGACCAAAATCGTCTCTTTTTTCAATAAAAAGGTAAGTATCCGCTTTTTTAATACTTTTATACACCGCAGTTAGCATTATGGCCCTATAATATCTTGCTTAACGAAGTCGCACACTATAACATGAGTCAAATAATAAGTTAGAAAAAATAGATTAGTTTTTACTGTGTATGCCTTGTTCAGCCTGTGTTTATATACAAACTATACTAATCAAAACAAATCAATTGAGCGTGTATGTCGGAACAAATTTTTGAGCTAAAAGGGAACCTTTTTACGTTATCTGTTTTACATTTATTTTCAGCAGATACATCCCTCTTAAGTAAGCAGTTAGATGAGAAAATCGCCCAAGCACCTAAGTTTTTTGCTGGTGCCCCCATCGTAATTAACTTAAGTGACATACAAGACGAAACACTTGATTTCTCATTCTTAAAATCAATGTTAAGCGGTCTTTCGCTAAACCCTGTTGGCGTTTGCAATGGCTCTCAAGAGCAAAACGAAAGCGCCAAAGCTGCAGGCCTGTCGGTGTTAAATTATTCACAAGACGTTAAGGGTGCAACCGCTAAACAACAAACAAATACATCTATCGTTGAAAAAACCGTTCATTTGCCTGCGCAGGTTATTAGCGGCACTGTACGCTCTGGTCAGCAAGTATACGCAAAAGACCGCGACCTAATCGTGATTGGTTCTGTAAGTCATGGCGCCGAAGTCATAAGCGACGGTAACGTGCACATTTATGGCACCCTTCGCGGCCGTGCAATTGCAGGGGCAAAAGGTTACAACGAAGCAAATATATTTTGCCAAAAATTAGAAGCAGAACTTGTTTCAATTAATGGTAGTTATTGGATCAGCGACTCTCTTCAGGGTGAACACTGGGGCAGCGCAGTACAAATCCAACAAAAAAATGATTCATTAGAAATTTCAGCTTTGGTTAAAGGATAAATCTCATGGCAAAAGTGATTGTCGTTACTTCTGGTAAAGGTGGTGTTGGTAAAACCACATCGAGTGCTGCGATTGGCACAGGTTTAGCGCTTAAAGGCTTTAAAACCGTTATTATCGACTTTGATATTGGTCTGCGTAATCTTGACCTTATCATGGGTTGTGAACGCCGTGTTGTTTATGATTTCGTAAACGTAATCAATGGTGAATCAAACCTAAATCAAGCACTTATTAAAGATAAGCGCGTCGATAAACTGTACATTTTACCTGCCTCACAAACACGTGATAAAGACGCCCTAACCCGTGACGGTGTTGAGCGCGTACTAAACGAGCTGAAAAAAGATTTTGATTACATTGTATGTGATTCACCAGCGGGTATCGAAGCCGGTGCAATGATGGCAATGTACTTCGCTGATGAAGCGATTGTAACAACGAACCCAGAAGTATCATCAGTACGTGACTCTGACCGTATTCTTGGTATTTTACACAGCAAGTCAAAACGTGCTGAAGAAGGCCTAGAAAGCGTAAAAGAACACCTACTATTAACACGTTATAATCCTGAGCGTGTTGAAAAAGGCGAAATGCTTTCGGTAGAAGACGTACAAGAAATCTTAGCGATTAAATTACTGGGCGTTATTCCAGAATCACAAGCTGTACTTAGTGCATCAAACTCTGGTCAACCGGTTATCTTAGATTCTGAATCGGATGCAGGCCAAGCGTATACAGATGCTATCAATCGTTTATTAGGCGAAACTGTTGATTTTCGTTTCTTAGACGTAGAGAAAAAAGGCTTATTCAAACGGATTTTTGGAGGTTAATGTGTCTTTACTTGACTACTTCCGCTCAGAAAAGAAAAGCAGTGCGTCATTAGCAAAAGAGCGATTGCAGATCATTGTCGCGCACGAACGTTCACAGCGTGGTACACCAGATTACTTACCACAGCTAAAACAAGACATCCTTGATGTTATTCGTAAGTACGTGAATGTAAACACTGATGCAGTTCAGGTTCAGTTTGATCAAAACGAAGATGACTTAGCAGTACTTGAGCTAAACGTCACCTTACCTGACGAAGAAAAGAAATAGTCAAAATTGGGCGCTTAGTTTTTTAACAGCGCCCTTTTTTATTTCTGCCACTGCATATGAAACTCATAGTCGTCTTCGCCTAGCGTTTTAAACCCTGCCCGTTGATATAATCCATACGCTGGATTCGCTTTTAGCACCGTTAAATTAATCTCTGCTGTTTGCGCTTTGAGTGCGTCTAACACCTTAGTGCCTAACCCCTTGCCCTGCTCTTTAGGTGCAATTTGTAGCTGTAACAAACTGATAGCTTGGTCACTCACGATGAACTTTACAGCGCCTACACATTGCCCATCATTTAACACTAAATGACTGTGCTCAAAATGTTCTGCTATTCTTGCTTGATGCTGCTCATGTGATAAAAATAACCCTTGATTCTCTAAGTGATCAACCATGGTATTTAATCTCAAGTCGAGTAAATAGGCTTTGTCTTGCTCTGTAGCTGCTAAAAATTTAATCATTATTGTCTTAAAAAAGAAAAAGGTACTTTAATAAAAGTACCTTTTTAGGTTGCAACAAACAACATGTCTTGGGTTAGAAATTATAATTTGCACCTAAGTAAAAACGACGACCCGAATATTGGTTATAGGTAAAGCGATTACTTTGCTTCCAATAGCCTTCTTCTATTTCTTCAGTTAGGTTCACCACTGACGCGGTAAACGAAAGATCCTCTGTTAGGTTATACGAGGCATTCACATCTAGCTGACCATAGTCTTTGGTATACAAGTTGTAGCCTTGGTGAATACCGTTGGCACGGTCATCTTTCCAGTTGTAAGACGCACGAACACTAAAGTCGTCATTCTCAAAGTACACCGACACATTATATTGGTGCTTAGCGGTGCCTGGTATTTCGGCCTCTGTTTTTTGTCCGTCTGTCGAGACTTCGCTAGTGCTGGTATCTGTGTAGGTATAGTTAGTTAAAATACCAAAACCATTATCAAACGAGTGCTGGAAGAACAGCTCTAAACCTTCTGATTTTGCATCACCCCCACCCACTTTGGTGTTCATTTCGACTTCAATTGGGCCGTTACAACAATCATGTTCACGCTCTACAATTTCTACGGTCGAGATTGGTAGGTTAGAAATATCTTTAGAGAATAACGTAGCGCCCAGTGCAGAACCATCGCCGTAATACCATTCAATACCTAAATCAAATTGGTCAGATAACATAGGTTCAAGCCCTGTGTTTACCGAAGTACCATTACCACGGCCTGTCCATGAATCAGGCGAGTTAATGTTAACTGGAGGACCGTATGACTCTGCTTGGCTTAAGTCTGAATAGCTCACTCTTGCCATAGTACGTGCTGCTGCAAAGCGCACCACAAGATCTTCAGTTGCATCCCATGCAAGGTTAAAGCTTGGTAATACTTCACTGCCATCGCTACTGCGCTCGTTTGGTTCTGTGTCGTCATCGTCTTGACCAATGACATCATCGTAGGTCAAGGTGCTTAGTTCAGTATTAACATAACGCACACCGACATTACCGCGGAAATCTTGCCATTCGAAATCAGCTTGGGTGTAAACAGACCAAATTTTTTCTTCAAGGGCATAAGTACCCGAAAGCGTTGGCACCACTGTCTGGCTAAAGTTTTCTTTTAAGTAATCATCCAGCGCTTCAAAGTCAAACGCTAAGAAGTTAAATGCGCCTGTATCACCTGCGCTGTTATCAACCACATGGTCGCTTACCAATGTTGGCGCATCTGGGTGAAAATCTGGATTATGGAACCACTCAGTGCCTGGCAAGTAACCGCGGTAACCGCCGTTATCAGCAATGCCGTCATCCCAACGAAAGTCGTTACGAATGCCTTTAATTTCGTGGTCTCGGTATTTACCACCCACATAAACACGAGTGAAAAAACTGCCATCAAGGTCAAATTTCACATCTGTTTGGAAGTAATCTTCTGAGTCTTCATTTTCTGATGAGTATGAGTCAAACCAATCGTAATATTGATATGCTTCTTTATCAGTGGCTAAATCAGTCGACACTTCGTAGCTTGGTTTTCCGTTTTCAATTGACCACAACCAGCTGTTTACTGAGCCTAAACGTGCATCAATATTGGCGTAGGTTTCTTTTGAGGTTCCGCCTTCAGCTTCAGTATGACCAAGTTTTACTGTAATGCTGTAAGTGTCGCCATAATAAGTACCTTCAAAATCATAGGTGTTTGATTTTGACTCGCCAAAACGCTCACGCCCTGTTAACTGCGGCGATAACAAACCACGGCGAACAGCCACACCGTCATTTACATCGGCATCACCCCAGTTATTATCATTAAGTAAACCATTATCGCCATTACCGTAGGCAACCACGGTATCGCCATCAAGTACAATGCCGTAATACGGGTTGTGGTTATCGTTCCACTCGGCAAAAGTAATACTTTGCCCTGTTTGGTCGTAGCCTAACTTGGCACCAAAATAGTTAAAGTTTAAATCAAGTCTGTCACTCGGTGCCCACTGCACAGCGACTTGATAACCATCGCGTGTACGGTCTTGGTTTGAGTTATTAACACTCATCGCACGAGGTGCCCATACATTGTTGTACACTTCGCCAGTGGCTTGGTCTACCAGCGCTGGGCGCTCTGCCCCCTCAACGGTATCTGAGTGAAAACGCCAATGTGATGCGTTGTTAGTGATGGTTGTTACGGTGCGATCTTGACGAGTAAAACCGGCCAGTACACCAAAGTTTTCGTCGTCATTTTTCCATGAATACAGCACGTTGACTTGCGGCTTAGTGTCTTCAGACACATCATCGTAAGTCACCTCTGCACTTAGCGCCCCTGAATTTGCTTCCATCTCAAGCGGTTTTCGGGTGTGTAAAATAACCGTACCACCAATACCGCCTTCATCGATGCGTGCTTCAGCACTTTTGTACACTTCTACACTTTTGATCATGCTTGAAGGCAATAACGTGTAATTAAAACTACGGGTAGGAGTACCAGAACCTGATGAAGCAATATAGTTACCGTTTAATTGGGTGAGAGTCCAATCCGGAGACGTACCACGAATACTCACGCGGCTACCTTCGCCACCGTCGCGGTCAATCAAAACGCCCGATACACGTTGCAATGAGTCAGCGACGTTTTTATCTGGAAACTTACCAATATCCTCTGCGGTGATTGCATCAACTGTCGCCGTTGAAAGTCGTTTTATTGCTAAGTTTTCTGCAGTTGAAGAACGAATACCTCGTACTTCAATCACTTCTACATCATCATTAGCTTGCTCTGCTGCATAGCTTGTATTAATTGCAGCCAGTAGCGAAATTAAAATTGCATTACGCTTAAAATGCCTTCCTTGCCCTTTTGTTTTTATTACAGTTTGCTTGCCCATGCCTATCTCCAGTTGTGTGCTCTGTTTTTGTTTAAGAGCCTTTAACCCTGCAAAAACGATTTATTGTTGTCGGTTTTTAAACTGATTTTCGGTAGTTAACAGCTTGTTAAACTCAAACTCAGAATAGGGTGAGCGGTCAAAAAGTGATAATAAAAATTCGGTGAGAGATATGACAAAATCGGCGTTTGGAATATTTTATATTCATTTTTATATTTTCTGAATTATAGTTAAGCTCAGCGATTTTGAGTTAACCGGCTCAGAAAAACAAACTCAAAATTACATTTAAAACTTTGATAATAAACAATAATTTAAACTTTCGTGTATTTATTGATCACTCACAAATTGAGTAACTAAAAATTAGGCGTAATAGATATGGTAAAAACACGCCCATGAATAATGGTAAATTTCTTGAAGTATGCCTAAACGAAGGGTGCTTAAAGCAGCTTGCTAACAACATTTCAATGGCTAGTAACTTAGGCGCAAAACGCTTTGAGCTATGCAGTAATTTACACCTAGGTGGCTTAACACCTAGTGTTAATGCGATTGACTGTGCCGTGAAAAGCCTTACTAATAGTGCAGAGTTAGTGGTGATGATACGCCCCGAAGCAGGCAACTTTTTTGTTAGTGCTGAATGTCACAACCTAATGCAAAAACAAATTACACTGGCAGCGAACGCGGGGGCGCATGGCGTGGTATTTGGTGCAATTAAACATGGCGAACTTGATTTAGAGGTGACTCGCTCTTTAGTTGCCACTGCCAAACAGCATGGCCTGATGGTGACCTTTCACCGTGCATTCGATACCCTTACAAACCCGTTAAGCGCACTTGATAGATTGATTAGTTTAGGAGTTGAGCGCGTATTAACAGCAGGCACGCCATGGCAAAGCGGTCAAAGTGCTGTTGATGGTCTAAATCAGCTCAACACATACTTAGCACACAGCGCTAATCAGATAGAAATTGTTATCGGTGGTGGCGTTACTTTAGAAAACGCGCCAACACTTTGGCAATTAATAAAAAACCATTCAGCAAAGGCCACTGTGCATGTACACTCATGCGTGCACAACGAAAATGGTGCAATTAATGCTGAGGATATCAATAAGCTTCTTTCAAAGGATTAAGCATGGCAATGTATTTTTTAGGTATTGATGGCGGTGGCAGTAAGTGTAAAGTTCGTTTAGAAAACGAAAACGGCTCATTGCTGAGTGAAGCCATAAGTGGTTCAGCAAATGTGGCCACCAGCTGCCAACAAAGCCAAGAGTCAATACTGCACGCCACTGAACTTGCATTTCATGAAGCTGGGCTTGCCTTAAGCGAGCTGAAAAACACCTATGTGCATGCCGGACTTGCCGGTGCTAATATCGACTCTGCCTATCAAGCTATGACCAAATGGCAGCACCCTTTTGCCAAGTTTACCCTGTCAACAGATATGCTGATTGCCTGTAAAGGCGCGCATCAACACCATGATGGTGCGGTGATTATTCTGGGCACAGGCTTTTGTGCGGGTTACCAACAGCAAAACCAATTTAGCGAATTAGGTGGCTACGGATTATTACTAAGCGATGGTGCCAGTGGTGGTTGGTTAGGTTTACAACTTTGCCGTATGGCATTTGCAGTACTTGATGGTGTTGCGCAAAGTTCTGCAGCAATAAATACCCTACTCACCCAGCTTAATTGCGACTCAAGCCAAGCGTTAAGTCAGCGTTTAATATCCGCGCGCCCTGCAGAGCTTGCCAAATTTGCACCCCTAGTTTTTAGCCATTCTGACGATACTTTTTGTCAGCAATTAATCAATGAAGCGTGCGCATACATTAGCCGCTATATCACTTACTTTGAAAAGCAAGGTATTGAAAACGTTACCTTGATGGGCGGCATTGCCAGTGCCATCACGCCTTACTTATCTGATGCCAGTAAAGCGCATTTAACCCCCGCCCTTGCCAGTGCAGAGCAAGGGGCTATTTTAATTGCAAGAGCTGCAATTTAATCACCTAATTGCGAGCGCATTTGTGAGGGAATTTCACCAAACAAACGCCGAAATTGTTTACTGAAGTAACTTGGCTCAGAAAACCCACACTGGTAGGCCACTTGTGAAATGGGCAGTTGCGTTTCAATCAGTAGCTTGCGGGCATTTTCGAGACGCACTTCGTTAATAAATTGATTAGGTGTTTTTGCTAAATGCTTTTTAAAGCGGCGCTCTAAAGCACTTACCGACAAATGCGCAAGCTCTGCTAATTCATCAATGCTGATCTGACGATGATAATGCTCGCGAATAAATTTTACCGGCTCTTCAATTGCCCTTACATGAGAAAGCGCTTTTGAGGTTTTTTGTAGATGTCGGGTTACTCCGTAAGTGCCAATCACATTGCCATCGTGATCTTTTAAAGCATGCTTTGATGTAGAAAACCAACCAAGCTCACCTTGTTGGGTTTGGTTCAGCTCTAAACGGTCAGTTACTATGTAGCCTTCCATCACCCGTTTATCGTCATTGACGTACTGAAACGCGAGGTGCTTTGGCGAAAAATCGAAGTCTGTTTTTAGCAATATTTGCTCCAGTGTTTTATAACCCTGATGCTCAATAAAATGCTGATTACAATGCAAGATTCTACTATCTGTGTCTTTTACCCAAAAGAGGATATCTGGCAGTAAATCAAATGCAGCAATTAGCTGATTTACGCCAGCTTTTTTTATTATTTCTTGAATATCCATCGCTTTAATTTGTCTCTATAAAGAACAATCCTATATATTTTAAACGCCGATTTTGTTGCATTGTCAACCGAATTTTTATTAGCGCTTATCGCTTAAGCTTTCCTATTATCAATAACATGATATTAACAGTAGCCGACGCTATTTAAATTAGGAGCGCTTAAGATGAGCAAAGCTAAGATCCGCATGGCAATGGTAGGCGGTGGCGATGGTGCCTTCATTGGCGCTATTCATCGAATTGCAGCGCGATTAGACGGAATGATAGAGCTTGTTGCAGGCGCATTCAGTTCAGACGCAAACAAATGTAAAGCAACTGGCGAACTACTTGGGCTTGATAGCAGCCGTTGCTACGACAGCTACCAAACGCTTTTTGCCGAAGAAGCAAAATTACCTACTGATAAGCGTATTGATTTTGTGGCTATTGTCACCCCAAACCACTTACATTTTCCGGTCGCGAAAATGGCGCTTGAACATGGTTTTCATGTGCTCTCTGATAAACCTGCAACGCTTACTCTCGCAGAAGCAGAGCAATTACAAAGCATTATTGCAAAACAGCAGGTTTTATATGGCTTAACCCACACTTACACCGGTTACCCTATGGTCAAAGAAGCCAAGCATCGCGTAAAAGCAGGCGAGCTCGGTACCATACGTAAAGTCATTGTTGAGTACACTCAAGGCTGGTTAGCACACAGCGAAGACGAAGGTTCAAAACAAGCGAGCTGGCGTTTAGACACCAGTAAGTCTGGCATTAGTTGTTGTATGGGCGACATTGGCGTGCATGCTGCTAACTTAGCTGAGTATGTTTCTGATCTCGAAATCACCGAGCTTTGCGCCGATTTAAATCATGTGGTTGAAGGCCGAGCCCTTGATGATGATGGCACCGTGCTACTTAGATTCAATAATGGTTGCAAAGGCGTTTTACTGGCAAGCCAAATTGCTATTGGCGATGAAAACAACTTACGCCTGCGTATTTATGGCGATAAAGCCAGTCTTGAATGGTCGCAACTTGAGCCTAATAGCTTATGGCTAAGAGGCCACAATCAAGCCGCCACATTACTTAGAGCGGGCGTGGGTGAATTACACCCTGACACGCAAAATGCCCTACGCGCCCCTGCCGGTCACCCAGAAGGCTACCTTGAAGCCTTTGCCAATATTTACCGCAATTTTGCAGCGCAGATCCACGCATTTAAGCAAGGCGATAACGCAACAAATTCAGCATTTGATGTGCCTGGCATCAATGAGGCTGTGCGTGGTATGGCGTTTATTGAGCATGTTGTTGCTTCATCGAAGCAAGATACTAAATGGCACAAATTACAGATTGGATAAAAAAATGAATAAAATCAAAGGGCCAGCAATATTTTTGGCGCAGTTTATTTCAGATCAAGCCCCCTTCAATAGCTTTCGTGGTTTATGTGAGTGGGCAAGCGGTTTAGGTTACAAAGCGATTCAAGTGCCAACCTCAAACCCGACTATTTTTGATTTAGAAAAAGCAGCTCAAAGCCAGCATTACTGCGATGAAGTTACTGGTATTGCTACAGAGTATGGACTTACAATTTCAGAGCTATCAACACATTTGCAAGGCCAGTTAATTGCTGTTCACCCTGCCTACGATGAAATGTTCGATAACTTTGCCGCAGAGCATGTAAAAGGTGACCCTGCAGCGCGAACAAAGTGGGCAACAGAGCAATTGATGCTAGCAGCGAAAGCGAGTAACAAGCTTGGCTTAACAACCCATGCGACGTTCTCGGGTTCTTTTTTATGGCATACCTTTTACCCGTGGCCACAGCGTCCACAAGGACTTGTCGAACAAGGCTTTAGTGAACTTGCTAAGCGTTGGTTACCTATTTTAGATTGCTTTGACGAGCATGGCGTGGACGTGTGTTATGAATTACATCCGGGTGAAGATCTACATGATGGTGTGACATTTGAGCGCTTTTTAGCGGCAACCAATAATCACCCACGCGTGAATATTCTTTATGATCCGAGCCATTTTGTATTGCAACAGCTCGACTATTTAGCGTTTATCGATATTTATCATTCGCGCATTAAGGCGTTTCATGTCAAAGATGCCGAATTTATCGCAAATGGCCGCTCAGGTGTTTATGGCGGATTTCAAAACTGGCAAGACCGACCAGGGCGTTTTCGTTCTTTAGGTGATGGCCAAGTAGATTTTAAGCAAATCTTTAGCAAGTTAACTCAATATGGTTTTGATGGTTGGGCTGTACTTGAATGGGAATGCTGCTTAAAGCACCCAGAAGATGGGGCAAGAGAAGGCGCTGAGTTTATTAAAGCACACATAATAAACCCAACAGATAAAGCCTTTGACGATTTTGCCAGTGGCGCAACAAACACTGAGCGTAATAATCGAATTTTAGGTTTATAAAACCGACAACAATAGAACACACAGGACACACAATATGGACAACAATAATTATAACCGCATTGTCTTTCGGCTTTGCTGTATAGCACTGATTGTGACCTCTATGACCTTTGCCATTCGTGCTGGTATTTTGGGTCAACTTGGCAGTGAGTTTGGCTTAACCGACACCGAATTAGGTTGGGTTAATGCCATGGCATTTTTAGGTTTTCCGGTCGCGACTATGGTCGGCGGTATTATTTATAATGCCATTGGCGCGAAAAAATTAGTGGCGTTAGCGTTTATCTGTCATTTACTTGGTCTTGTTTTGACGATAACAGCTGATGGTTTTTGGGGCTTACTGGTTTCTACCTTTTTAATTGGTTTTGCCAACGGCGCTGTTGAAGCTGGCTGTAACCCACTAATTGCAGAAATGTACCCTAAAAACACCACCACTATGCTAAACCGTTTTCATGTTTGGTTCCCAGGTGGCATTGTGATTGGCGCACTTGCTTCGAATTTTATGTCGGGAGCAGGTTTAAACTGGCAATGGCAAGTAGCGTTAATTTTAATTCCTACTGTTATCTATGGCGCTATGCTGATCAAAGCACAATTTCCACGCTTTGATACGCGTACTCACTCTACCAGCAGCAATATTCGCCACTTATTTACGCCGTTATACATCTTTTTAATTGCCTGTATGACGTTTACCGCAACCACTGAATTTGGCACACAACAATGGATTGAGCGTATTTTAGGTTCATCGGGTGCCTCTCCTATGGTGGTATTAGCCCTGATCACCGGCTTAATGGCGGTTGGTCGCTTCTTTGCAGGCCCCATTGTGCATAAGCTCAACCCTACTGGTGTATTACTTGGATCTGCCATTTGTGCAAGCTTAGGTATCTTTATGATGAGCCAAGCTGAGGGCAGCATGATTTATCTAGCAGCGATGCTTTTTGCACTTGGCGTTACCTACTTTTGGCCGACCATGCTTGGCTGCGTTGCTGAATACATTCCAAAGTCAGGGGCGCTGGGTATGTCGTTAATGGGCGGTGCAGGCATGTTTGCTATGAGTATCTGGAACCCTGTAATTGGTAGCTGGATAGATACAGCACGCTCATCGGCAGAAGCAAGTGGCGCAAGCGCAGAACAAATTGAAATTTTAGCCGGACAGGCTGTATTACAAAACCTACTGATCTTCCCAATTATTTTAATCGTCGCATTCATTGGGTTGCATTTAGTAATTAATAACAACAAACGCACCGAAAAATGTGCGTCTTAAGCAAGTAAATCGTCGAGGAACACTATGTTTAAATCTCTTAAAGCACTGACTTTAATGCTCACCGTTAGTAGCTGTGCACTCGCTAATGCGGCTGACAATCAGCTAACACAACAAGAAAAGCAAGCTGGCTGGCAGTTGTTGTTTGACGGCAAAGATATGTCGCAGTGGCGTAATTTTAAAAGCGAATCTTTAAATCCTGCATGGGTCGTTGAAGATGGCGCTATGACATTAACCAAAGGTGGTGGCGACCTGCTTACTAAAAAGCAGTACCAAAACTTTGAATTACAGATTGATTGGAAAATCTCTACTAAAGGCAATAGCGGTATTTTTGTATTAGCTGATGAAACCGGACAGATGATTTACTCTCATGCACCTGAAATTCAAATTATCGATAACGAAGAACACCCAGATACCGAAATTGACTCGCACTTAGCAGGGTCAATTTACGATTTATTTGCTGCGCCAGTTGCGGCGCACAAACCAGCAAATAGCTGGAACCATGTACGCATTAAAATGCAAGACAACCACTTACAAGTTTGGCAAAACGGTATAAGCACCGCCAGCATTGTGATTGGCAGTACAACATGGAATACCCTTGTAAAAGGCAGTAAGTTTGCAACCTGGAAAAACTTTGCAACGGCTGAACAAGGTCATATCGGGCTTCAAGACCATGGTGACAAAGTGTGGTTTAAAAATATAAAAATCAAGGAGCTATAAGATGTCTGATTTTAAACATAAGGTATTAGTTGTTGGCTCTGGTGCTGGCGGTGCAATGGCCGCTTATACGTTAACTAAACTTGGCCACAAAGTGTTATTACTTGAAGCGGGCCGTAATTATGACCCGAAAACAGAAAGCCCGATGTTTCGTCGTAACAACGAAGCCCCACTTATGGGTGCAGGTAACAAAGACAAAAACTTTGGCTTTTACGACGCAACCGTTGATGGCGGCTGGCAAGTACCTGATGAACCTTATACCAGCGCCAAAGGAAGCGACTTTTATTGGTGGCGCGCACGTATGTTAGGTGGTCGAACTAACCACTGGGGCCGCTATTCATTACGTTTTAGTGAGCACGATTTTAAAGGCAAAAGCCGTGATGGTCATGGTGCCGACTGGCCATTTGAATACGCTGACTTAGCACCTTGGTACGATAAAACTGAAGAACTTGTGGGTGTATGTGGCACCAATACTGGCCATGAAGATATGCCAGATTCGTCACCAGGTATTTTACAGCCACCACCAAAGCCGCGTGTTCCTGAGCTTTTAATTGCCGCTTCTGCAAAGAAAATGGGCATTCAAGCAGTGCCTATGCATCGCGCGGTATTAACTCGCCCTAAAGATGATCGCATGGCCTGTTTTTATGCGACACCTTGTGGCTCTGGTTGTTCAATTGGTGCTGCTTTTCAAACTACTACATCGCTATTACCTATGGCAAAAGCCACTGGTAACTTAAAAGTTATTACTGATGCCATGGTTAAATCAGTCAAAGTTGATGAGCAAGGTAAAGTCACTGGCGTAACTTATGTTGATAAACACACGGTAACCGAACATGCTATTGATGCCGATGTGGTTATCTTAGCCGCCAGCGCCTGTGAATCAGCGCGTATTTTATTAAATTCAAAGAATAAAAAGCACCCTAAAGGCCTTGCTAACTCAAGTGGCCAAGTAGGTCGAAACTTGATGGATTCGACGGGCGCATGGTTAGGTGCGCAAATTCCGGCACTTAAAGGTCGCCCACGTTATAACGAAGATGGACATACCGCTAATCACTTATTTATTCCTTGGTGGGGTCATCAAGCACAAGCTAACAATGAATTAGATTTCCCACGTGGTTATCACTTTGAAATTGGCGGTGGCTTTAGACAACCAGGCTCGGGTGTATCGGGTGATAAACAAGGCTATGGCCCTGCCCTTAAACAGCAAATTCGTGATGCATATGGCTCTTACGTTGGTTTTGCTCTGCGTGGCGAGATGTTACCGAACAAAGATACCTACATGGAAATTGACGAAAACGTTAAAGACAAATGGGGTATTCCGGTATCAAAGTTCCACTTTAAGTGGTCTGACAGAGAATTAAAGCAAATCGAACATGGTTTAAAAACTGCGAAGCAAATTCTAGAAAACATGGGTGCGACCGTTGGCGAACTCCCACCTGCTGAAAAAGCAATTTCAAAAGGTGGCGAAATCATTCATGAAGTGGGCACCACACGAATGGGCAGCTCAAAGAAAGACTCTGTCACCAATCAATGGGGTCAAACATGGGATTGTAATAACCTATTTGTAATGGATGCGGGTGTATTTGCTTCTAACCCTCATAAAAACTGTACGCTCACCATCATGACACTGGCAATGCGTAATTCAACTTGGCTTGCTCAACAAATTGATAACGGGGTACTTTAATTATGCATCATCGTAACGAACACGACTCATATAACTATGTTTCAAACATGAGCCGCCGTGAGTCTTTAAAATGGCTTGGTCTATTAGCTGCGGGCTCGGCGATTGGTTTAACTGCTGGCTGCACAAAAGCACTGGAAGATGACGTTGCAGTCTCTGCAAAAGAGCATTGGCCTGATTTAGATATCAAGCCTGTAACCGCTAAAGGCTATGGTCAAGATCCTAATTTGGTGATGCCACCAGAATCACCTTGGCCACTGACCTTAACAGCAGACGAACTCACGTTAGTAGCGCTTTTATCTGATTACATTGTACCGCGCGAAGGCGCTATTCCTTCAGCCAGTGAGCTACAAGTACCGGCCGTTATTAATGAATGGGTAAGCGCGCCTTATGAAGGCCAACAACGCGATAGAATTAAAATTTTAAATTCATTAGCGTGGCTTAACGATGAAGCGCAGCTTCGTTTTAAAAAGCAATTTGTTGCACTTAATGAAAAGCAACATCGCGCGATTTTAGACGATATTGCGTTTTTAAACGAGCAAACACCTGCGCAATTTCAGCGTATTGGTAAAGCCTTTTTACGCTTTAAAGAGTTAGTGCTTGCTGCCTTTTTCTGTACGCCTGAAGGCTGTAAAGACATAGGTTACCTTGGTAATGTGCCTATTGCAGGTGATTACCCTGGTCCTTCTGATGAAGCAAAAGCCCATTTAGATCAGGTTTTAGCTGAGCTTGGTTTAAGCGAGTACGCCTATATCGATTAACTTTCCCCCTTGTGTTATTTGTAACACAGTGCAGGGGGTCACTCCCCTGCTTTTTTAGGATTTAAGTATGTTTAAAACCCGCATTTTATTGCTCATTATTAGCCTTGTATTTAGTGGTCAATTACTCGCAAAACTGCCAGTGAGTGTGCAACTATGGTCAGTCAAAGACACCTTAAAAAATGACTTTCATGGTACGCTTAAGTCTCTTGCCGAAATGGGGGTTGACGGCGTGGAGTTTGCCGGAGACTTTGGCCCATACTCAAATAACCCATCAGCTTTAAAAGCAAAGCTCAGTGAATTAGGCTTAGTTGCCAGTAGTGCCCATATAGGCTTTGATGCACTCAGTGAAAACACTATTGATAGCACCCTGCTGTTTTACAAGACCCTTGGGGTTACTACACTTTATGTACCTTGGGATGAAAGAGCATGGCACCCTGAGGGAGTTAAATCTCTAGTTAAAGAGCTTACTAAAGTCAGTGATTATGCGACCCGCTTTGATATGAAGATCGGTTTTCACAATCATAATAAAGAGTTTAATGCTTTTAATAATGCAACGTTTTGGGATTACATTGCCAGTAATACCCCCAAGACCATGCCATTGCAGTTAGATATTGGCTGGGTCAATTACGCAGCTAAAGATCCAATCTACTTTATTAAAAAGTACCCTAACCGCACACTTGCTACGCACATTAAAGTACGTACGATTGAGGGTAGCAATATGAGCCCGATTATTGGCGAAAACAACATTGATTGGCCTGCCATCATCGATACTTTAGAGTCGCACGGCAACACCAAGTGGTTAGTGCTTGAGCAAGAAGAATACCCAAGCGGACTTACCCCACTACAAAGCGTTGCTAAATCAAAACAAAACTTAGATAAGATCTTACTTGGTTTATAAGGTTATTTAGGAATGAGCTCGCTTTAAACAAGTGAGCTCATGACTTGGATTTAATTTGAATAGTCGTTCACTCATAGCTCTTTATTAGGGTTCATCTTGCCAGGAGCTATTGCCTTCAGAACGTTTTGCAAAGCTTTCTGGTTTCCTGATTGGTTTATCTATACTTTTATAGAATATCAAGATTCCCGCTCCACCTATGACAGGGAGTAACCAAACCAGTACTATTTGTGCTACTTTTTGAAAAGTTTCAAAATCATTTCTTTTATAAATTACTAAACTGATCAATATATTGAATAGTATTAGTAACCCCAAGCCAGCTAGTGCATAGTTTTCCATATATTAATCCTATTGATGCCAAAAACACACTGTGGAAACGACTGAATGACGGCTTACATCCTTAATACAGATATATAACTTGACTTATTACACCACATTCTTTTACATATATTCTCATACCTTTCATCGTTTAATATCTTATTTAATTTCAACAAGCTAAATAAATCACAACCATAAATATAATAATAAAACATTAAAAATAGCTTTTACTTTCATTTTTTTGGCAGATTGTATTATCTAAGTGGCGGAGTACTATATTAAAAAAGCCTCTCAAGGATTGAGAATGAAAGTATTGAATTTAAGGAAGAGTTCAGAGAAAAGCACGCTTGCAGTGCTTATCACTTTAGCAGCCTTATTACTTTTCATATTAAAATCAGCATCAAAAATCCATCCATTCTACGAGCTACTTTTACTCGCTTTTACAGTTATTTCGTTTGTGGTTGTATTTTTAATGTTAAGTAGCAAGAAAAAACTTACCATTTGTCGCCATGGTATTTTTTATAGTTCTGCGTTTGGGATTGTTCATATTGAACCGAACAAAACTAAACAAATTAAACAATTTTCTAAATATGGTTTTAATTGTGTGGTAATCATTGGTCATGGCTACTTTATATTCGCGCCATTTTATTATTTAACGTCGAAACAAAAACAACGATTAAAACGATATGATAATAACTTACTGCATTGGTTAGAGGTTACGCGTAAACGCAGTAAGTTTCAGGGCTTTTAATGCAAGTCAAAGCATAAAAAGCCCTTTAAAAAGTTAGTTACTTAGTTTTGCCACTCTTTAAGTACTTCTTTCACATACTCATAGCGCCATGAGTTAAACAGATCTGGCTTTGATGCGGCTTTACGCTCATCAGCATCGAGCTTCCAATTCCAGCTGATCAGCTGGTTAATCTGTTTTTTAGAGGCTAATACATCTTCAGGAATGCCCTGCTCTTTTGCAGCTTTAGTAATTTTTTGTTTAATATCTTTAGCGGCTTTTTTGTATGCCGGAAAATCAATTAAACGTTTTAATTGTGCAGGTTGTTCGCTGACAGGAACGGCTTTACCACGCTCAATACATTTTAAAATTTCAACGCCCGAACGGTTCACTTCCATTGGCTCAACACCCGGCACTCTGCGTAACGCATTTAAACTTGCAGGCTTACGCTTAGCAATTTCAACCATGTTGTGCTCTTTTACTACAAAGTTAAGAGCGAGGTTTTTGCGCTCTGCCTTTTCACGGCGCCATGCTGCAAGCTCGCGTAATACAGCTAAGTCGTGCGGTCGTAATTGCCAAGCATTTTTAATGTCTTTGTAGAGCTGCTCTGCAGGTGTTTGGTAAGCACGTTTTTGCGCAACTAACTCGCTTTCGCTGATCACAATGTCAAAAAAGCCAGCTTCATCAATTTGTTTTTTAATAATTTCAAAACAAGGCAATAAATGATAGGTATCGGCAGCGGCGTAATCTAACTGCTTTTCTGTTAGCGGGCGCTGTAGCCAGTTAGTGCGTGATTCGCTTTTATCAATTTCGATATCAAGCAACTCTTTAACCATGTGCGCAAAGCCCATGCAGTTACCATGACCTAATATTTGCAGTGCAAATTGAGTATCAAACAGTGGTGTTGGTACAAAGCCAGCGTATTTTTGAAACACTTCAATATCTTCTGACGGTGAATGCAATACTTTTAACACCTCTGGGTTTTTAAGTACTTGCCAAAAATCAAAAAGCGACAACTCAGCCAGAGGGTCGATTAACGCTAAATGCTCACCATCATATACTTGAATAAGTGCAACTTCAGGGTAAAGCGTACGACGACGCATAAACTCAGTATCAATTGCCAGTACCGGTTTACCTGTAATTTTTTCTACAAAATCATTTAATTGATTTTGTGTTTCGATCAGTTGATATTGCACTTATACCCCTTTCTATACCATAAAAAAGCCGGCTAATGCCGGCTTTAATTATTTCTTTTCGTCCTTTAAGGCTCTTCTTAGAATCTTACCAACGTTTGTTTTTGGTAGTTCATCTCTAAACTCAACGAGTTTAGGCACCTTATAGTTCGTTAAATTATCACGACAGTGTTTTATTATATCTTTTTCAGTTAAAGATTGATCTTTTTTCACGACAAAAACTTTAACTTGTTCGCCACTGACCTCATGAGGGATACCAATAGCTGCCACTTCAAGCACGCCTTCGTGCATAGCAACAACTTCTTCGATCTCATTTGGGAACACGTTGAAGCCAGATACAATAATCATGTCTTTCTTACGATCAACAATATAGAAGAAACCTTCATCATCGTAAGTTGCAATATCACCCGTTGCAAACCAACCGTCTTTTAAGCATTCGGCTGTTGCATCTGGGCGGTTGTAATAACCTTGCATAACTTGTGGGCCTTTAACCCAAAGCTCGCCTGGCTCACCTTTTGCTGCCTCTTCACCATTTTCAAGCATAAGCTTAATATCAGTGCTAGGTGCTGGTAAACCAATTGAACCGTTATAACCTTCAAGGTCGTAAGGGCTGACCGTAACAAGTGGTGCACACTCAGTTAAGCCATAACCTTCCATTAATTTGGTTTTCGTTACAGCTTGCCATTTTTCAGCAACTGGACGTTGTACCGCCATGCCACCGCCAAGTGACATTTTTAACGTTGAGAAATCAAGCTCAGCAAAACCTGGGGTATTTAGTAAACCATTGAATAGCGTATTTACACCCGTTACCGCGGTAAACTTGTGTTGTGCTAACTCTTTTACAAAGCCAGGCATATCACGAGGGTTCGTAATAAGTACGTTTAAACCACCGTATTTCATAAATGTTAGGCAGTTCGCTGTCAGTGCAAAGATGTGGTAAAGCGGCAGTGCCGTAATAACCACTTCTTTTCCGCGCTCTAATACTTTGTCTAAACAACCTGATACTTGTTCAAGGTTACCAACCATGTTGCCATGAGAAAGCATTGCACCTTTAGATACACCCGTTGTACCACCTGTGTATTGCAAGAATGCTAAGTCATTTAAATCAACATCTGGCTTTTTGTAGCTCGCTTCGTTACCAGCAAGCGCATCTGCAAATTTGATTGCATTTGGCAATGTGTAGCTAGGCACCATTTTCTTAACGTGCTTAACCACAAAGTTAACGATGTGCTTTTTAAGGCCGCCCACCATGTCACCCACTTGGGTAACCACGATGTGTTTAACATTGGTTTTTGGTAATGCTTTTTCTAGGGTATCGGCAAAGTTAGCAAGAATGAAAATTGCTGCTGACTCTGAGTCATTTAATTGATGCTCTAATTCACGCACTGTATAAAGTGGGTTTACGTTAACCACCACACAGCCTGCACGAAGAACACCTAAAATTGTCACAGGCGTTTGCAGTAGATTCGGCATCATAACCGCTACTTTGTCGCCTTTTTTCAGACCAAGATCATTTTGAATGTACGACGCAACACGTTTTGTAGCACTGTCTAACTCACTATAGGTCAACACTTTACCCATGTTGGTAAAGGCTGGAAGGTCACTATAGTCAGCAAAACTTTTTTCAAACAAGTCGAGTAGCGAGTGATAATGCTCAGGGTCGATTGTTTCAGGCATACCTTCTGGGTAGCGTTTAAGCCAGATTTTTTCCACTCTTAGCTCCTGTTTATAATTATATTTTTTAATAACCTTAATCTAACTAAGGCCGTTTCTCAATGGAGTAAATACTCTAATGGTGCAGATAATCCCACATTTGGTGCAATTATACAATTAACTTGCTTTATACTGCCCAATAAATGCATGAATGTGCTCTAAGGTTAATGCAGGACTTTGCATATGGCAATGGTGACCTCCGGGTATCTCATGAATTTTTAACTCCTTGTAATATTTACCATATGCCTCTAGGTTATCCCTAACAAAAGGATAACCCTTATCTCCTAAGAGAAGCTGACATGGTGCGTTGATTTGTTTGATGGTTGCAATACATTGCGCCTCATCAAAGCGAAACCCTGAGTGATTTTTAAGCTTCGGATCGGTTGTTAAATACCACTTCCCTGCTTTTTCGTAACTATTTCGTGTCATTAAAAGCTCTGCTTGTGGGTATTCAAGGTCGCCACTTGCAAGCCTTGCACTAATAATGTGCGCTATTGAGTCAAATGCGCGAGGGCCTTTACTGTTTACCCGCGCTCTATTTAATATTGCTTTTCGAAGTTGGCTGCTCACTTCATTGCTGTTAGTTGTAACGCAGCCGATCCCCTCAATAAAGTTTACCGATGCGACCTTTTCAGGGAAGCAACTAGCAAAAACGCCAGCCACCATGGCGCCCATAGAATGGCCAACTAAATGCACTTTCGTTACATCAAGCGACTCAATAAACTTATAGACGTCATCAATGTAGTCAATAAAGTAATAATGGGCGTCACTACTTCGCCAATCAGATAAACCATGGCCAGGAAAATCAAGACAATACCAAAGCTGATTTAGCTGCGCATTTTGTAACATTGGTATGTAACTATGTGCGTTATCAAGCCAACCATGTAAGGCAATCACAACCTCTTCGCCATGACCAAAGGTTAGGCCATGCATTGCCTGAGTGCCAGTTTGAAAAGAAAAAGGTTGCACAATTGCTCCTATTTATTAAGCGTTTCAACTTAAAGGCGTTTATTTATCGTCTGGCTAGTATACAATAATCCTCGCAGTATAAATAAGGGCACAATAATAAGGTTACATCAATGAAATTAAAATTAAGTCTTTTAGCATTATTATGCTCAGCAGGCTCAGTAATGGCTGAATCAGCACCAAAAAACATCATTTATATGATTGGTGATGGTATGGGCCCGGCGTACACAACTGCATATCGTTACTTTAAAGATGATCCAAATACTAAAGTTGTTGACCCAACTGTTTTCGATACGATTTTACGTGGTATGGCTCATACCTACCCTGACGATCATACCTATGTAACAGACAGCGCAGCAGGTGCAACAGCACTGAGCAGTGGTCATAAGAGTTATAATGGCGCAATTGCTGTTGATACTGATAAAAAACCAGTAAAAACCATGCTTGAAGTTGCCAAAGAGCGCGGTATGACAACGGCACTCGTAGCTACTTCGCAAATTAACCACGCCACACCAGCAAGCTTTGCTTCACATAACGAATCACGCCGTAACTACGACGAGATTGCTAACGACTATATCGATAACAAAATCGCGGGTAAATTACCGGTTGATTTAATGTTAGGTGGCGGCACGAAATATTACGTTCGTAAAGACCGTAACCTAGTGGAAGAGTTTAAAGCAGCAGGTTATCAGTACAGTGATGACTTTGCAGCAATGAGTAACTTAAAACAGGTTCCAGCACTTGGTTTATTCGCTGAAGTTGGTTTACCGTTTGCGCTTGACGAAAATCCAACGCGCCTTACGCAAATGACAACTAAAGCGCTTGATTTACTGGATGGTCAAAACGACAAAGGTTTCTTTGTGATGATCGAAGGCAGCCAAATTGACTGGTGTGGTCATGCAAACGACATCGCATGTGCAATGGGCGAAATGGACGACTTTGCAAAATCGATTGAACAAGCAAAAGCGTATGTAGATAAAAACCCTGATACTCTGCTTGTTATCACTGCCGACCACTCAACAGGTGGCTTAACACTTGGTGCTCATGGTCAATATAAGTGGGAAACTGACATAATTAAAGGTGTTAAAGCAACAGCTGGCACTATCACAAAAGATCTACTTGAAAGCGATGACTTAAAAGCAGTATGGCAAAAGTATTCTGATATCGAATTCACTGATGCTAACAGCATCAAGCTAAGCGAAGCTAAGAAAATGGGCGAGAAAGCACTGCTACTTGCTGTAAAAGATATCATCAATCATGCCAGCTTCACGGGTTGGACTACTGGCGGCCACACCGCTATTGATGTGCAAGTGTTTGCCTATGGTAAACGTGCAGAAGATTTCTACGGTTCGCAAAACAATACTGCGATTGCCGACAAGCTGATTGATTTTATTAAGCAGTAATTTATTTACCTTAGAAATACTATCCAATCATAAAAAAGCCTAAACATTTTGTTTAGGCTTTTTTGTGAATTCAATATTAGCAATTAGCTAAGCATATACATCAACGCCAATAAGGCTTTGCACTTCGGCGCGACGCTCTAAGTTAGCAAATTCCGTATAGGTTGAAATAGCGCGACTGGTTTTTGGGTTGCTTGGTTTATCATAAATTGTTTGCTGATAGCTTTGCGACTCAGCTTTAAATTCATCAGCAATAGCAACAGCTTGAGGGCTTGATTTAACATACTCTGTTGACGATTTTTGCTCAGCCGTTTGATCTGATATCGCCTTAGGCTTATCAGTAACGGTATTTTTACGGCTATATTGACCAGGAATGTCACCGGTATAAAAGCCTGAGCCAATTGGTAAAGTCAAACTCGTAATTCCACATCAAACATGACTAAATTATGTGCCATAACTGACTGGCACGCAAGTCCCGTTATTCTCTCAGTTAATATCTCAGTTACTCTCGGCCTGGCAGCTTTTTCCAAGTCACTGTATCACGAACATATTTAGGCTGCGCATTCGCTGCAGTCACTGTATCACCGTGAGCAAAGGCAGTTGCAACCGAAGCCAGCATGTACTTTGCATCAGGCAATAAAATGTTCTCATTTAGACTTACATTTGCAAGTTCTGTAACAAGTGCAGGATAGGTCTGCCAACCCGTACCCACTGCAGTTGCCGCTGTTTCAGGTAACGTTAGCAACTCAGGTTTAATTACTTGCTCTTCATCAACAAGCAGCATTAAACCATTATCATCAGCTTTATAGTGAGCGTAATAAATCTCACCCATACGTGCATCAATCGCAGAAAACACATCGCTAGCTTGGTCTTGCTCAAACGCTTGTTGCGCCATCATCTGCAATGTTGATACGCCAACCAAAGGTAAACGTGCGGCATACGCTAAACCTTGTGCAATCGCAACACTGATACGCACACCCGTAAAGCTACCCGGTCCTTGACCAAAGCCAATCACATCTAAGTCGGTTAGTTTACATTGTGCCTTTGCGAGTAACTCATCAATTAAAGGCAAAATCTTTTGACTGTGCTGCTGAGGGCACTCTTCAAAATGATGAAATGTTTGCCCTTGATAATGTAGCACCAGCGATAACGCTTCAGTTGATGCATCTAAGGCAAGAATATTGTGTTTAATCATCTAAGTTACTCTAATTGATCTGTTCTAAAAACGCGTTTGCCATTGCTAAATCGCGTGTGCGGCGCATGGGTGGCAAACTTTTTAAAAATACTTGGCCGTAATGGCGTGTTACTAAGCGGTTATCGCAAATAACCAGCACACCTTTATCTTTACTATCGCGAATAAGTCGCCCTACCCCTTGCTTTAATGCAATCACCGCTTGGGGTAGTTGAATATGCGCAAATGGGTCTTTACCTTGCAGCTGGCAATCTTGCATTTTTGCTTGCAATAAAGGGTCATCTGGTGCGGCAAACGGCAATTTGTCAATGATAACACAACTTAATGTGCTGCCTCTAACATCTACGCCTTCCCAAAATGAGGCTGTGCCGAGTAAAACGGCATTACCGTGACGGGTAAACTTCTCAAGGATAATGCGTTTAGACATTTGCCCTTGCATATAAACCGGATAATCCATTTGTGTAGTTAACCCTTCCGCCACTAAATGCATCATACGATAACTAGTAAATAGCACAAAGCAGCGACCTTTTGCTGATTTAATCAACTCAAGGGTCAACTTGATAATTGCGTGGGGCATATTATTCGCATGAGACTCAGGTAAGTAGCGCGGTAAGCAAAGTAGTGCTTGTTGTTGATAATCAAACGGACTTTCAACAATCATACTTTGCGTTGGTTTTAAGCCAAGGCTAGCGTTAAAGTGCGCTAAGTCGTTATCGACCGATAAAGTGGCCGATGTAAACACAAAACCTGCTCCTGTGTCTTTCATCATTTGTGCGAATTTAGCCGATACATTAAGCGGTGTAATGTTTACCGTTAGGTATCGGCGAGTGGTTTCGTACCAATAACTATAGCCCGTTTGTGCGGTATCAAATACCCGCTCTAACTGACCTTTAAAGGCCAGTGTACGCTCAAACGGATGCTCTATTTTTTCGCTACGGTCTAAGCATAACTTTAATACTTGGTATAAAAAGTCGAGGTCGCTAATAACCCGGTGCAGTGCTGCACAAATCTCTTTATCGGCCAGTTTTTCACGCCAGTCACCACGGCTACCATCAACCCCAAACTGTAAGCGTAAATCTGCCACGCTGGTTTCTAACTTGTTGAGGGTTTTACCTAATTGCAGCATATCCGGGATATCTGCACGGTATATTGCTCGTAAGTCATTAATTAAATCCACCAGCTTTTTCGTGCTAACACTTTCACCAAAATAGTCACTGGCAATTTCACTGAGCTGATGCGCCTCATCAAAAATGTAGGCGTCTGCCGTAGGCATTAATTCAGCAAAGCCTGTGTCTTTCACGGCCATATCAGCAAAGAATAAATGATGGTTGATCACCACCACATCGGCTTCCATGGCATTTAAGCGGGCTTTACGAATATAGCACTCTTGAAAATCGGGGCACTCTTTACCCAAACAGTTATCTGCGGTTGAGCTAACATAAGGCAGTACCTTGGCATCTTCTTCTATGCCGATACAATCTGCTAAATCGCCTGAACGGGTTTCACTTGCAAACTTTGCCACCATCGCGAGTTGATGCATTACATCAGGATCATCAGTTGGCACATGCGCAACATGCTGACTTAAACGATACGTACACAAATAATTCGCGCGGCCTTTTAAAAGGGCGACTTTTTTAGTGGCGCTTAGTGCTTTGACTAAATTGGGTAAATCACGGTGAAACAACTGCTCTTGTAGTGCTTTTGAACCCGTAGAGATGATGGTTTTGCCTTTTGATTTTAACGCAGGCGCTAAGTAAGCATAGGTTTTACCCGTACCTGTGCCCGCCTCAACCACTAATTGGTGACGTTTTTTTAAGGCATCATCAACTGCAACAGCCATGTCAATTTGTGGCTGCCGAGGAGTATATCCATCAAGAGAAAGTGCAAGGGGGCCAGTGGCACTGAAAAGTTGTTTGATAAACTTCGCCAATAGATTAAAAGTGATGGGCAGATTTTACGTAACTGACTTGCCAAGGGCAAGACTAAATGAGGAAGCAAGGCTTCCTCATGGTTAAAAGTATGATTGCATTTGAATCATTGTCCTTGAATCGTTAATGTCACACCTGATGCAGCTCGGTAACCCTGTAAATCTATGTACCAAGTTCCACTTTGTGGGTTATCAAATTGACAACTTTCTTCGTTACCATTTTTGTAAGGTCGACATAGATAATTTGAACTTGTTGACGCTGAGCCATAGTTAACATACAAATCTGCATCGCCACTACCGCCAGTAATCGTCACCGTTAAATTACTAAGGCCTGCTGGTATTTGTTGAGTAAAGCGCTGCCAACTACCGGTAGCGACACTCACGTTTGTCTCAGTTCGATCAACGTTGTCGCCGCCACCTGAGGTGCTATAACTTCCCGTGAGTGACACATTCGAAATCTCATTCCACGCTTCAACCATTACATGATACGTGCCAGTTTGAACTGACGACATCACACAGCTTTCATTACTTGTAGAGGTTGTGCTTTTACAATCAAAGTCCTGTAAGGTCGGCTTACTGCCAAATTTAACGTATAAATCGGCATCACCGGAGCCCCCCTCAGTTACAAACTCAAGGTTACTGCTCATTGCAGGTACTTCAAGCGTAAAGAATAGCTGCTCTTTTGCTGCGCCCGCCAAACCCGTTTTAGCTACGCCATTTTCAAGCTGATTAGTCGGCTCAGTTACCACATCACCAGCGTTCTTTGCCATTTCAGCAACATAGCTCACAGCTAGTTTTGCAAACTTACTCGCGTGAGCCGCATCAAATTGGGCATCATTTGATGTGTGGATCAAAGGGTTAATGTCACTCATTGTTGATTCAAATGGCATTGAGGCGGCAAACCCTTGTTGATACCAAGAGGCATGATCTGAGCAGCCATAACCACATTGATCAAAGCCATAGCTCACTGTGGGCTGGTAAGCATCAAGCAACTGCGATAAATACTGATTTTGCGATGAGTTTGTGTAATCCGTCATCATCACAATATCTGTGCTGCTGCCGTTATAACCAGTCATATCAAACTGCACCATGCCTACAACATTCTTACCCAGTGTTTTATAACTTTGAGCAATATCTTTTGAGCCTCTAAGGCCTACTTCTTCAGCAGCAAAACCCATAATTTGTATGGTCCGCTGAGGTTGGTAGTTATTTTCCACAATTGCTTTGAGGGTTTGTGTGAGCACTGCAATACCAGAGGCATTATCATCTGCACCAGGAGCTCGACCATTGCTTGGATTAGACTGATTGATTGAGTCTAAATGACCACCAATAACGACGATTTCATCTGCTTTTTCTGCACCAGGAATGGTCACAATAACTGATGATTGCGAAAAACTATGGTTAAAATACTCCACGCTTATATCACTGCGGCTACTGGCTATTTGCTGCCAATGGCTCTTTAACCAATCAGCTGCATCAACACCACTTTGTACTGCATAATATCGGTTATGAAAGTTCATCATGCTATTAACCGTATCGCTCAGTTCGCTACTATCAATCGATGATATTAGTGCGTTAACTGTCGCGGCATTATCAATACTGTAGTTTACTAGGCTCGCATTCATAGCTGTCTGAGCTACAGTATTTAATTGCTGAGTATAGAGCTCGGCATCTGCTAATGAGTCATGGGCTACAAAACCACCGCAGCGATGATAGTTATCGTGCATAAACTCACTTAATCCAGCGATATCCTGCTTGTTAACGCGCATAAAATTAACTTGATTCAAAGCCGATTTTTGCATCGCAAAATTGCTGTTTTGTTTACGTTTACTCACTGTATCTTGTTGAAAGTGCTCTGCAGCAAGGGCATCAATGGTGACCCAAATTGTTTCGTCTTGCGCTGCATAACTTAATTGGCTTAGTGACAGTGTGGCAAAGCCCATTAAGCACTGTGTTAGACGGGTTGTCATAATCAATCCTTTTATTATTTGTATTAATAAAAAAGGGAGCCGAAGCTCCCTAAAAGGGTGGCTAGTTAGCCGAAATGGTGAGAGTTACACCACTTGCAGCGCTGTAGCCGCGAAGGTCGATATACCATGTACCCGCTTGTGGGTTTGTAAATGTGCAAGTTTCGCTATTGCCATTTTTATATGGGCGGCAATCATAGCTAGATGTTGTCGATTGCGAACCAAAGTTCACATACAAGTCAGCATCACCAGAGCCACCAGAAATAGTCACATCAAGTGACGAGTAACCCGCATCTAGGTCTTGCGTGAAACGAGTCCAGCTATTTGTAGCAACACTTAAGTTAGACTCAGTGCGGTTAATCGGTGTTACACCACCACCGCTGCCCGAATCAAAGCTACCAGTAAGTGATACACCTGAAATTTGATTCCACGCTTCTACCATTACGTAGTAAGTACCCGCTTGCACATTACTGATAGCGCAGCTTTCTGTGCTAGTAGATGAAGTACTTTTACAATCAAAGTTGCTCAGTGTTGGTTTTGCGCCATACATAACGTAAAGGTCTGCGTCACCACTTCCACCAGTTGTATTGAATTGTAAATTCGTTGCACCTGCTGGCACCTCAAGAGTAAAGAACATTTGCTCTTTTGCTGCACCACTGATCCCTGTGCGTGCAACGCCATTGGTTAGTTCTTCATCACCGCCCGGAGGTGGCTCAGTCGTGCCACAGCTACTACCCGCACTTAAGCTTGAAGTGACACCGACCGCTGCAAGTGCCGCTTGAACATCGGCTGGGTCATAGCTTAAATCACAGGCTGCATCCATGACACCGTTACCTGCTAAATCCCAGTTTGTGCTGGCTGTCCAGTAAAGTTGGTTAGCACGTGCCATCACAACGAACGCCTTTTGCGTATCCCAACCTGGTGTGGTTGCAAGGTTATAAAATGCCTTGTTGAATACACCTGAGCTGTAGTGCACATCCATGCCTGAGTAGTAACTGTTTTGATGATCAATCGAGCTGCCATCTTGGGTTGGGTTATTCATGTAACGTAGTGCACCGTTACCTTTGAAAATTTCCTGACCTACTAACCAGTCGTTTGAGCCTTTCATGTAAAACTCAGCCGCTTCACCTGCCATATCAGAGAACGCTTCGTTCAAACCACCTGATTTACCAGAATAAATAAGCCCTGAATTTTGCTCAGTAAAACCATGGCTTACTTCATGCGCTGACACATCAAGACTTACCAGTGGATAAAACGTATTTTGGCCATCACCAAAGGTCATGGCACTGCCATCCCAAAACGCATTTTCGTAGTTATTGCCATAATGAACGCGCATTTTCAACTGGAACGTTAATGGCGCAGTGCCTACCCAATCGTTATACATATTAAAAATAACGTTACCGAAATAATGCGCATCATTTAAAGGTGAGTACGCACCGTTAATTTCTTTAAAGGTATTTTCAGGGCATGTAAACGAATATGCTGTAGAACCACTCGTACTTCCATTTAAGTTAATGGTTTTTACGTTAGCGTTATTCATCGTACAAGTGTTGCCAGACTGGGTTACATCTAGGTTATCAAAGTCAGTACCGTAAATGTATTTACCGGTTTTTAAGTTACCACCTGGGCCTGTTGCACTAGCATGTTGTAAGTTATCGAAGCTGAATAAGACTTCACCGCTGTTGGCATCAATAATTTGATACGGACGAGATGGGTTATCACCATAAGTCACATAAGATACTTCATACACTAGGTGTGCAACACTGTCCTCATCTAGCCAAATAGCTAAACGTGATTGTTCATTATGCTTTTTTAACCCAACTGATTTAATTGCAGCCGGTGAGTTAGCAAGGCCTTTTGCCATTGCTTTTTTCTTGTTAAGAGCCGGAGAGACAGAATCGATGTCGGCGGCAATATCATATACCGCAGCACCATGTGCACGTTTTAATTGGCCATTACCATCAAATGTAAGGCTAACCGTATCGCCAATGACAGGTAGACCTTGATACATCTGTTGATAACGGCGAGTGGTGTTGCCGTTACTGGTTTTGATTTCTTTTAATACAACTAAATCATTCCCTGCACCTAAACCAACTAACTGATTAGGATTTGCACTCAATACCGATGACGCATTGGTTTGCAAAGCTTGGTTAATCCCTGTTTGTTCGTTTAGGTATTTCTTGTTCGCAGCTACTGCACTTGTTGCTTGAGTCAAAGCAAAAGCAGCAAGAGTTGCTAATGTGATTTTAGATAAATTCACGTTTACGCTCCGTTAGATTGTTATGTATTTAATATTTTCCTAGTAACCGGACTGCACTGTTCCCGATTAGTGACCAGCCTAGATTGAATGGAGCGAAATTGAAAATGAAACAAAAAATTTACAAGTAAAGTATTAGCTCTAATTTAAAACACTTTAATTAACAGCAAGATAAGTATTTTCGGGTTTATTAAATGTTAACAAATACAACTTTAATGTAAATTTATTGATACAAAAAGATAACATTTAATAAACATTTGTACCTTTTATTTGTATTTATTTTGCTCACCTTACCATTTGTGATTCACCGCTAAAAATTCATCTATTAACCAAAAAGCCTAGGTACATAACTTGCAGCTATCGCAAGTATCTAGGGTTTAAGGACTAAGTATGATTACTGAACTAATACAAAATGAATGGCTAAATGAGCCTTGGCTGGTCGTCATTGGCGGCACTGTACTAGCCGCCATAACCCTGTTTTTATTAAAGTTTGTAATTATCTATTGCCTAAAAAAATGGACCCAACGAACTGATTTTGTGTTCGATACCTTGCTGGTTAACTCACTTTCTACGCCATTGACCTTGTGCACAATGATGGTGCTTGTGATCATTTTTGGTCAGTTATTAAACATCACCGGCTTTATGGCCGAACACCCCTTACCCATTGCAGCCACCGCTAAAGCCATTTGTATTTTTGCCTTAGTGTTATTTTTAGACCATTTCTTATTTGGCACCGTTGATTATTACAGTGCCCGCTCAGTGGTTGTTTCGAATAGTCATAGCATCATTAAAGGCTTGATCCGCTGCGCAATAGTCTGTATTGGCTTATTGGTGTTATTGGGCACGTTGGGGATTTCAATCACTCCGATTATTGCCTCTTTGGGCATTACCTCACTTGCTGTTGCTTTGGCTTTGCAACCTACACTTGAAAACTTCTTTTCAGGCGTTCAGTTGGTGATTGATAAACCTATTCGGGTTGGCGACTTTATAGAACTTGAAAGTGGCGACCAAGGTTTTGTTGAAAAAATTGGTTGGCGCTCTACATGGGTAAAAATGTTGCCGAATAACATGATAGTCATCCCAAATAGTCAGCTGTCTAAATCACGCATCATTAATTACTTTTATCCCGAAAAAGAACTCAGCGTCCCCGTTGAGGTGGGTGTTCATTATGGCTCAGATCTTGAAAAAGTTGAGCAAGTGACTTTGGATGTTGCCAGACAGATTTTAAAAAGTCATCAATGGGGTGTTGATGACTACGATACTTTTGTGGTGTTTCACACCTTTGATCAATCAAGTATTAACTTTACGGTGATGCTAAGAGCAAAAGAGTACTTCAACCGATTTTGGGTTAAATCAGCGTTTATAAAAGCACTCCATAAACGTTACGCCGAAGAAGGCATTGTGATTCCTTATCCAATCAGGGCTATAAATACCAGTCAAGAATCTGCCCAGTTCAACAAATTGACCTAACTAAACTTATCAATGCTACATATTTTGCAGGGCTTTTTATGTCTCTTTTTAGACATTTTTAACAGCAATTATACATATGCAATCAGCATCAAGTATTTTTACTCTAAAAAGTCATAAAAATCGCATAAACACTGTGACATACCTATATTAGAGGCGTACTATATGCGGCCAGAAAGTGACAGCTTTCTGCGTCTTGTTATAAAAATATTTAAGGTCAAACAATGAATGCTTGGTACCTCATTTGTTTTCTTTCAGCATTAGCTATTTTTATTGCTTTTGCTAATCAATATATCCTCAAAATGCAAACCACGATTGCTATAACAACTGGCTCTGTTGTTATTTCTTTGCTACTTATTCTTGCCGTTAAAATGCTTGGTGATACCACGGCCCTCGAAATAACTCAGATTGTTTCTAGTATCAACTTTAATCAGTTGCTATTAAAAGGCATGCTTGGGTTTTTGCTATTCGCAGGGGCATTGGAAATCAACTTGGCAGCCCTTCGTAAACAACGATGGGAGATAACTGCATTAGTGCTATTTTCAACCATAACCTCCACGGTCATAGTCGGTTATTTAAGTTATTACTTATTTGCCTTTGTTGGCTGGCCAGTGCCGTTTATTTATTGCTTGCTGTTTGGAGCATTAATAAGCCCAACCGATCCGATTGCCGTGTTAGCCATTATTAAACAAATGCGAGCCCCAGAAGGAATTTCTGTGCAAGTTGAAGGTGAGTCTTTGTTTAATGATGGTATTGGCTTAGTCATATTCACCACCATATTTTCAGTGGCCTTTTATGGCACTGAAGCCACTTTTGCTGATGTTGCCGAACTGTTCTTAGTGGATGCCATTGGCGGTATTGTGTTTGGTTTAGTCATTGCATTGGTTGGGCACTTTTTGATCATCAATAGCCGCGATGTGAATATTCGGTTACTTCTAACTTTGACCATCCCAACCGCTGGTTTTGCTGCGGCAAATATATGGGAAATTTCGGGCGCACTTGCCATGGTTACCAGTGGTATTTTGCTTGGTAATATTACCCGCTCAAAGGCAACAGAGCGCACAGGGCCTGAAGATACCCGTTATGTAAAAGACTTTTGGCATGCCACCGATAGCTTTTTAAACGCCTTGCTATTTTTGATTATCGGTATGCTCATCGTGACTATGCCTATTACCTTTGAAGAAATCGGTTTAGGTCTACTCATGGTACCTGTGGTGTTGCTAGCGCGATTTATAAGTGTAGGTGCGCCATTTGTATACTTTAAAAAGTATCGTCAATACGATAAACACTCGGTAAAAATCTTAACTTGGGGCGGCCTGCGTGGTGGATTAGCACTGGCAATGGCAGCTGCCATCCCACGCGATCAAGTGATGATTGCAGGGTCTGACTTGCATGACCTAATAGTAATAGTGACTTATGTAGTTGTGATTTTTTCGATTATTGTACAAGGCTTAACAATCTCACCATTGATCCAAAGCAGTATTCAATCTGCTAAAACGCAACAGTGAGTATGCCATTAGTCATTAAAAAGGCTCATAATTGAGCCTTTTTTTGTACCTTTGCGTTATACATTCTACTATCAGCAACAGCTAATAGCTTTGCAAGTGAACAGGGTTGCTGGCCCGAAAAATCAGCAATTCCATAAGAAAAACTCAATATGCTTTGACCTGTAAAACTCGAAGGTAAATTACAAAATGACTGCAGTAGACGTTGCATGATTGTTTCGCATTCTGAGGTGTTTAAATCAGTAAACAGAATCACGAACTCATCCCCACTCAAACGTGCATATAAGTCTGCTTTTCGGCAGTATTCTTTTAGTAATGATGCAAATTCTTTCAGAACTCTATCACCAGCAGAATGCCCAAAGTTATCATTAATGTATTTGAAGTTATCTAAATCTATAAATACCAATTTGGCATTTAATTGCTGCCTAATACACAAATCTAAATAATGCTCAGCAGTGCTTGTAAAACCTCGACGATTAGGGAGCAAGGTCAATTCGTCCATTGTAGCAAGTTGCAATATGGCAAATTCACGCTCAATAATTGCAGCAAAATCTTTCAGCGCTTGAAGATTTTTATTACTCAATGTGCGTGGTTTATAGTCAATAATACACAGTGTTCCAATACAATTACCTGATTTAAGGATGATTGGGCATCCCGCATAAAAGCGAATATGTGGCTCTCCAACTACTAGCGGATTATCTGCAAACCTTTTGTCTTTCAACGCATCATTAATCACAAAAGGTTCGTCTTGTAGGATTGCATGGCCACAAAAAGAGATATCTCGGGCAGTTTCAGTGACATTTAAACCAACACAAGACTTAAACCACTGACGTTGCTCATCAACTAAACTTATGATGCAAATTGGCACTGAAAAGAATTGCTGAGCAAGGCGTGTGATTCTGTCGAAAACAGGTTCTCTTTGCGTATCTAATATTTCAAGCGAACGCAATTCGTCAAGGCGAGCTTGCTCATTCAATGGCACTGCAGGTTTATCCATTAATCTGCCCTGTAAAATATAAATGAACTTACTTAAACGTTAGCAGAAATTGCGCAACTGTTGCAGAAAAATTTGGCTTTCGTTTAAGCCCAGGTATCTAGGTGCTTATTACCCTCTTCATCTTCTTCAATAGCATTTTTACTGTTTTTATCGCCATTTTCAGCAGCTTTTTTACGTCGTTCAATTTCACGTTTTTGCCGTTTTTCGAGCTCAATTCGCTGCACGTTCGCGTCTTTTACGCCCGCAATATGAAACGCGCCTTTACTCTCCAACTGTAAGCGCGTTATGCGACCTAAAAAGGGGATCATGATATCCATTTGTACCTCCTATCACTCCATTTATTATCGGCAGTTATAGCATATACTTTAATTTAGAAAAAAAATGCTTGCCAAAGATTAGCAAAGCATGTTTATCTATATACGTAAATTATTTAAACAGATATACGCACTGGTTTACATAAACGAGTGCAATACAGGAAAAATTATGCGTTTCAATCTGACAACTATCCATCATCACCATCATTCACCGGAATAGCCTGTCAGGTTTTTCGCTGAGAGGTTATTCCTAAAAGGAACCTCTGGCGAGCAATCAACCAAATTATTTATTTTCGCCCTGAGGTTCCCTCGGGGTTTTTAGTTTTTGAATTAAAGGAAAATAAATAATGAGCAATACCAATCGTTTACGAATCGCCATCCAAAAAGGTGGCCGCTTATCAAAAGACTGCCAAGAATTACTTAAGCAATTAGGCGTTAAATTAAACCTTCGCGAACAACGTTTAATCGCACACTCTACCAACATGCCAATTGATGTACTTCGTGTACGCGATGACGATATTCCGGGCCTTGTAATGGACGGTGTGTGTGACTTAGGTATCGTTGGCGAAAACGTACTTGTTGAAGTACAAGCCGAACGCGAACGCCAAGGCGCAGCATTCGAAGTAAATAAACTTTCTAAACTTGATTTTGGTTACTGCCGCCTAGCACTTGCATGGCCACAAGAACTTGGCCCGCAAGATAAAAGCTGGTTTGAAGGTAAACGCATTGCCACTACCTACCCAGAAATCTTGAGCCAATACCTAAAACGCGAAGGCATCAACGCAAGCACGGTAATGTTAACGGGTTCTGTTGAAGTAGCCCCGCGTGCAGGTTTAGCTGATGCAATCTGTGATTTAGTGTCTACTGGTGCAACATTAGAAGCAAACGGCCTAATGCAAGGCGAGACCATCTTAGAATCAAATGCATGTTTAATTCAAAACAAAGACCTTACGGATCAAAGTAAACTTGATTTAATCAACACATTAATGCCGCGTCTACGTGGTGTGCGCCAAGCAAAAGAAAGTAAATACATTATGCTACACGCACCAAAAGCAAAGCTTGATGAAGTATGCGACTTACTTCCAGGCACTGGCCAACCTACTTTACTATCGCTTGCTGGTAGCGACGATTATGTTGCACTACACATGGTTAGCAGCGAAACCCTTTTCTGGGAAACTATGGAACAGTTAAAAGCACTGGGTGCCAACTCAATTCTTGTTATGCCTATTGAAAAAATGATGGAGTAAATATCCATGTTTCGCTGGAATGAGGAAAATCAACAAGCACAGCAGGCGGTACTCACCCGCCCTGCTGTTACTGCAAGTAAAGAGGTCGAAGCAATTTGCATCGACATCTTAAATGCAGTTAAAACCGAAGGTGACGCTGCGTTATTAAAGATGGCTAAAGAGTTTGATAAGCGCGACACACCGCGCTTATTAGTGCCAGTTGAAGAAATTAATCAAGCTGAGCAGTTATTATCAAACGAGTTAAAAGCCGCCATCGAAACGGCCTATGCTAATGTAAAACGCTTTCACCAAGCACAATTGCCAAAAGACATTAAGTTAACAACGCAACCTGGTGTGTTATGTGAGCTTAAATATCAAGCCATTGAAGCGGTAGGTATTTACGTGCCAGGTGGCAGTGCGCCATTGCCATCATCAGTGATCATGCAAGGAGTGCTTGCACAATTAAGCGGTGCACAAACTGTTGTGCTTACTACACCTGTAAAAGCCGATGAAACCATCAACCCTGCCATTTTATATGCAGCAAAACTATGTGGTATTAAAACCATTGTAGAAAGTGGTGGCGCCGGAGCGATTGCAGCAATGGCATACGGCACAGAGTCAGTGCCTAAAGTGAACAAGATTTTTGGCCCGGGAAATAGCTTTGTCACCATGGCAAAACAACTTGTTGCGCAAACCATTCCGGGCATGGCGATTGATATGCCTGCGGGCCCTTCTGAAGTGTTAGTGATTGCAGATGAGCGTGCAAACCCAGAGTTTATTGCGGCAGATTTATTATCGCAAGCAGAGCACGGTGCCGATTCGCAGGTTATTTTACTGTGTAACAGCGAACGTATTATTGAAAAAACACAGCAAGCTTTAACTGAGCAGCTAGCAAAATTAAGTCGCGAAGACACTGCCGAGCAAGCGCTTGCAAACTCAAGCTTGATATTAGTGGACTCGGTTGAGCAAGCCTTTGCGGTGTCTGCTCAATATGGTCCTGAGCACCTTATTTTACAACTTGCTGATGCGCAGCCTTATTTAAATTTAGTGAAAAATGCTGGCTCAGTATTTGTAGGCGATTACACCCCAGAGTCTGCCGGTGACTATGCGTCTGGCACGAATCACGTACTACCAACGTATGGTTACAGTGCGACCTATTCGAGCTTAAACTTACTGGACTTCTTTAGAACTTACACAGTGCAAACCATCAGCAAAAATGGTTTACGTGAATTATCTAAAGCAATTTTACCTTTGGCCGCAGCAGAGGGGCTTGATGCTCACGCTAATGCTGTTTCAATTCGTCTTGAGGCTATGAACAATGAGCGATAATTCAAAAATAACAACGCTGTTGCCAGATAACATTGCAGCGCTTACAGCCTATAGTTCAGCGAAAAGTGAAAAACTAACTGGCACAACGTGGTTAAATGCCAACGAAAGCCCGTATTCACGTACGCCAAATATCAATTTAGCTGATTTAAACCGCTACCCAGATCCGCAGCCTCAGCAAGTGATCAATCGTTACGCTTGCTATGCTAATTTAGAGCCAGAGCAAGTACTGATGACTCGCGGTGCTGATGAGGGTATTGAACTATTAGTACGTACTTTTTGTAGCCCAGCTAAAGATAGCATTGCACTCTTTTTGCCAACTTACGGCATGTACAAAGTAACAGCTGATACCCACAACATTGCGATTAACGGTTTAACTCAAGAGCTGTTATTAAAAGGCACAGTTGATGAGATTGTCACTGCAGTTGCTGATTCAAAGTTGGTGTTTATTTGTAATCCAAATAACCCAACCGGCAGCATGACAAGCCTAGACAAAATCAGAAAAATCACCCAACAACTTGCGGGTAAAGCGATTGTGGTGGTGGATGAAGCTTATATAGAATTTTGCCCTGAACAAACAGCAGCAAGCCTGATCAACGAGTTTAGTAACCTTGTGGTACTAAGAACCTTATCAAAAGCATTTGCACTTGCGGGTTTAAGAACTGGATTCACCTTAGCCAACAGCGAATTACTTGCGCCTATTCGTAAAGTGATTGCGCCTTATCCTGTATCAACGGTGGTTGCTAGCATTGCAGCAGATGCATTAAGTAGTGACAACATCGCTTCAATGCGCCGTCAGGTGACTATTCTAAATAGTTTAAAAGGCAAACTGAAAAGCTGGCTTGAGCAATCACCAGCCGTTATCAAAGCACTGAGCGGTGAAGGTAACTTTGTCACCTTAAAATTAAAAGACAAACAATCATTTAATATCGCACTAGAGCAAGGGCTTGTGATGCGTGCCTTCACCTTGTATGGCGAAAATGATTGGTTACGAATTTCTATCGGTAACGAGCAAGAACTAGAACAAGTAAAAATTTGGTTAGATGGCTTATCACTGACCAGCAATACAGTAGAACAGGAATTATCATGAGCAACCCGTATTTATTTATTGACCGCGATGGCACGATTATCGAAGAGCCTATCACCGACAAACAGGTTGATAGCCTCGAAAAATTAGTGTTTTTGCCAAATGTGATCCCTGCTCTGTTACAACTTCAAGCGGCAGGTTACCGCCTTGTAATGGTTTCAAACCAAGATGGTTTAGGCACTGATAGCTTCCCGACAGCTGATTTTGATATTGCTCAAGACAAGATGATGGATATCTTAAATAGCCAAGGAATTAAATTTGATGAAGTTCTGATTTGCCCTCACTTTGATGAGCAAAATTGTGAATGCCGTAAACCAAAAACTGGTTTACTTACAGAGCTTATGCGTTCAGGTAAAGTCGATTTAGCACGCTCATTTGTGATTGGTGACCGCCAAACAGATATCGGACTTGCCAATAACTTATGCTGCGAAGGAATTTTGTATGACGGCAGCTGGGATGCCATTGTCACTAAGCTGACAACCGCAAACCGTGAAGGTCGTGTCACTCGCAATACCAAAGAAACGCAAATTGATGTGCAAGTTAATTTAGACCAAACAAAAAATGGCGAAATTAGCACTGGCCTTGGCTTTTTCGATCACATGCTTGACCAAATTCGTACACACGCCAATATCGGACTTAATATTCAAGCCACTGGCGACTTACACATTGATGAGCACCACCTAGTTGAAGATATCGGCATTGCACTTGGCCTTGCCCTTAAACAAGCGCTAGGTACAAAAACGCAAATTGGTCGCTATGGCTTTGCACTCCCTATGGATGAATGTAAAGCAGAAGCGCAAATTGACTTATCGGGTCGCGCCTCGTTTGTATTAAATGCCGATTTTAGCCGTGAGAAAGTGGGCGACTTAGACGTGCAAATGGTTGAACATTTCTTTAAAAGCTTAAGTGATAATGCCGCAATGAGCCTAATTCTGTCGGTTAGCGATGGTAATTGTCATCACCAAGTTGAAGGTTTATTTAAAGCGTTTGCAAGAGCACTTCGCGCTGCGATTGCAAAAGATGCTTCACAACAAACAGCAAGCTCTAAGGGGTGTTTATGATTGCCATAATTAATACAGGTTGTGCCAACATTAACTCTGTTCGTTTTGCCTTTGAACGCTTAGGGAAAACGCCTGAGGTGATCACCTCACCTGAGCAACTAAAAGGCTTTGAACGTGCCATTTTACCTGGCGTAGGTCATGCATCTGTTGCGATGAAACGCTTAAAAGACGGTGGTTGGCAGCAAGCAATTGATGAATATCAACGCCCGCTAATGGGCATTTGTTTAGGCATGCAATTACTTTGCGACAGCACAGAAGAAGGTAATGTTGATTGCCTTGGCAAAATTCCGGGTGTTGTTAAGCACTTAGAAGTGGGCACATTAACCTCACCACACATGGGGTGGAATGACCTAAGTGTGTTAAAAGAGCATGCCCTTACCAAAGGGTTATCTGCGCAAGATCAAGTGTACTTTGTGCATAGCTTTGCGCACACAGTAAACGATGCCACCCTAGTTAGCGGTGAATACGGGCAAGCTTTTTCTGCGATTGTTGCCAAAGATAACTACGCAGGCATGCAGTTCCACCCTGAGCGAAGCGCCAAAGTAGGCACGCGACTTTTACAAAACTTTTTAGATTGGCAGCTGTAAGCGCAGCAAAAAATAAGAGAAATAAACGTGATTATTCCAGCACTCGATGTATTACAAAACCAAATTGTGCGCTTATACCAAGGTAAGTATGATACAGCACAATTTTACCCTTACGAACTTGGCGCACGCTTACAAGAGTACGCAAACAGCGGCGCAGGCAAACTGCACCTAGTTGATTTAGAAGGCGCGCGCGATCCAAATAAAAAACAGTGGCAGCATATTCAAGCCGCAACCAAAACGCTTAATGTGCCTTATCAAGTGGGCGGTGGTATTCGCTCTGAGCAAGATGTTGCTGACTGGCTTGAAGCCGGTGCTAACCAAGTCGTGATTGGCTCAATGGCCGTTGAAAAGCGCGAACAAGTAAAGGCTTGGATTGAAAAATTTGGCAGCTCTCACTTTGTTATCGCACTGGATGTTAATAAAACTGACAACGGCTGGGCACCCGCAACACATGGTTGGTTAAGTGAATCTGAGTTTGGTTTGTTCGAACTTGTTGATTTTTACATGGCACTGGGTGTGGTTGATTTTCTGTGTACTGACATCAGTAAAGACGGCACCATGACTGGTCCTTCGTTTGCACTTTATGAAGATTTAACCAACCACAACAGCGAGATTAAAGTTCAAGCTTCAGGCGGTGTAAGCTCACTGGATGATATTGCAAAGCTGAAAAAACTGGGCGTTGGCGGTATTATCTTAGGTAAATCATTGCTTGATGGTGCCTTTAATGTTGAGGAGGCGCTAGCATGTTATCAAAACGCATAATCCCTTGTTTAGATGTAAAAGACGGCCAAGTCGTTAAAGGCGTTAAATTTAAAGGCCATGAAGTGGTTGGTGATATTTTAACGCTTGCCAAAGCCTACAGCGATGCCGGTGCCGATGAACTGGTGTTTTATGAAATCAGTGCCAGCGTCGAAAAACGCCTACTTGATGTTAATTGGGTAGAGAATATTGCACGCCACATTGATATTCCATTTTGTGTGGCAGGCGGCATTAAATCTGTTGCTGATGCAGCACGTGTTTTAGAACGTGGTGCAGATAAAATCAGTATTAATAGCCCCGCTATTGCTCGCCCAGAGCTTATCAAAGAGTTACACGATGAGTTTGGTAAACAGTGCGTAGTTGTGGGTATTGATAGCTTTTATGATGAAAACACTGGCGAGTATTTAGTCTACCAGCTGACTGGCGACCCAAATGCATCAAGCCGTACTCGCTACAAAACCGAAGAATGGGTTAAGCGCGTGCAAGACCTAGGCGCTGGTGAAATTGTACTAAATTGCATGAATCAAGATGGCGTGCGTAAAGGCTACGACAATGTTCAGCTATCAAAAATGCGTGCACTGTGCGATATTCCTCTGATTGCATCGGGCGGCGCAGGTACGATGCAAGACTTTGTTGATGTATTTCAGCAAAGCCAAGTTGATGGTGCGCTCGCTGCCAGCGTATTTCACAAGAACGTCATTGATATTGGCGAACTAAAACAATTTTTAATCGATAATAATGTAGCGGCAAGACTATGCAATTAACCAAAGACACTCTTTCTCAAGTCGACTTTGCCAAAAGCGAATTGATCCCAGCTATCGTGCAAGACGCACGCTCTGGGGTGATTTTAATGCAAGGCTTTATGAATCAAGACGCATTAGCTGCCACTTTCGACAAACAAAAAGTAACCTTTTACTCGCGTTCTAAAGAGCGCTTATGGACAAAAGGCGAAACATCAGAAAACTACCTTGAAGTAGTTTCTGTACACACCGATTGTGATTACGACTCACTATTAGTACTGGCAAACCCACTTGGGCCAACATGCCACTTAGGTACACAAAGCTGCTTCGGCGATGATGCTAAACCTAGCTTGTCGTTTTTAGCTGAGCTTGAACAAGTGATTGTCTCGCGTAAAGACGATGATCCAAGCAAAAGCTACACTGCGTCTTTATTTGCAAAAGACTTAAGCCGTAGTTGCCAAAAAGTAGGTGAAGAAGGTGTCGAAGTTGCCCTTGCAGCCATGAAACATGATAACGATGAATTAACCAATGAATCGGCAGACTTACTGTATCACTTAACCGTGTTATTACAGCGCCAAGGTTTATCATTGGCTGATGTGGTGAGCTGTTTACAAGGCCGCCATAAGTAATTGAAATTGATTAAGATGCACCTTTTCAGGTGCACCTTTTCAGGTGCATCTTTTTAGTGTTTCTTAAATCCAATTTTATCTACCCAGAGCTTTTAGAACATCACGAGTAAAGTCATGTTCACTAAAGCCTTTAAGACCCGCAAGGTCATACCCTCGCCTAACAATAACTAGCTGCTCGCTTGGAATAATCACCAAATATTGACCACGGTTGCCTCGCGCAGCAATAGTATCGTTTGGTAATTCAGGGAAACGTTCGTTATAAAGCCACCACTGTGCGCCGTATCCCGGTGCCATTTCTGGGGGTTGAGCAGGGGCTGGTTCACTAATATAACTTAACCAGTCTTTTGGTAATATTTGCTCCCCTTGCCAGCGACCATTGTTCAAGTGTAATAGCCCTAAGCGAGCAAGATCCCTTGAAGTAGTCCACACTTGCGATGACAAAATAAAGTCACTTTGCCAATCTGACTCTAAAAATGTGTGCTGCATTCCGATTTTATCGAGTAAATTGTCATACGGATAACGCAAATAGCTCGCCTCATCGTCGAACGTTTCTCGTAAGGTGCGTAGCGCTAACATGGTGTCGTTATTCGCGTATTTCCAGCGACTACCTGGCTTTACTTCTAATGCGGTATGCGTTGCAGTATCAGACACTAAACCGCCGCCCATATACACACGGTCTGTCCGGTTGCCCGCTTTATTACTGTCTAAACCTGATGCCATGTGAAGCAAGTTTTCAAGGGTAATTTCGCCACGTGGGTCAAGCGGGTGAGACCAGCTTTCAAGCCCCGCAGGCTTAGTAACATCAAGTCGCTTTTGCTGTACCGCAACACCAATGATGCTCGCGCCAATACTTTTTGCAACAGACCAAGTACGCTGTGCGGTTTCTGGGGTAAAGCCTGCTTTATATTGCTCTGCTAAAACCGCCTGAGGGCTTGCTATTAAAATAGCTGAAGTGCGTGCTCCTTCACCATAATGACTAGTAAAAGCCTGAGCAATAACCTCATCAAGCGCCTTATTACCCGTTGCTTTATTAACACCATTTAGCGTTTGCCAAGGCTTACCGTCATCCTTTTGGTAGGCTAAGTTTTCTTTGAACGGCGCTTGCACAAGTGATGTAGCTTTAAGGCTTGCCCCTACTGGCAAATCAACACAACCTAAACGAGGCCGCCACACCGATATACGTTGCTTATCTTTATCGTAATCAACAATGACTCGTTTATGCTCGTTATCAATGTTCGCTTTCAATGTTTTTACAGTTTCTGCAATTAAAGGGTAAATACCGGTTAGTTCATCAATATCGATTTGATCTTTGCTTTTGCCCGCGTTAAAGGTGGCACTACAGGTAAAGTTGGCGACGTACCCAGCGGCATAAGCGTTTAAAGTTGTATCTGTTTCTTCGCTACAAACAAAAAAGCTGGTGCTCAATAACGCGCTTAGGAAGGTTATTTTTTTCATTATTACTCCTTGAAGACCAAAGAGTTTAAATTAGCAAAAGAAAAAAATAATGGTATATTTTTACGGCAGCATTCGCTCCTTGAGCGACAAATAACCCAACAAAATAGGTTCATTGTTAATAAACAAAATGAATTTAGAGTCCGAAGCTCCTGTTGTCTACGCAACTTTTTTTCTATTTATGTAAAAATTTTTTAAAGCCTTTAAACCTTTTTTATCAGCAGCTGCGACTAAGCTAATAACACCACAGATATGAAAGGGAACAACCATGTTAAGTACAGTAAAAACACTCTCGCTAATTGCCGCAGGTTTATTATCAGCACAAACTTTTGCTTGGGGTGAAATGCCACTGCAAGCAACTAAAAACCTAACGCTTGATACAGCAACATTAAGTGCTTTAAAAGTAGAAGCGGGCTCTGGTTTTTTACACATTACCGGTAGTGACAGTGATGAAGTGAGCGTTAAAGCCGAGATTTATCAGGAGCAGCCACATGATGAATATTGCTTAACGCTTGAAGCTAAAGGTAAGAGTGCAGCGCTAAGTGCAGGTCAATGTGAATATCATACCAATAAGCAAACTCGCATTGATTTAACCGTTGCGATCCCTCACTCATTTAATGTTGATGTACACGATGGCTCTGGCGAAATTATCATTAGCAAAGTTGCGAATACTGTGATCAACGATGGTTCAGGTTCAATTACTGCAAATGACATTGAAGGCACATTAGAAATCAATGATGGTTCAGGCAGCATAGATGTTCGTAATGTTAGCCGTGATATTAAAATTCATGATGGCTCTGGCAATATTGATGTTGCAAACGCACTGGGTAATATTGAAGTACACGATGGCTCTGGTGGTATCGACTTAAATGATATTTCGGGTAATGTTGTCGTTTCAGATGGTTCGGGAAGCATTCGCGTTGATACTGCGGCAAACTTTGAGTTACTAAGTGATGGTTCTGGCTCAGTAAAAGTAACCAACATTGCTGGTAAAACTAAGATGTAAGCTTACGCTTTTATTAATATACGCAACTAAAATGCCTTCCTTTGCGAGGGCATTTTAAATTGTAATCACCAATCTTTATTAGCATTTTTACAAGGGCTTAGGTATCCTTTAGGAAACGTTTAAGGAACTGCTATTTAAAAGGATAGCCTGATATGAAAAAGCCACTCGCCGCCTTACTAACTGGCCTTGTATTAACAGGTTGTACAGGACTGACAACTGAACAACAAGCAGCCATTGATAACTTAACCCCTTGCGAGAAAATTAACGCCCTGTTAGGTGCTTACGATAACCGCTTTGAAGGCTTAAAACGTAGCCGTGTAAATACTAAGTACATGGAAACATGGACAGCAAAATACAACCTAATTGCCGATAACTGTCAAATCACAGCGCTTGATAAAGACAATGTTACCTACCGCTGTGTAGGCAACTATGAGCAACAGCAGCAAGCTGTCGCTGATCACACCCGTGCGGTTAATTTTACCCAAGCTTGTTTAGCAGGAAATAATTGGCATCAAACACAAAAAGAGTCAGCTGAATCGTTACGCACAACCTTTGTACTTGACGAAAATACCCCTGTTATCTCAATTCATTCGGGTAAAACTCTATCACGTAAACAGCCTTGGTCTACCACGCTTGAAATTGGTAAGCCTGTTGAAGGTAAGTAATACACTCATGAAGGCTAATATTAGCCTTCAAATTAACTATGACAAATTCAAAAAAACCAACCAGCCAATTTAAAACAGATTGCATCGGTCAATGTCATCGCCTCAATGGCTATTGCACTGGCTGTGGTCGCAGTAATGACGAAATTTTTGATTGGATCATTTTATCCGAGCAAGAAAAACAAGCGATTTTAAATACTCCTCGCCCTGACATAAAAGCGAAATAGTTCTGACACCCAAGCGTCATTAAAGCTTGTTAGCCTGATTCAAACTGACCCATCAGGTAACAATAATGACCGCTATTTTTGTAATTAACTTACCAAGCTCTACTGAACGATTACACCGTGTGAGCAATGAACTCAGCGCGCAAGGTTTAGCATTTGAACGCATTGATGCAATTGATGGTAGAACACTGTCTGATACAGCGATTGCTGAGCATTATAATGCTGATTTAAATCTAAAAAAATACCATAAACCATTGAGTAAAGGTGAAATTGGCTGTTACCTGAGTCACAGAAAAGCATGGCAAACCATGGTCGATAGGCAATTAGATTACGCCATTATTTTAGAAGATGACTTTGTTCTCGACCGCTCTATTCACAGTGCAATTGAAAACATTAATACATTAAAACAGCCTTGGCAGCTAATAAAATTGGCTGCTTATAAAGACCGAAATCGGGAAATTGCCTTTACAAAACCCCTCGCTGATGAGCAGCATTTAGTCATTCATAAAAAGCTTATGTCTGGCTGCTGTGCAACGGCTGTTAGTTTGGCTGGTGCAAAAGCGCTATTAAAAGCCACTGCTACATTTGGCCGCCCTGTCGATTGCGATTTACAGCATGTGTGGGAAACCGGCGTATACGGTTATTCTTTACTGCCCTACCCGGTATCACAACCTGATAATTCACAAAGTGATATTCGTGATAGATCAGACAAAGTTAAAAAGTCGTTTTGGCGACGTAAAAAGCAGCAACTTAATAGTACACTGCTAAATGCAAAATACACTAAGCAGTTTATCAAGGCGCAGCAAACGCCGAATAAAAAGAAAGGAGCCGCAGCTCCTCTCTTACCAATTAAAGATCATTAACGAGTTATTTTGCTAGGTTTGGGTGGTCAACGCCCATCCACGCTTTAAACAATGCCATTTGAGCTGGTGTTGCATCTTTTAATGCTTTTACCTTTTTCTCTTTATCAAAGTCTTCGCTCAGTGTTAGCGTTGTGCTTTGCAGTGCATCACGTCTAATAAAATCAACAGTCACTGTGTCGCCTGCTTTAAACGTTTCAAGGCTGGCTGTTAAGTCTTTACCAACATGCTTTTTGTTAAACGCAACGATTTTATCATCTGTAGTTAAGCCTGCTTGCCATGCAGCGCCACCACGACGAACATGAGTTAGGGTTAATAACTCACCGCTGTTTTTAGCAAACGAGTCAATACTAGGTACTGATTTAGCGCCTTCAGGACGAATTAAACCTAAGCCCACTTTTGCAAGTAGCGAATCAAAGTCGATAGCTGCTGGCTCATCCACATTTGCTTGCCACCAAGCACTGTAATCACGACCTGTAAGTTCTTTTAAAATCGCTTTAACATCATCAGGCGTAAAACCATCAGGTAAACGATGCTTGTTGTACAGTTCACGGTGAACATCGCGGTAACTGATTTTGCCATCGCTTTTTTCTAGCAAATCAATATCAAGCGCCATTGAGATCAATGAACCTTCTAAATAGATATTGGTGCTATAGTTGCGAGCGTGGTCACCGCCTTGGTTGATCCACTTATCAAAACTGGTTTCGGTTGCGCTTTGTACTTCGCGACCCGGTGTTTGTAAGTGACGATTAATCGTTTTCGTTAACGTACCGAAAAACTCATCGGTTGTTTCAATACCAGAGCGAACCATTAAGTGATCTTCAAAGTAGCTGGTTGAGCCCTCTGCAATCCATAATGTTTTCGCGTAGTTAATATTGGTGTAGTCGTACGGTGCAATACCTTTAGGGCGGTATGCTTTAACGTTCCAAGTATGAATAAATTCGTGAGCTGCGGTGCTGATAAACGCAAGGTAGTCTTTACGAGAACCAAAACGGTCACGTGGGCGCTGGATAATCGTAGAGTTTAAATGCTCTGTTGCGCCACCGGCACCAGACGTAGCATGGACCATAAATACATAGCGCTCATATGGGTAACCGTCCCAAATTACATTGCCAGTTGTCACTAGCTTTTTAAGGTCAGTTAGCATTTGATCTACGTCGTAGTTGCCATCGCCCCAAATAACTAATTCGTATTCACGGCCATCAACGGTGAACTTGTGTAGCTCATTGATACCACTTTCGATTGGTGAATCAACTAAAATGTCGTAATCAGCGGCTTTAAAGCTGTGTTTAGAGCCCGCATTTTCCATACCCGATACTGAACGCCATTGTTTTGGTACGTTTAATTTTACGGTTACCGGGTCTTGACGGAATGATTCACTAAACATGAAAAAGCCAGATGCATCAATAAATGCATGGCTGTCATCAATATGACGAGCGCGTTTACCTAGCTCGTTAGCGTAAACTTGGTAATCTACATTGACTTGAGTTGGCTCGTTTAGGTGAACACGCCACGTGCTGTGATCAATTTTTTCCCACTTTAATGGCTTGCCGTCATCATCTTTTGCTTCGAAAAAACGTACGCCATTAGCAAGATTCAAAATTTCATAACGACCAGTACGCCAAGCGGGAAGTTTAACATCTAAATGTGCTTGTGCAGTTTCAGGAAACTCAACACTCACATTACCTAAATGATGCTCTGGCTCAGTAATCGACAGTGAATAGTTTACATCTGCAAACACACTGCTTGAGCACGCTGCCAAAATTGACAGTGCCAAAAACTTTTTCATAACAACTCTTTTTATTACTTTTAAAATTGCGGACAAGCCTAACAATTGCGAGAAAAAATGTGAATTAAAAACCGATAAACAGCCATTGCAACAGGTTTGATATACAAATTAACTAAGTTTTTGACTTGGAACCTACATTTCGTATTAATTTGTTGTAAACTTACCCTATAGAAAATTTGAATCTTGACGGCGGTATTACTAGGTGCAGCAACAGCATGATGTTCTTAATAAAAAGTTAAAGCAGGCTATCGACGCACGCACAGTGGTCGAAGATGCACGCAAACATCAAGTTGAAGTGCTTTCACAGTTTGCGGCAAAACTGTCGCTCAGCTGTAAAGGGCTAGACATTGAGCTAGATAACCGTTTAGCCAAATTTAGAAACGCACTAAAAAAAGGTGTTAATTTTGAATTACTAACACCTTTCATAGATGATGTACTTGGTCTTCTAAAACAACAAGAAACCAAGCAAATGGCTCAACAACGCGAGCTTAACAAAAGCATCACTGATGCAGGTAAACAATTACAAAAAGTCCAAGGTTTACCTGATAATGCCCGTCGAACATTGCGTTATCTGCTTGACCACGAATTGAATAATATACAGTCTAATCATGACTTTATACCTTTATTGTCTAAGCTGGTTACTATTTATCACCAAGCACTTCAAGCAAAGCTCGCTAAAAGTAGTCAAGCCGAGGCATTAATCAAACCTGAGTTAGCGTCTGAGTTGCTGTCTCTTGCTAATGAGCTTGTGCTCGAGGATGAAAGTGCAGAGCAAATAAATATAATTAAAAGCAAAATCACTCATAATGACAGTGTTGACGATTTACTTGATTCTGCGCTGAGTATTATCACCATCATCACGCGTAATATGAGTAAAGAGCGCCAATCTGCACAAAGCTTTTTAATCTCATTAAATCAAACTATTGAAGATTTACATCACTCTATTGTTTCAACCAGTAAACACTCAGAGTCGATTAGTGCAGAATACGATTCGCTGAACAAACAGATTGAAGCAAAAATTAAGAATCTTCATACGCAAACTCAGCAGGCTACCTCAATAACATCACTTAAAGAATTAGTAGAAGAAGAACTTAAATCTTTAAGTGATGATTTAATTGCTAAAGAAAAACTAGAGCAAACGGAGCGAGAAAACTTGCTCGCTAGCTTTAACGATATCAATAGCCGTATTAGCCATTTAGAAACTAAACTTTCAACTTATAAACAACGCTTAAATGAACAACGATTTAAAAGTTTGCTAGATGGTTTAACAAAATTACCCAACCGCGCAGCGTTTGATGAACGATTTAATCAAGAGTTTCAATTATTTGATCTACAAGAGTCGGCAGTGACATTTGTAGTAATTGATGTAGACCATTTTAAATCAATCAATGACCAATATGGCCACAGTGCTGGTGACAAAACATTACAAGTCATTGCTAAAGCACTACAAAAATCAATACGTAAATCAGACTTTATTGCCCGTTACGGTGGCGAAGAGTTTGTGTTACTAATGAGCGGTATGTCACTTGAAAGTGCAGCAGCTCCACTTGAAAAGTTGCGTAAGACAATTCAAGGTATTCCATTTAAATTCAAAGATAAGCAAGTAGAAATCACCATTTCTGCTGGCGCAACCCAGTTGAAAAAAGGTGATACCCCACTGATTGCCTTTGACCGTGCAGACGAAGCACTATACAAAGCCAAGAACGAGGGACGAAATAAAGTTTGCATTAGCAAATAAAGGCCTCATCTTGTTAATAAGGTCTTTGACACACAATGATAAAGGCTCATTGACGAGCCAGGAGAGTGCTTATGTTAAAACAACTGAATCCTACAGGTGTACTGGATTTACTATCGCAACTAGAAGTTGATCTACTCGAACAATCGTCCACCAGCGAGCGCTATAAATTATTTAGGAACTGTGTGCTCGCGGTTCTTAATGTGGGCAGCCACACTGACTCAAGCTCTGAAATTTACAACAAATACGAAAATTTCGATATTCGCTTATTGAGCCGCGAACGCGGGATTAAAATTGAACTTGAAAACCCACCCGAATCAGCCTTTGTCGATGGCGAAATTATCACTGGTATTCATGAACATATCTTCTCGGTTATTCGCGATATTCTATTTATTTGTCAAAAATACGAAAAAGATTTAACTGAGCAAAAAGCCATAACTCATATGGTGTTTGACATGCTCAGGAATGCAGGTGCGCTAAGAGTAAATAGCGATCCGAGCATGATAGTTTGCTGGGGTGGCCACTCTATAAACGAAGTCGAATACAAATACACCAAGCAAGTTGGCTATGAGCTTGGGCTTCGTGGCTTAAACATTTGTACAGGTTGTGGCCCAGGTGCAATGAAAGGCCCAATGAAAGGCGCGACGATAGGCCATGCCAAACAGCGTATTACTAATAATCGTTATTTAGGTTTAACTGAACCAAGTATTATTGCCGCTGAGCCACCTAACCCAATTGTAAACGAATTAGTGATTTTGCCTGATATCGAAAAACGTTTAGAGGCGTTTATTCGTACAGCTCATGGCATTATTATTTTCCCAGGTGGCGCGGGTACCGCAGAAGAGCTGTTATATCTTTTAGGTATTTTACTGCACCCTGAAAACGAAAAACAATCTTTACCTGTGATCTTAACTGGCCCTAGAGAGAGTGAAAATTACTTTATTGAGCTGTGTAAATTCGTTGAGAAAACGCTTGGTAAAGAGGCGCTTGATAAGTTTGAAGTGATCATCGATGACCCAGAGCGAGTTGGTAAAACACTCAAATCAAAAATGGCTGAAGTGCGTGAATACCGCAAGAGTCAAGGTGATGCATACTACTTTAACTGGACGCTAAAAATCGATAATGATTTTCAACAGCCGTTTGCACCGACTCATGCCAATATGGCGAGTTTGGATTTACACTTAGATCAGCCGACTCAGCAACTAGCCGCTAATTTACGCCGTGCGTTTTCAGGTATTGTGGCTGGTAATGTTAAAGACGAAGGCTTGCAAGCCATCAAGCAACATGGTCGATTTGTATTAAGTGGTGAGCCTGCATTAATGGCTGATATGGATAAACTACTTGCTGCTTTTGTTGAGCAAGGGCGAATGAAATTACCCGGTAGTAAGTATATTCCTTGCTATGAGATAAAAGCTTAACAGGAGACTATGTGACAACCCAGTTACTTTTAATAGATGCGTTAAATCTTATTAGGCGCATCTATGCTGTTGATAGTAATCAGAGTCATCACAGTGAAGAACATATGATAAAAGCAAGCTGTGCCCGCGTGGCACATGCTTGTAAAAAGTTACGTCAGCAAACTAATGCTACTCACGCGATTGCTGTGTTTGATGGTGAAAAAAGCTGGCGTTATCACTACTATGAGGCGTACAAAAGCACTCGCTCACCGATGCCAGATACCCTGAAACAAAACTTATCGCTTTTTAAACAAGCCATTGAACAAACAGGTATTGTGGTGTTTTCACCTAACAATGATGAAGCTGACGATATAATTGCCACGCTGGCACATAAAGCCGCGACTAATAATGTACCTTCTACTATCGTTTCTACAGATAAAGGGTTTTTACCATTTTTATCTGAGCAGATTGCTATTTATGATTACTTCAAAAAACAGTATCTTGAAGCCGACGACATTACACAGCGCTTTAATGTTCCAAAGCATCGACTCGCTGATTTTTGGGCTTTAGCTGGTGATAAAACCAATGACATACCCGGCGTGAAAGGTATTGGTAACAAAACTGCGCAGCAATTAGTAAATGAGTATGAGTCAATTGCAGCCGCAATCAACGACGATGAACTAAACCCTTCAGTAAAGCGCAAATTGAACGATGAGATGGATATGTTTGTTATTTCGAAAAATCTTGTGATGTTACGCACAGATATTCACTTAGGCTTTAGTTTAAAGCAGTTAAGGCTCAATTAATCGCAATCTCGTAGCGCACTTGGATATCACAGCGTATACTGCAAATTCGCGTTAATTTTAAAGAGTTACACATGTTTAAAAAGGTTTTCCAATATCTGGTGCTGGGTTTAGGTGTTTATGCACTTATCGCCACTCTTGTGATCACTTTTTATAAAGATGACCCACAAGCCATGATCTGGCAAGACCGTGAAGCTTTTAATAAACGTTACATCTCGAAACTATCTATCGATAAGCCTGAAAACTTAAACGCCGTACTTGATTACTTAGGCAGCCCAGATCTAACCTATGCTAAACGAGTCGAAGACAATGTTTGGCAAATCATTTTTTACCGCACGCAACACGTAAAATCGGATGGTATTACAACGATAGATGAGTGCACTGGCTTGCTGTTTAAAAATGGTCAATTAGTATTGTGGGGGCCAAGTGCCTATGAAAGCTATCAACAAGAAACCTAACCGCTTATGATGGAAAACGTGACGCCTCGTGAGTTGGCACGCTTATTTGATAGTACGCACCAGTTGCTCAAGCTTTATTATCAAAAGCAGAAGTGGTCGCAAATTTATCCTTTATTAAGCAACCTTGCTGAGCGATATTACTTAATCTACCAAGCCTGCCCAAAAGGTATGCAAGCGCAACTTAGCTTATATGCTCCTAATCATGGCTACACAACAAATTTAGTTGTTAACCAATGCGTTATTGCTTGCATTCTATGTCGTAGCCTAAATTACAACCAAGCAATTAGTGAACAAATTATTAGCTGCTGTTTAGCTAATTATCTGTGCGTACAAACTCAAAGCAATAAGTTAGCTGCCTGTGAAAAACTAACATTACAAGATAAAAAACTTTGGCAGAGTCGTCACCAGCTTGCTGCAAAATTACTGCAAAGCTCAGGTCCTCATACATTATCTATTCAGCATTTATTAGCGCGGTTAAATAAATACAAACAAGCACTTTTAAGTGCGCCAAAAATTATGATTTATGACGGAGCAACAACACTTGTAGCTTTAGCTAACATTATCGCTATGAATACCACTTATCGTGAATCTGGTGGGCATATTAGTATACATAAAGCATTGGCTGATATTTATCTTCGTACACCTAATGAGTTTGCTCAAAATGCAATAAAGGCGCTCATTGCGCACATAGGCCCATACATTCCAGCAAGTGAAGTAAATTACGCTGAACGCATTCTTATCTATTTAACCACCGATGAGCAAGGTAGGCATATTTTAGTCGATGCTAGCCGCCCAGAAAAAGTACGCTGGCATCGCATCAAAGCTAATTTGAGCATTTTAGACAAACAAAGAACATGTAAAGACACGCGTTTGCTCTACACCGTATGGTTTAGTGAGAACATCAATTTTACAGAACCACCACCTATAAATCAGCAACGCAGACAGCAATACTTAGCATTAATTAGTGACTTAAAAGTATCAAAAGAATACAGCTATCGTGGTTTAAATAAGCTGTTAAGTCCCTACCCTGAATTAATTACGCAACTTACAATTGCCGCTAAGCCCTATAATAAAGAGCAGCTAAGAGCCAAAGACTTGCGTCATTGTTTATCGATGGTTGGATACGACAATGCACCGGCAATCATTCAGAAAGTATTATTTCAACGCTTAGTAGCAACAACTACTCACCCACTGTTTCAGCATATTTCTAAACGACTTGAAAATATGGTGCGGATTATTCAAGCATTGTTTAAACACTCTGACTCAGTGCAATTTGAACACGTGAGCTTGCCATTATATGCCTACGTTTTATACCTTTGCGAATATCAAGCTACGAGTCTGTCTCGAAAAACTATATTTGAACAAGCCGAAGAGCATGTTATTAGCCCACCATTGGCCTGCCTATTTGGTGTTAATCACCTAGATCAAGCCCCATTGACTGAATATTTAAATCAGCTAATTGGTGACAACGTCTGGACTCAACATTTACTGGCTAGTGAACAACACAAAAAGCAGCAACTCAGCATAAATGAGAAATATTGGATAGCTATTAAATTATTTACTTATTATGTTTTTCAACCAAAAGCTTTATTTAGCAGCTGGCAAGAGCAAATCATTTTCGACAGCCTATCGGCTGCTGGTTGGGACTCAAAAGCTAATTTTTATGCATATTTGAAAAATTGCGAGTTTGCAGACAATTTTTAGAATGTGTTGTTAAAAAGTGCGAAAACGTTAAATAAATATGAACTTTAGTCTGTTTATAGTCAGTATTCACAGGATAAACTGGTAAAAAGCTGAATAAATTGCTATAAAAGCCGCTTAAATTTTCAAACACATCCACGTAAACCTTCTAACAAGTAAATCGCATGCTATTTCGCGACGAGTTTACGTGTTTATCTACTCATAAATAGGAAAAGTAAATGGCTAAACAAACCATCACAGTGATCAAAGGCGACGGCATTGGTCCTAGCATTATTGATTCAGCACTTGAGATCCTTGAAGCTGCAGGTTGCGATTTTGATTATGAATTCGTTGATGCTGGCCTTGCTGCCCTAGAAAAAACTGGTGAGTTACTTCCGCAAGAAACAATCGACACAATTGCGCGTAACAAAATCACTTTAAAAGGCCCATTAACTACACCAGTTGGTGAAGGTTTCACTTCAATCAACGTGACTTTACGTAAAAAGTTTGGCCTATATGCTAATGTTCGTCCTGTTAAATCATTTGCAGGTACACAAGCTCGTTACGACGATATCGACATCATCACTGTTCGTGAAAACACACAAGGTATGTACTCAGGTCTTGGCCAAGTTGTATCTGAAGATGGTAACGAAGCAGAAGCAATGTCAAAAATCACCCGTGAAGGTGCAGAAAAAATCGTAACTTTTGCATACGAGCTAGCAGTACGTGAAGGCCGTAAAAAAGTAACGGCTGTTCACAAAGCTAACATCCTTAAATCAACATCTGGTTTATTCTTAAAAGTTGCACGTGAAGTAGCTGAGCGTTACCCGCAAATCGAATCAACAGAAATGATTGTTGATGCAACATGTATGAAACTAGTTATGACTCCTGATGAGTTTGATGTAATCGTTACTACAAACTTATTCGGTGATATCTTATCTGACCTATGTGCTGGTCTAGTTGGTGGTCTTGGTATGGCTCCTGGCGCAAACATTGGTGAAGATGCAGCTATCTTCGAAGCTGTACACGGTAGCGCACCAGACATCGCAGGTAAAAACCTTGCAAACCCAACTTCAGTGATCTTAGCATCTATCCAAATGCTAGAGCACTTAGGTATGGCTGACACTGCAGAGCGCATCCGCAGTGCAGTTGCAGATGTTATCAAAACAGGTGACCGCACAACGCGTGACCTTGGCGGCAGCCACGGTACTACAGACTTCACTCAAGCTGTAATTGAGCGTCTATAAGAGAATAATTGTTTAGGGCTTAAGACAACCTAACCCTTAAACACTCCCTACCCAAAGCCAGTCTAAGACTGGCTTTTTTATACCCTCAATTAATTGGACATCCACATTAATTAGACATCCATAACACACATAAAACTAGACACCCAACTTAATAGTTCTCACTTCTCAAAATTATGACTAAACTTACATAGTTCACTCATGGAGGAGAAGAACATGGCAACCCCTCGCAGAAACTTAATTAGCGTTTCAAACACACCCTATTATCACTGTATTTCACGCTGCGTTCGTCGCGCTTTTTTGTGTGGGCATGATCCACTAACAGGCCGCTCATATGAACATAGGCGGGATTGGGTTGAAAAGAAACTACTTCAACTTGGTCGGATATTTTGTATTGATATTTGCGCCTACGCAGTAATGAGTAATCACACACATCTGGTTCTGCACATTGATATAGCAAAAGCGAAGCGTTTAAGTAATAAAGCTATTTTGATTAGGTGGCACAAGTTATTCAACAGTACATTCCTATGCCAACGCTTCTTAAATGGCGAATTACTAACACAAGCAGAGCTCTCGGCGGTTAATGACAGAGTTAATTTATATCGAGAAAGGCTAAGTAGTATTAGTTGGTTTATGCGTGTTCTAAATGAGAGCATCGCGCGAAAAGCGAATCAAGAAGATGATTGCAAAGGGCGCTTTTGGGAAGGTCGCTTTAAATCGCAAGCCTTGCTTGATGACGCAGCACTTGCAGCTTGCCTTGCTTATGTTGACTTGAACCCTGTGAGAGCAAAAGCAGCTAATTTACCAGAGCAATCAGACTACACCAGTATAAAATCACGTATTGAGTCAGCTCAAAAAGCAAAGCAACCGAAAACACTTATGCGCTTTGCAGGTAAACTACGCAAACATATGCCTAAAGGACTCCCATTTGAACTTAAAACCTATTTACAACTTATTGATTGGACTGGCCATTCTATAAGAGAAGGTAAACCTGGTGTAATCCCCCTAGATGCAGCACCTATATTAGAAAGATTAAATATCTGCTCTGATAATTGGCTTACACTTACCACTTCCTTTACCCGCTCATTTAAAAATACTGCAGGTAAAGAGCAAGCTATCACGGCTTATGCAAATAACATGAAACGAAAGCGAAGAAGCTCAATTACTAACAGCTTAGCTTTATTTGCTTAATTATAAATTAAACCTCCAGAATATAATTAATGAGCACAACCTCGTTGCAAACCTGAGGTAAGCACTCTTTACAACTAATGCTTAGCAAATTGTCCAAGAATAAACCAAATCCATCATTTTTAGTGTTAATTTGCATTTTAGTGGGCAAATATTATTCATACCTTAATATCCACACGCTCTTTTAGTTAAAGACCATATAGATTGTTAATTACGATTGAAAAATAAAACTGGGTGTCTTGTTTAGTTAAGTCGCGTATTGGCTGTAAGTAAAAGTTAAAGTGGGTGTCTTATTAAAAGAGTTTAAAAAGTGGATTTTACTAGGCTAAGTTATGCGTATCAGTGATAAGTACGCATTATCTATATGCAAAGCTCAACATTCATCACACAATCAATTTAATGCATAGTTACACCTGCAAAAACATAAAACCACACTTTAATTTGCAATAAAAACATACAAAAATGAAAATATAGAAAAATTAATGCAAAATAACACTTTTGCGGTTGACATCAGTTTCTAAAACACTTAAAAATACATCTAACATTTTTTAAACAACAGCCTTCTAGTCGGCTGTGATTTTTAGAAGAAATTAATAAACAATGAATATTAGCCGTCACCTTTTAGTCGTCAATGTACTCGTACTGGTCTTAGTAACAAGCCCAGCGGGAGTCTATTAAAAGGTGAAAGCACGCTTTTTAAAAAACCCCCGCCCTATGCGGGGGTTTTTTTATGCATTTATGCTTGCACACACAGAGGAATGAGGATGAGTACAACAGAATACAATGGATCCGAACTAGTTGTTCGGGCACTTAAAGAATTGAATGTAAAGTATATTTTTGGTTACCCTGGTGGTTCTGTACTTGATTTATACGACGCATTATTTCAGCAAGAAGATATTGAGCATATTTTAGTTCGACATGAGCAAGCCGCAACACATATGGCCGATGGCTATGCCAGAGCAACAGGTGACGTTGGTGTTGTTCTTGCCACCTCAGGTCCGGGTGCAACAAACTGTATTACGGGTATTGCAACCGCTTATATGGATTCTATTCCTATGGTGGTGCTTTCTGGGCAAGTGCCTACAGGTTTAATTGGTGACGATGCTTTCCAAGAAACAGATATTGTTGGTTGTTCTCGTCCAATCGTTAAACACAGTTACAACTGTCGCAGCGCTAAAGATATCCCTACTATTTTAGCTAAAGCATTTTACTTAGCGAGCACCGGACGCCCAGGCCCAGTTGTGGTTGAATTACCAAAGGATATGTTAAACCCTGAGCTTAAGTTTCCTTTTGAGTTTCCAAAAACAACTGAACTACGTACTTATAATCCAAATACCAAAGGTCATTCAAAACAAATTCGTAAAGCTGTCACAGCAATTTTAGAAGCGAAGAAATTAGTGATCTATTCTGGTGGCGGTATTATTTTATCAAATACCTCTGAGCAACTAACGCACTTGGTTGAATCATTAAACGCACCAATCACTAACACCTTAATGGGCCTAGGCGGTATCAGCGGCACTCACCCTAACTTTATTGGCATGTTAGGAATGCATGGTAGCCTTGAGGCAAATAAAGCCATGGCGAACGCGGATGTGATCTTAGCGCTAGGTGCACGATTTGATGATCGGGTTACGAATAACGTTAAAAAATTCTGCCCAAATGCAACCATAGTACATGTTGATGTCGATCCAACTTCAATCTCTAAAACAATTAAAGCGCATATCCCGGTTGTTGGCTGCTTAAAGACCGTACTCGAACAATTACAAGCGGCTATTGATAAGAGCTCAATATCGATAGACCGTTCTGCGCAAGAAGATTGGTGGCGACAAATCATCAGCTGGCGTGAGCAAAAATGCCTTAGCTACAGCACAGATGGCGATAAAATCAAACCACAAGCAGTTATCGAGGCAATTTACAAAGCAACCAATGGCGATGCTTACATCAGCTCTGACGTAGGCCAGCATCAAATGTTTGCAGCTCAATATTATCCATTTAAACATCCTCGCCAATGGATTAATTCTGGTGGTTTAGGCACCATGGGTTTTGGTCTACCAGCGGCAATGGGCGTTAAGCTTGCTTTTCCTGACAAAGAGTCAATCTGTGTAACTGGTGATGGTTCAATCCAAATGAACATTCAAGAGCTATCAACATGCTTACAATACAATTTAGCAGTAAAGGTTGTGTCGTTGAATAACCGCTCACTGGGCATGGTACGTCAATGGCAGGATATGATGTATTCAGGACGTCACTCATCTTCTTACATGGAATCACTTCCTGATTTCGTAAAATTAGTAGAAAGCTATGGCCATGTAGGTATTCGCGTTGATCATATTGATGAACTACAGCCTGCTATTGAAAAAGCCATGTCGATAAACGACAGACTGGTATTTTTAGATATCTGTGTTGATGAAAAAGAACATGTTTACCCAATGCAAATTAAGCTAGGGGCTGTAGATGATATGTGGTTACGTAAAGGAGTAAAAGCATAATGCGCCGTATTTTATCAATCTTATTAGAAAACGAACCTGGTTCACTATCGCGCATTGTTGGCTTATTTTCACAACGCGCTTATAACATCGACAGTTTGACTGTTGGTACAACTGACGATCATTCATTATCACGAATTACCATTACCACCATGGGTGATGATCGTATTGTTGAGCAAATCACCAAACAAGTTAATAAGCTAGTCGATGTACTAAAAATTATCGATCTAACTGAGATGGCACATATTGAGCGTGAACTGTTATTAGTTAAAGTATTCGCACAAGATGAGAATACACGTGCTGCTGTTACTCGAGTTGTTGATGTATTCCAAGGGGCTATCTTAGATATGGGCCGTCACAGCTATACTCTGCAGCTTGTAGCGAGCACAGAGAAGGTTGAATCCTTCCTTGATACATTACGTCATGAAAGTGATTTGATTGAAGTAGTTCGCTCTGGCGCGGTTGGTATTGGTCGTGGTGATAAAGCGTTAAAGGCATAAGCCTTTTTCGCCACTTCGATTCAAATATAACAAATACAAAAAAAGGGCTATAAGCCCTTTTTTCAATATAAACCTAGTTACCCAATTATGGATTAACTTGGTCTTTAAGACCTTTACCCGCTTTAAAGCTTGGGATAGTTGCTGCTGCGATTTGAATTTCTGCACCAGTTTGTGGGTTACGGCCAGTACGCGCTGCACGCTCTTTTACTGAGAAAGTACCGAAACCAACTAATGCTACTGAGTTACCTTCTTTAAGAGAATTAGTAACTGCGCCAGTGAATGCATCTAGTGCACGCGTTGCTGCCGCTTTTGAGATTTCTGCATCAGTAGCAATTTTTTCAACTAATTGAGCTTTATTCATTGTTAGATTCCTATTCGTTATTATTTTGCCTTCGCAAAACCTATCTTTATGCATTTTTGAGAAGTTAGCAACAGCAAATTGCTATTTTTACGTAATTTGTTCAAAAATGACTACTATTTAACTATCAAAAACGAGGTTAGCGACGTTAATATTAATAAAGACTTAATTTAATCAACATCGCGAAGTTTTCTGGTAATTAAACGATTACTCGATTTTCTCGATAACTAAGGTTACTTCCCCGACCTCGATGCCAAACTTATCAATAGCAGTGCGGTTTATCAAGCGTGATTGTGTTACCAAGTACATCCAATCATCGAAATTTACCACTAAAGTACTATCATCATATGGAAGCTCGACAGAATATGTCCAATGGAACACACTGCCATTACTTTCACCTTTTGCTTCGCCAATAACATCTGATGCCGTACCTGTTATACTGCCATCATCATTAATGGTGATGTACCAAACACGTGTTTGCGTTTCACCGTCATCATAAACAAATTGCTCGTCAATCACGCCTTTGTTGCCATCCCAGCTTGCTTGCATGTCGACTACCAGCTTACGAGTTAATTCGCCTTTATGGTCCTGTACTACCCCATAGGCTTTTAGCTCACCACTAAAAAACTGCTTAAAGTTAAATTCAGGTTCTGTACCTCGATAATAATCAACATCGGGCGCAGAGCAGCTGGTAATTAACATTACCATAGCTAAAATAAGGATTGCTTTGAGTTTAATCATGTTTCCCTCCAATAAGCTGTTTGCGTAGTGATGGCTCAGAAGTCTCTGCGCTTAGCCAGATTGCTAAAAAGTTATCGGCAAACTTGTCATCATTTATCTGTCCAAGTGCCTTGCCATTAAAGTAAAAGGTCCCTATTGCCTGCTCATTTGTTTGAAACGTTAATGAATCGTTTTTAGAAATATCGGGCCATAAGTCCAACAGCTGTTTGTCGTAAGCCCCTACCATTTCATCTAAGCCTAAATGCTGCCATTGCTCGTTAGTGGCTTTAACAATGTCTTTGGCTTTAAAATCACGCAAATAGGTAAGTGTTAATTTACTAGGGTGTTGACCGAATGTGTAAGTGCCGTTGGGAGTCTCAAGTTTGGCGTTATAAACATCCCAAAATAAATACTCCATTTTAGCTTGGCCAACGGTTTTAAAACCATTTGCAGCAACATCTGCCATAAACAATGAGCACATAAATGCCGCTATAGTCATACACTGTTTCATCGTCTTATCCTAAAAAACTAGTTATGCAATGTTACGTAAAACCATCACTAACTGATCATTTAGCGGCTAAAAAACGCTTATTAAAGGTAATAATGCATACAAACATCGTTGCCCAGCCTAAACCGTAATACAGCCAAAAACTTACAACAGTCAGATCCGTGCTTAATACACCAAATCGTATACCTGCATAATAGCTAGCCGGAGCAAAGGCTAAACAAACCAACCAAGCGAAATACCAAGGAAGCTTTTGCAAAAACTGCATAAACGTATTAATGGTAAGTAATAGTGCAGCCCAAAGAAAAGCGAGCCATAGAGGCAATGGAGATACTTTATAATTAATTAGCTCAAAACCACTTGCAAGCCATTCATAGCCCAGCGCAATTGGTAGACCACATGCTAAAAGCAGTATGTCTTGCTTGCGTTGCTCTGATAAAAAAAGCATTAAACAAATAATAAAAGAGGCAGGGATTACCGCATCGCGCTCAAGGAGTAAGGCACTAAACCATACTCCTTGAAACAACACGAAATTAATAATCGAGCGCAATGCCATCGTCAGAGTGTCCAAATCGCGGTTTACGGGCTACGAGGTGCACAGTGCTTATTGCACGAGTTCTAAATGCACCTTCACAATAGGCTAGGTAAAACAACCATAAACGATAAAAGCGCTGATCAAACTTAACTTTATCAATTTCAGGCCAGCTGGCAACAAAGCGCTCTCGCCAATCAGCCAATGTTCTTGCATAGTGAACACCAATATCTTTTACACTATGTACCACCATGTCAGTTTGCTGTTTAATTTGCTTATTCATTTCGTCTAAGCAAGGGAGACAACCACCCGGGAAGATATACTGCTGAATGAAGTCAGAGTTTTTCAGGTAATGACTATAACGTTGATCAGCAATGGTAATGGCTTGGATCAGCATTGCGCCGCTGTCTTTCAACAAAGAGTGACATTTGGCAAAAAAGCCTGGTAAATATTCATGCCCAACAGCTTCAATCATTTCAATAGACACGAGCTTGTCGTATTTGCCCTCTAAGAGACGGTAATCCTGCTTTAATAAGGTGATTTTATGCTCAAGATTTAGCTCTTTAACTTTTTCTTCAACATAGGCATATTGCTCATCTGAAATAGTTGTAGTCGTTACATGGCAGTCAAAATGCGTTGCCGCGTATATCGCAAAGGCGCCCCAACCTGTGCCAATCTCAATAACTGAGTCTCCTGGTTGTAGATCAACTTGCTCACAAATTAATGCCAGTTTGTGATCTTGGGCTTGTTCAAGAGTGGCTTGTTTTGAAGGGTACACGGCACATGAATACAACATTTCATCACTTAAAAACGCACTATAAAGGTCGTTACCTAAGTCATAATGCGCTGCGATATTTTTCTTAGAACCTTGAGCTGAATTTCGATTTCTAAAATGGTTTAAGCGATGAGCTATACCACTAAAAAAAGCAAATTTTTTCTCAAAAGCATCAAGCTCGTCTTGGTTTAGGGCAAATATTTCAATTAATTTAGTAAGGTTATCACAATCCCAGAAACCTAGAATGTAGGCTTCACCAGCGCCCACGCTTCCTGACAATGCAAACAATTTGTACATAGCCGCATCGTTAACTGTAACAGTGGCGTGTATATCACTGGCTGTATCACCAAATTGTGTACGGTCATTTCCTTCAATTAAAGTAATGCGACCAATTTTGATGCTATTAAATGCACCTATTACTAATTTTTTGTATAGTTTTGCCACCCAACCTGTTGCTTGAGTCTCAGTCAAATTTGATACTTTTTCCATCACATCACCTAGTTTAATTCTCTTGTTTGCCCGAATGACCAATAAATGGCACACGTTTACAAAATAGTTTCAGCGCGTGAATATAAATACCTTTGAATATACTCAACGTCATTGCTGGAAACTGCTTGAGCACCGCACTCATCCTCTCTTTATTGAGTGGATGCTTTTGTAAACGTAGCGTTGCGTCAAACAAGAGTGTGTCGTCTTTTTTATTTTCAATATGAATCATGGTGTTATCAGAATTCATTCTAATATGCCAATGATAGTTCATATCTAAGTTCATGAAAGGTGATACGGAAAAAACCTTTTTAAAGTTCACTTTTTTTTCGAGCGGCACGACATAATAATGACGTTCATTCCACGGAGTATTACTGACTTCAGCAAGCATATGCGTGAAATTACCATCATTACTTTGGTAGAAAAAAAAGTTAACAGGACTGAAATATATTCCCATACAACGAAGTTGCCCAAGCATATACACTTTAGTAAAGGTTTGCTTTACGCCTAATTCAGCTATCTTAGCAAGCGCACGTTGCTGTACTGATAGCTGCATGTTTGTCTGAAAATTAAAATAATCGCTTTGTTTAAACTTTAGAGGTTTAAAGCCTGAACAGCCCAGCCATGGGTGAATGTCATTAAGTTCTTCAGGCTGAGCTAAATCGACCCACATCATGTAAAGTGGGTATTTAAAATGATGTTTTTTAACTGCAAAACGTCGGTGTCTTACGTCACCGACATAAATGGCGCTATTCAAATTCAACCCCAAGCTGCTTTGCCACGTTGACCGCACTTCTTACACCATCTTCATGAAAGCCGTTATACCAATAAGCGCCACAGAAATAGCTATTATTTTTGCCATCGATTAATGACTTTTGCTGCTGTGCGGCAATCGATTCTTTATTAAATACCGGATGGTGGTAGGTAAACTCGCGTAAAATTTTATCTTTATTGATACCGTCAAGGTGGTTGAGGGTTACACAAAATTGCGTGTCGCTTTGAATACCTTGCAGAATATTCATTTGATAAGTCACAACAGCCGCTTTGTCTGTGTTGTTATTCAACAAGTAGTTCCAGCTAGCCCAAGCTGCCTTGCGTTTTGGCAACAACGCTGTATCAGTATGTAAAACCACTGAATTAGCAGTATAAGGAATGGCTGAAAGTACATTCTTTTCGTCTTCACTTGGGTCAAGTAATAACTTTAAAGCCTGATCAGAATGGCAAGCAAATACCACTTTGTCGAATATTTCGCTATGACCATCATCAAAATGAACGTGAACACTGTCATCTTTTCGAGATACCGAGCTGATATTGCTATTTAAACGAATTTTATCAGCAAAGCCTTGGATCATGGGTTTAATGTATTCGCGAGAGCCACCCGGAATAACATACCACTGCGGACGATTAGTGATATCCAGCAAACCGTGGTTATAAAAGAACTTAACAAAAAACTCTACGCCAACTTGTGCCATTTCTTTAATACTGGTTGACCAAATAGCAGCGCCCATCGGCAAAATATAATGAAATCGAAAGAACTCGTTAAAGTCATGCTCATCCAAAAATTCGCCTAATGTTTGATTGGCCTTGTAGTTTTGTTGTGCATGCAATGATTTACACACTTCATTGAAGCGCACTATGTCTTTTAAGAGTTTCCAAAACTTAGGACGAAAGATATTACGCTTTTGAGCGAACAAGCTCCAAAATGTATGACCGTTATATTCAAAGTTCGTTTGCTCGTTATGCACACTAAAACTCATTTGAGTTTTCTGACGCTCGACACCCAAACGCTTAAGTAATTTTTCAAAATATGGGTAAGTGCGGTCGTTAAATACAATAAAACCTGTGTCTACAGCGTATTCAACGCCATCAACCTTTACGTCAATGGTTGCAGTATGGCCTCCTATGTAGTCGTTTTTCTCAAATACGGTTACATCGTAGTGCTTATGCAATAGGTGCGCACAGCTTAAACCCGCTATGCCAGATCCAATAACAGCCACTTTTTTCAACGTGATAATCCTTTTGCAAGCTTCAGCCAAAGTAGCGTAGGAAGCATTCTTAAAAATTTCAAAATGAAGGTAAAACGGTGCGGAAAGTGCACTTCTTTGCGCCTTTTCGCGACCCCTTTATAAATATAATTTGCCGCTTTTTCAGCACTCACCGCCATTGGCATTGGAAAGTCGTTTTTATCAGTCAGCGGCGTTTTAACAAAACCAGGGTGAACTAAAGTCACATCAACATCTTTTAAATCAACCGCTAAGCTATTAGCTAAATAACTTACACCGGCTTTAGACGCGCCATAAGCCTGGCTGCGCGGTAGCGGTAAGTAAGTCACACTAGAGCTTACAATCACCAGCTGACCACCGGGTTTTATCTTTGGTAGTAATGCCTCAAGGCAATAGCCCATACTGAGTAGATTAGTGGTGATCACACGTTCGAACAAACTGCTATCAAAATTACGAGCATCATCAATATATTCACAATTGCCTGCATTTAGAATGACACGATCGAATTGTGTATAGGCGACTGTGCTCGAACGTATATCCTGAAGGTCTGTTGCATCAAATTGGCAAGACTCAATGTTTTGATGTTGGCTCAATTTAGCAAGCTTTTCTGTGTTCCTGCCACATGCAATCACATGCTCATTATTGTCTGCGTATAGCTTTGCTAATGACTCGCCAATACCGGAAGTTGCGCCTGTAATTAATGTTGTCATTATGCACTCGCCCTTTTATCAATAAATTTAACAGCCGAGCCAAGTACAGGGATATGCCTGTATAGCATAGCGCCTACGTCAAAATAATCGCGATGATTAATTATTTTATCACCAGCAAACTTTAAACGGCTATGACCTGCAACCGAGATTGCTTGCCCTTTATTGAGCTTGGGATGACGGTATTGCATGGTCCAATAGATAAAGGCGGTATCATCTTTGCACTGAGTATTTTCAGTAACATAGCTGTCTTCAATAACAAATTCACAAGATATAACGTTAGCATAGAGGTTTTTGAAATACTCACGTAGCTCGCCAAGACCATTTACCGCATGCAAGGGATCTGCAAAGTGAATATCTGGATGATAGATTTCATCCAGTAGCTGTAAATTGTCTTTATTGAGTGTTTGATAAACATCAATAAATCTATCAAGGATCGCCTTGTCCATGTCACACCTTAAATGCGTTTAGCGCTCGCTCTCGCGCGGCTTTATGATCAACAATTGCTGGCCAATAACTGCTCGACTTACCCTGTTTCGCTAAATAATCATGCGGAAAATGGATTTGCTTTGCAGGTATTTTTTCCAACTCTGGTAGATATTTACGGATAAATTCACCATCTGGATCAAATCGCTCACTTTGGGTGATTGGATTGAAAATTCGAAAATACGGCTGAGCATCACATCCCGTACTTGCAGCCCATTGCCAGCCACCGTTGTTAGAGGCAAGGTCGCCGTCTATAAGGTGCTGCATAAAAAAGCGCTCGCCTTTACGCCAATCAATTAATAAGTGCTTAGTTAAAAAGCTTGCGACCACCATGCGCAAACGATTATGCATCCAACCAGTTTGCAGTAACTGCCTCATTGCAGCATCAACTAGTGGGTAGCCTGTTTTACCTTCGCACCACGCTTTAAAGTCGCTCTCATCATCACGCCATTTCACAGCGTTGTATTTATCATTGAAGTTAGCGTATTTACTTAGGTTTGGATAAATAGCAATAAGGTGACGGTAAAACTCACGCCAAATCAACTCGTTAACCCAACAAAACAAGTTACTTTTGCTGCTACGTAGTACATCAGGATGGCGCTGCTGAATAAGTGCCAATAATTGCTGAACGCTAACAATACCCAAGGCTAAATATGGGCTTAATCCCGAAGTGCCTTTAATGCTTGGGATATCACGCTGGTCTTGATAGGTTGCTAGCTTTTCTTCAATAAAGCGCGCGCAAACGTGGCTGAGGGTATCATCATCAACAGGCCATTTTTCTGAGCTGCCGTCTGAGTCTAATAACTCATTTGGCTGCCATTCAATGGCCTCGAACATCTTAGGCGGCTCAGCAAAATAAAAGTGGGTGTCTTGATAAACTTTTAGCCATGCATTTTTAAATGGCGTGAATACTTTGAACATTTCGCCGCTTTGATTTTTGATGCTTCCAGGTGGCGCAATTACATCGCCGTCGTATGCATAAAAAGCAATATTTTTACTGTCAGCATGCTGTAAAAACGCTTTATCACGGTTTACTTCGTTAAGCTCATATTCGTTGTTAGCGTATACATTTTTTACCTGATGTTGCTCACAAAATGACGCTAATTTTTCAACGCACCCATCGTAATCAACCGCATCAATGACATATAATTTAATACCTTTACTGGCTAAAAGCTCACCTAAAAAGCCAAGCCTACGCTTTAGTAAATCAAGCTGTATAGTTGCCACATCATGTTTTTGCCATTGCTTTTCAGTAATAAAAAAAACTGCATTCTCGCAACCATTTTCGATTGCCTGATATAGTGCATCGTTATTAAAAAGGCGCAAATCGCGCCTAAACCAAAATAAAGTGTTCATTAAATTCCGTAGCGTAGTTTTAATTCGTTCGGATAGGGGTCTAGATAAACTTGTTTCGCCAAGTATTCATTTGGGTGAACTTTTAAATGATGCTTAATTAATGTCAGTGGAACATAAAGTGGTACGAGACCTTTACGGTATTCGTCAATTGCATCTCTTAGTTCTTGCTTTTCTATTTTAGAAAGTGACTTTTTGAAATAACCCTGTAAATGCATCAAGGTATTTGCATTGTTTTTGCGAGAAGCTGGTTTTTTGAGGGCTGTCATTAACCCTAGAATATATTCATCTGCCAAGGCTTGGATATCTTCACCATCAAAGGTGCCCAGTAAATTCCCTAAACTACGGTAAGCTTCGTAATTATGTGCCATCAATAAATACTTATATTGAGCATGGAACTGGGTCAGTCTATGAACTGTGAGTGGCTGCTCACATAGTGTTTGCCAATGCTTGTAGGTGTAAACGCGCATAACAAAGTTTTCGCGAAGATGCATATCGTTTAAACGACCGTTTTCTTCACAAGGCAACAATGGATTGTGCGCCATTATTTGCTCTGCAAAAAAGCCGACACCTTCTGAGGTGTTACCTGTACCCGCTTCGTTGTAGATTTTAATACGTTCCATACCGCAACTAGGGCTTTTGGCACAAAACACAAAGCCGCTTAACTCAGCGGTTTGCTCTGTTGCCACTCGTTTACCATATTCTGTTAGTTTAGGGCCAACATCGCCAGTACCATCAGGACGGCACACTTTAATGGTGTCGCCAACTCGCACTTGGCGAATCGTTGGTCTAGGGATTGGCAACCCTACCGCTACTTCAGGGCAAAACTTTTTATACTCAACATGGTTAGCCAACTCATCCATGCAAAAATTAGATTTTTTGTGTCCACTGTCAAAGCGAACTTTGTCGCCTGCTAAACAGGCGCTTAAACCAATTTTAATTGTCGATTGCTGCATATAAACTCTACTAATAGATTAGATTACCAATTGGATTTAGTAATTTACTAATACCTTTATTGAAGTGTAGGGCACTACTAACAACTGTAAAGCACAAGCACCCTTCAATTGTTTTTGGCGTGTGATTGTGGCGACCATCTAACATCATAAAGTCACCTGGTACATAGTGTCCGTCTTCATCACTAAACTCACCATCTAATAATAAAGTTAGCTCAAACCCCGTATGCGTGTGCTCAGGTATTTCACCACCCGCATCAATGTGCAATAGACTTGCTCGTAATGGGCCGTCGTCTAAATCAATGCGAGAGCGGGCAAGTTTACCTATTTGCATAAAGTTACTGTGACCAATACGCGTAAGTGCTCTAGGTAATGTGTAGGTTTTATCTTTAACATCAACCGATACCTGTGCTTGCTCGTATACCTCATCGATTGACTCGTCAGCTATGATGGCATCAAAAAGAGTTTTATCGAACATATCATCCATATCATTAGCAGATTCGATAAATATGTCGTCAGCATTTTTTGCCTCAAGCGCGGCTAACTCTTTTTGGCACACAGGACACATTTCAACATGAATAGCGACTGCAACACTCAAAGTGGCAGGTAAATTACCTTCACTGAACTTGGCAAGTAATTCGTTGCTAGGATGGTGCTTAATCATGGTGGTCTCCCATTTCATTGCGTAACTTCTGCAAGGCTAAGCGAAGACGGGACTTCACTGTGCCTACGGGAATATTTAAATGCTCAGCAAGTTGCTCTTGCGACATATCTTGAAAGTAAACGCCACGCACGACTTCACGTTGTGCAAGTGGTAATTTATCAAGGTATTGTTTAATTTGTTTATCTTCTAAGTGGTCACTAAATTCGTGTTGACCCGGCTGGGCTTCATCAATTAGAGGCCAAATATCTTCACTAATACACTCTTCTTTACTGCTCTTCATTTTTCTGAGCATGTCGAAAGATGCGTTACGCATCACGGTATAAACCCATGTCGTCGCCGCCCCTTTCTCTTTATGGTAAAGATGTGCTTTACGCCAAACTGAGGTTAACGTTTCTTGAACTAATTCCATTGCTTGTGCTTCAGAGCCGAATTGCTTTATCCCAAAACGTTTAATTTTTGGTGAGAAATATTGGAAAAGTATTGCAAACGCACGTTTATCACGGTGCGTAGCAACAGCAAATAATGCATCAGCAAGCTCTTTGCTTGGTGTATCTGGCATGGCAGAGTATTGACCTGTGTTAGGTTTACAACCTGTTTGAAGTTGTTGACTTACCATCTTTATGTCATCCAATTATTGTCGTTTGTAGTAATACGCCAAAAAGTTGATGTTAGATCACATTAATCAGTAAATTCGTTGTTAATTAGAGTATGGAGGAAACTTAGCAAGTTTTCAAAGCTAGATTTATAAGCAAGTTGTTGTTTTTTAACTAACGATATAGGCAGGATCTCTAGCCAACGAGCAGCGACCCAAGCAAGGTTATCAAATTGTGGAGTTTTATATAGACCCGCTAAGTCAGGCTGATTTGCAAACACAGCACGAAGTGTGTCACTTAGTAAGGTGTTTTCGTCATTAATTGGCGTGCTTACATACCACGAAGGTGACGTAGTTATTTCGATGTCAGCATGGCGTAGCTGCTGCTTATCCTGACTAGCGTTGTGAATAGAAACCGCATGTTCAGCATAAACATCAATTAATAGTTGGCCATTATCATCTTGATTGAAATCGGTTATTTGCATTAAACAACCTATCTCGGGCAAGTTAAGATCTGTGTCGTGTTGGTAAGTGCAAAGCACAAAACCTGTATTATCTTGCACAGCTTCTTTGACCATTGTTAAATAACGTTGCTCAAAGATTCTTAGCTTGGTGAACCCTTCAGGTAAAATAAAAACCGGTAAAGGAAAAATCGCACGCTTCATAAAGTCTACTATTCTAAAACCACATGCCTTTAATTACGTGCGCTTTCTATCCGCCGATCAATATTTCATGAAATCTTAATATCTACTTGTACTTTAGAAGTTGAACCATTGCGCAACGTTACGAAATAATTCGATTGATGCATATGCACTGAGTAAACTCAAAACCGGTGCAACCATAAGTAAAAATAAGCTGATTTCACTACTCATTGTCTTGTTTCCTTACTGCTTGTTTGTTGCTTTAGGAGCTTGAGCAACTTTTAACTCTTCTTCTTTCGAAGCAATTGCATCTTCACTCATGTATGTATCTAGTAACTTTTGAGCATCAAACTCAATGCTGTTCATTACGCTTTGTTTCAATTCGTTACTTGCTTGTTGAACATAGCTTTTAACAGATTGTGTAATTGTGTTGCTGATATCTAATTCAAAGTCAGTAGCACTTGCTTGAGTTGACGCAAATACAAGTAACGCAGCAGTAGTTAATTTAAGTGAGTTATTCATAGTGGTATTCCTTGTCTCTTTAAGTAATTAGTCGTAATTACTTAATCAAAGGTTGTGCCACCCTGAAAATAAACTTTAAGTTATTGATTTTAAACCATTTAAAAATATATTTATTTTTTAACCCCATTCAGTGTTAGTTAATAAAACCAACCAATTTAGATATTTTGACCAATATTTAGTGAAAAAATAAGCACTGCCAACTTCAGCGTACACTTGTACACTGAAACTGTTTTAATCACTCATTTTTAGTAGATAGATATGACAGAACAACTCCCCTACTCACGCCAAGAAGAACAACTTAACGTGCTTACTCACGGCATGGGAGTCCTGTTTGCGGTATATGTACTGTGGGATTTAATATCACAATCTAACGTTATATCAGCTACGGTAAGTGCCATCGTCTATGGAGCAAGCCTACTAGTATTATTTTTAGCTTCTACTTTGTATCACGCAAGCACCAAGGAGCGCATACGGGCCATTTATAAAAAATGTGACCACTGTGCGATTTACTTGCTTATTGCAGGTACCTACACGCCTTATTTGGTTATTTCGTTATCAGGGGCATGGTCAATTGCAGCTTTGGTGTTTATTTGGTCTTTAGCACTTGGCGGCGTTGCGTATAAATTACTAGTCAAAAACACCAATAAAAAGGTCTCACTCGCTACCTATTTATTAATGGGCTGGTTTGCATTAGCACTTGTTTATCCACTTTATTTGAACCTTGATTTGAGCGCTTTATGGTGGCTGCTAGCTGGCGGGATTGCCTACAGTTTAGGCACTGTATTTTATAGCGCTAAAACCCGCCATTACAGCCATGCAATTTGGCATGTATTTGTGCTGGTTGGCTGTGTTTGCCATTACTTATCAATTAGTTTGTATGTTTATTAGTCCCATTGATGCAGGCGCATATTAATTTTAGCCTTATTAAAAGTAACACCTTCACTGAGTAGTTTTTGTCGTTGCTCAAAGTGTTTATTGCTACCTTCTGGAAACGATATTTTACCTTGGCTATTAACCACCCGATGCCATGGAATGCTTGAGCCCTCGGGCATCACTTTTAATAACCGCCCCACTAGTCTTGAATTATTAGGGTATCCCGCAAGCTTTGCAACTTGCCCATAACTGGCTACTTTTCCCGCTGGAATGGCGCAAATAATAGTATAAATTAAATCTTCTTTAGTTGCCTGCTGCACGACTAGACTCCAAATACTGTTTGCTGACTTCGCTAAAATCTTGCCAAATTGCTCTCGCAACAGGGCCATGATGGACAGAGTGCTGCCTAAAAACACGTATTTCAGCGCCAAACTGGTGTTCACGGTCAGTAATTTTTATTTGCTGCAACAAACCGGCTTCAATCTCAGCTTGGCAATGTTGCAAACTAATCATCGCCCAACCCGCACCAGACAGTAAAAACGACTTTACACTGGTTATATCGTCAATTTTCATTAATGCAGAGCCCAATGTATAAGACAACCTATCACTATCGAAACTCAAGTCACTCTCAAACATAGCCAAGCATGGGTAATTTTGAATATCAGCAAAGCTAATTTTACTAGGTACCACATTAGGTGCGCTGACTATACCGATATCAAATTTACCTATAGGCAAACTTTCAAGATCCCCTGTTGCATGGAACAGGTCAAACCAAGGCCCAATCCCTAAGTCCGCTTGATGACTGTTTACTTGTTCAAGGGATACAAAGCGTTTACCTGAAGAAATACTAAACTCAGTACTAGCAAAACGTTGGAAGGTTTCACTTATGACTTGATTGTAACTAGGTTGGTGGCAAAGTTGCTCGTAGCAAATTTTATAATTAGCTTCATTTCCTAGCGCCAACTCTTTAGCAAGCGAGCTCAGTTCACTGTTTGCGTTAAGTAACTGACGTGCCTCACGATAAAAAATACGGCCTTTTTCAGTAAGATGTAAGCGATACTGGCTACGGTCTAAAAGCTCAAACCCCAGCTCAGATTCGAGTTTTTTTATCGCCAGTGTTAGTGCAGGTTGGGTTTTATGAAGTTTTATAGCGGCTTGGCTCAAACTAGCACTCTGTACAATTGCATCTAAAATAACGAGTTGATTTAGGTTCATGATATAAAAACCACTACATAAATAAAATTAATGATGTTTCTAAAATTTAATAATTTTTATTTTATATGTTTGCAGCGTATCCTGCAGCTAATTTATGCATCATATCTATGGAGAAGACAATGAAATTGGCATTCGTTGCGATAACTACGAGCCTAATTTTGATGCTTGCGGCATGTTCTGAGCAGGCATCTAATACTGAGGTTGAGCCAGTTGTGCGCCCGGTAAAATTATTCACTATAAGTAATCTTTCAGATGAAACTATACGTAGTTTTCCAGCTGAAGTTGTTGCTAACCAAGGTTCATATCTCGCCTTTAGAGTGAATGGTGAGTTACTTGAGTTCCCAGCGCTTGCCGGTCAGCATGTTGAAAAAGGACAACTGCTTGCCAAACTCGACCCTGAAGACTTTCAACTACAATATGATGAGCGCAAAGCGCGCTTTGAACTCGCAGAGTCTCAACTTGAACGTGTACAAAAGCTTTTTGACCGTTCAATCGCCAGTCAATCTGAGTTAGACCAAGCCCTTGCTAACAAGCAAGTAGCAGAATCAGCATTAAAGATAGCCAAAACGAATTTAGATAACAGTGAATTACGTGCGCCGTTTGCAGGCACTGTAGCAAAGGTGTTTGTTAAAAACTTTGAGAACATTCAAGCCAAGCAGAATATTTTACGACTTGAAACCCGTGATTTAATGGATGTTGTTATTCAAGTCCCAGAAAAACTCATTGCACGCATCGATAAAGATGTTGAATATCAACCTGATGTTGTCTTTGATGGCTATCCTAACAAATCGTATAAACTGTCTGTGAAAGAATTTGATACTCAAGCAGATCCAATCACCCTAACCTATAAAGTGGTATTTTCTTTACCGGTTCCTAAAGATTTTAATCTACTTGAAGGTATGACTGGCCGCGTTGATATTGATTTAAGCAAGATCACCAACTCACAATCACCCTATACATTATTACCTGTAGAAGCTGTTTTCTCTGAGCCAACCGAGCCTGAAAGTAACAATAGTTATGTATGGATTTATGACGAAGAAAGTGGCCTTGTCCATAAGCAAGCTGTAGAAGTAGGACAGCTACATCGTGATAGCATTGAAGTATTATCGGGTATCAAAGCAGGACAAAAAATAGTCGCTGCAGGGGTTAACTTTTTAGAAGAAGGCATGAAAGTTCGTCCTTGGCAAAAAGAGCGAGGCTTATAATGAGCTTTGCTGCACTTGCTATCGAAAGGAAAGTGGTAAGTTGGATGTTTGCGCTGTTTTTGCTTATTGGCGGAACAGTGGCTTACTTTGGCTTAGGACAACTTGAAGACCCTGAATTCACCTTAAAAAAAGCCATGGTGATCACCCTGTATCCAGGTGCGTCGCCACAACAGGTTGAAGAAGAAGTTACATTTCCCATAGAGAATGCGATTCAACAACTGCCGTATGTTGATTACGTGACCAGTATTTCATCACCGGGTAAATCGCAAATTACCGTCGAGATGAAAAGCAATTATCGTAAACAAGACTTACGCCAAATATGGGACGAACTGCGTCGTAAAATCAACGACCAAGCAGCCTCAATGCCATCTGGGGTTTATCCGAGTAAAATTATGGATGACTTTGGTGATGTATACGGTGTGATGTACGCGGTAACTGGCGATGGTTACTCTTACGATGAACTGAAAGATTACGTTGATTATTTAAAACGTGAGCTTGTGTTGGTTGATGGCGTTAGTAAAGTAACTGTTGGTGGCGAGCAACAAGCACAGGTTATGGTTGAAATTTCAACCCGTAAACTTGCCCAGCTAGGTATTTCACCCAACCGCATTTATCAACTTTTACAAACTCAAAATAGTGTGTCGAACGCAGGTAAGGTGCGCGTCGGCGATGAGTCAATTCGCTTACACCCTACAGGTGAATTCAAAGACGTTAAAGAGCTTGAAAATCTTCTTATTTCAAAGCCAGGTGAAAATGAACTTATTTATTTAGGTGATGTTGCTAAGGTATTTCGTGAATACGCTGAAGTACCAAACAATATTATTCGCTATAACCAACAGCAAGCATTACTGGTAGGTGTGTCGTTTAGCACAGGCGTAAACGTCGTTGATGTAGGGGCAAATATTGATGCTCATTTAGCGTCACTCGAATACCAGCGACCGCATGGTATGGAAATCAACAGCGTTTATAACCAACCAGCCGAAGTTGAGAAGTCAGTAAGTGGATTTATTATCAGCCTGCTTGAAGCGGTTGCCATTGTTATTATTGTACTTTTAGTTTTTATGGGCTTTAAAAGTGGCGTATTGATTGGTGTAATACTTCTGCTTACCGTATTAGGCACTTTTATTTTCATGAAATTGTTTGCCATAGATTTACAACGTATCTCATTAGGCGCCCTGATTATTGCCTTAGGTATGCTGGTTGATAATGCCATTGTTGTAACCGAAGGTATATTGATAAACCTCAAGCGCGGACAAACAAAACTGCAAGCTGCAACTAACATAGTTGATCAAACCAAGTGGCCGTTACTCGGTGCGACGGTTATCGCTATTACGGCATTTGCGCCAATTGGTTTGAGTTCAGATGCCAGTGGTGAATTTGCTGGCAGCTTGTTCTGGGTGTTGTTTATTTCATTATTATTAAGCTGGATCACAGCTATCACCCTAACGCCATTTTTTGCTGATTTAATGTTTAAACAAGCAACTGAAAAACAGCCACATCATGATGAAGACCCTTATCAAGGTGTTATTTTTAATGTCTATAAAGGCGTGTTACATGCGGCAATGCGTTATCGTAAAACCACATTGTTACTAATGGTTATCATGCTAGTGAGTGCTGTGTTTGGTTTTAAATTTATCAAGCAGTCGTTTTTCCCAGCATCAAATACACCAATGTTTTATGTTGATTATTGGCATACACAAGGTGCTGATATTCATACCACAATGGATGGCGTCGCAAAACTTGAAAAATTCTTACAAGCAGACCCTCTTGTAGAAGAAGTAACAACGACAGTCGGCCAAGGTGCGCCTCGCTTTATGCTGACTTACGCACCTGAAAAATCATACCCAGCTTATGGGCAATTGATTATTCGTGTAAAAGACCGTGAAGCCGTCACCACTATGATCAAAAAAGTACGTGATTACCAACACGAGCATGTACTTGATGCTCAGCTTAAAGTTAAACGTATGGAAATTGGCCCATCAACTGATGCAAAAATCGAAGCGCGTTTTTCTGGTGCTGATCCCGTGGTACTTCGCCAGTTAGCAAAAGAGGCAAAAGACATTCTGCATCAAGATGCAGGAGCATTTAACATTCGTGACGATTGGCGAGCACGCTCTAAGTTAATTCGTCCTCAGTTTAACGAGCAAAAAGCCCGTCGCTTAGGGATTGCCAAATCTGACCTCGATCAGCTGCTGTTAACCAGCTTATCAGGTAAGCAAGTGGGTGTTTATAAAGATGGCACGCAAATGCTGCCCATTATTGCCCGCTCGCCTGCAGAAGAGCGCTTAAACGTTGAAAGCCTGCGTGACTTACAAATATACAGCCCTGTGTTAGGTGTGTTTGTACCCGTTACACAAGTGGTTGATGACTTTGTGGTTGAGTGGGAAGACAGCTTGATCATGCGACGTGATCGTAAGCGTACTATCACAGTGATGGCCGACCACGATGTTATTGGTGATGAAACACCAGCAAAGCTCTTTGCACGTGTTCGCAAAGATATAGAAGCCATTAAACTTCCTAATGGCTATGAACTGCAATGGGGCGGCGAGTTTGAGTCGTCAAGCAAAGCACAAAAAGCCATTTTCGGTTCATTGCCACTTGGTTATTTAGCCATGTTCGCAATCACAGTGCTGCTGTTTAACTCTGTTAAGCAACCATTAGTAATATGGGCGACGGTGCCGTTAGCAATCATTGGTGTATCGGCAGGTTTATTACTAATGAATGCAGCATTTAGCTTTATGGCACTGCTTGGCTTACTTAGTTTAAGCGGCATGCTCATCAAAAACGGCATTGTGTTAGTTGACCAAATTAACCTTGAACTCGATAGCGGGAAAGACCCTTATAAAGCGGTATTCGATTCTGGTGTAAGCCGTGTTCGCCCTGTAGCGATGGCTGCGATTACCACCATTTTAGGCATGATCCCACTGCTATTTGACGTGTTCTTCCAGTCAATGGCGGTAACCATTATGTTTGGCCTTGGTTTTGCCACAGTGCTGACCCTGATTGTTGTGCCTGTGCTTTATACCATGCTGTTTAAGATCAAAGTACCTAAACAGCGTCACGCTAATTAATACAGATTGACTCTCAACCAAAAGCCCTAACAGCAAACTGTTAGGGCTTTTTCTTTATTAGAATAACTGGTAACTAAAACCACCACAGCTTAAAAAGCTATTCAAACACTACAATTTTAAAAGCTCAAGCTTACTTTTTCAGGCTTAATGTACCTGTGCGTTTGGTGCTGCTACGTTTCGTTTGATTTGGTTTTGCTGAGTGCGAATTGCCAGCCTTTGCTCTTGATTGACCTTGTTTGGCATCATTATGTGCTTTTTTCACGTATTTAGAAAAATCGCGCTTTTTTTCTTCTTCATTGCGTGGTTTTTGCTTGGCACGGGCTTGGGTTGGCTGTTTATTTTCATCAATTGAGCGCTCTTCTGTTTTACCTGAGTCGGCAATTGAGTTATTGATCTCTGCCATTTCTTGCTCGGTTAAATGACGCCACTGCCCTACTTTTAAGCCTTTTAGGGTAACGTTCATGATACGTGTGCGTTTAAGAGTCACCACTTCATAACCTAAATATTCACACATGCGGCGAATTTGGCGGTTTAAGCCTTGTGTTAGCACAATGGTAAATTGCTGTGGGCCAGTTTGTTTTACCTTACACTTTTTAGTAACAGTATCAAGAATAGGAATACCGTTTGCCATCTTGTTAACAAACTGGCGGTTTAGCGGTTTATCAACTGTCACTACGTATTCTTTTTCATGATTATTACCAGCACGCAGGATTTTATTAACGATGTCGCCTTCGTTGGTTAAAAAAATCAAGCCTTCTGAAGGCCTATCTAAGCGTCCGATTGGGAAAATACGCTCTGGGTAGTTAACCGCTTTAACAATGTTACTTTGAATTTTTCGCTCAGTTGTACAAGTAATACCAACAGGTTTGTTATAGGCGATATAAACTCGTTTAGGTTTTGCTTTTAATGGCTGACCATCAATCAGAACGTCATCATCATTGCTGACTTTTACGCCCATTTCAGGCAAGTTGCCGTTAACAGTTACACGACCTTCTTCAATATATTTATCTGCCTCACGGCGTGAACAAAAACCTGTTTCACTGATAAATTTATTTAATCGCTTTAACTCTGTCATGGCATACTTCTGTCTGGATTTTAAAGCTGCTAGTTTATACCAGAAGCCTTTGCCAAGCTAGGTAGAATCTAGGCTCTTTCGCAGCACTTTTAGTGCAGCGCTGCATTTTTAGGCTTTTCACTCAATAAACTATGCAGGGTATCAAAATCGAACGCGTACTCGCTACTTTTAGTGTTTTGTAGTAAAAAGGTTTCAAAGGGGATAACCGACCAGTCTTTAATATTTCTAAGCCAGCCATAACTTTTTATATTGTGCTGTGTAATGACCCCAAGTTGAAACTTAATCGCATTATGGTTTTGCCAATAAGGATTACCATTATTATGATCGACTAAGCTTATTAATGCCCACGCCCCCATCATAAAATGCCCGCCAACACTGGCCGTAAGTTTTTGCTGTTCAATCAAGTCTAAATTTTCATCAAGCCAATCTATACCACCAATAAAATAGGCTTTATCTGCTTTTTCTTTTACTGCTTCAAGTGCACCTTGTGCCATTAAATCAGAAGCGCACCAAATTACATTAGTATCTGGATATCGTTGTAATAAACGACTGACTTTATGCACTGCCTCTTGCTTGCTCCAATTGGCATAAACAACTTGCTCAAGCTCGACATCTTGTTTACGTAAGTAATGAACAAGGCCATCACTGCGGGTATCTGATTCGGAGCCATAATGACCATTAATCGCAACAAAATGCGGCGTTTGCTTTGTAGCTATTGCCTCATTAAGTAAAGCTTTGCCAAGTTGCTCTCCCGCTTTAAAGTTATCGTGAAAAACCTCTCCTAACCAGTATTTAAAGCGCTGGCGAGGCTTACCAACTTCATCTCGCTCAACGCCGACAATAGTTTCTTCCAGTGTTATAAAGTTAACTTTGTGCTGCTCAAGTAGAGTCATTGACTGCTCAGCACCACCTGGGTAATTGATCAAGATAGCGTAATCTGGCTTGGGGTTATATTGTAGGTACTGTTTTAATTCAGCTAATTGAATATGACGATTACCACCGCCGTAAATGGTCGTGAGATTGACATTATTTTGCTCGGCAGCCACGTGCATGATATCACTCACTTTTTGCCAAAATATGTCGGTTTTAACTGATGGATTAACGAGCAACACAGAAAACTGATCGCCTGCATAAAGTGGTGAACAGCAAAGCAATGTTAAAACTAACCAGCAAGTCCGCATAACCACTCCGTTTTGTTTTCTTTTATTGTAGTATACGAGACATTATCTCGACAATTTTCGCCAGATTAATTCACACGGACCATGTTTAAAGTACTGGCTATAGACTTTACAAAATACCAATTGAAAAACAAGCACACCCGCAATAACCAACCAATAATCTATTCGATCGAAATTAAGTGCAGCGCTTGAGAATGCAACTTTAAAAAACAGTATAAATATGACTGTTTGCATCAGATATAAAGTCAATGACATGCGTCCAGCCTGCTGTAGCAGTAACCATTTACTGGATTTATTTTTAACTATTTTTACAATGATATGGCAATAGCAAATGGCCATAGCTAAAGCTGCTAGCCAATTTATAGGCTCGACAATCGCGTACATAAATACACTACGGTTAGGGTCTATCATCAACCTTACAAGTGTTAAACCAATAGCCGCTGGAACAATCATGTTAAGCTGAGCTTTCGTTAAGCCGTCAACAAAAACCCCTTGTTTATATAGATAAACGCCCACTAGCATTAGCCCTGCGGCCATCCACATAGTGATCAGCGGCACTGCAATAAGCATCACAGTAAACATTAATACGTTACTGACAAATCCAGCAAAGTAGGAAGAATAAGCCGCATCATAAGCCATCAAAAACGCGTCTGAGCTTCGCGTTAAAGGCGTTAATTCAGGTTCGACAAAGGCAAGTAAAAATGAAATAAAGGCACCGAGAAGTAAAAACAACATGCCCATACGCAGTATTTTTTCGTTATCTTGCTGGCTAAATTTAAGGGTTAACCAACCAGCACAGGCATAAATAAACAAAATATCGCCGGCCCAAAGCAAAAAGCCGTGAGCAAGGCCAATATAAGCAAGCACTTTTAAGCGATTGTGTTGTTTATCTATACTTTGCCAAAGCTGCCATTGAATAACCAATGAGGCACCAAATAATAGGCAAAAAAGGCTTCTAAAACGTCCATCAATAAATAACACATTAATGATGTTTATGATGCTATCAGAAATTGGTGGCGATGAGCTTGGGGTATAATCATACTCAAACATAGCAAAGGTATAGATGTTCATAAACATCAAACCTAGCACCGCAATACCTCGTAAAACATCCATATTTATATTGCGCATAGTTCCCTTATAAGTTTTGTCTACAGCTATCGCTCCAATTTACCGCATTTTCGTATATTTTGGGAAGCTCCCCACTCTCAATATTTAAATAGGCAACTGCTTGCTCCAGTGCCCACCAGCTTCCTGTTTCGTATGCTTTAACAGTTTCGAGAATGTAATAGAGAATATTCTTTTCTTGCATTAATGCTGCATGTATTTCGTCAGGAAACGGCAATCTATCCAACAGCTTTTCCATCGGCTGATCTAATATTGCATCGAGTAATGAAAACAGCCCCGTTAAAAATGCCTCTCCGGTTTGTTGTTTTGCGACACGCTGCGCTATTAATTCACAAAAACGCGCTCTGACAACACAAAGCCGAGTAAGCTCGGCTGGTTTTGATTGGGCGCTATGGGCGGTGATGATCAAACTAACAAACTTTTTCAGTCGTTCATGACCTAGGTACACAAGCGCTTGCTTTAATGAACCTATTTTACTTTTTATTGGAAATACACCACTGTTTATTAAGCGTAATAGCTTATACGCAAGTGCAGTATCTAAAGAAAACAGTCCCGCGATTTCGCTAATATTAGGATCAGGGCGCATTACTTCAGCATAAATCGACAAAACTAATGCATAGTTGTAATCGATATCGCGATGTTGGATCATTTTTGGTTTTGCAAAAAAGTAACCTTGGAAAAAATCGAAACCCATTTTGTAGGCTTTCTCATAATCATCGGCAGTTTCAAGCTTTTCTGCTAATAGTTTTATTTTTTTATGCTTTTTCAGCTTCTGTAAAACAGGCGCAATGTCCTCAAAGGGGGTTTGCTTCACATCGAACTTAATCAAGCGAATTAACTTTAAAAAGCGGTCCCATTCAGGTTGGTATACGAAATCATCAAGAGCAAGTTTGTAGTTATTATGGAAAAGCTCCCGACAAAATTCATAGTTTTCATCTGATGGCTCCATCGTTTCGAGAAGCTCAATAACCACGTCTTGAGTTGGCAAAAACGCGCATAGGTCCAGTTTCAACGATTCTGGACCTATGTTAATTAACGCCTTTTTGCCCGACGTAATATGGCGAGTGCCTAGATTGAGCTGGTTTTCCATAATCAGACGCGCAGTAGCTGTGCTCTCTGAAACATCCGGGAAACTGTTTTTTAAACTATCTCTAAATAGTAGCTCATAGGCGACAACTTGTTGACGACGATTAAAGACCGCTTGCCTAGCAACAAATACAGCCACTTTACCTACTTTTGAATTTTTATATCACACTAAGTAATTAATAGCTGAAATAGACAAAAAAGTCACTTAATTACCATGAATCACGCAATATTTATTGATATAAGCCTGATAAATAGCCATCTGCAACAGATCCCCATGTAAAACGAGCATTTTTAGCTTGTTCACATATCGAGCGCCATTGCTCAGGTTGCGACTTTTTAAGGTCTAGCGCATCACTAAAACCAGTAATAAGTTCGTAGCTTTGAGAGGCTAAACTCTCACCTCTAAAACTAAAACCACTGACATTATGCTCGACCGTATCCTGTAAACCGCCAACACCATGAACTAAGCATGGCTGTCCAGCGCGCATTGCTAACATTTGACTTATTCCACATGGCTCAAATGAGCTTGGCATTAAGAATAAATCACCCAAGTGATACATATATTCACCAACCAAGTGTGCATAGCCTTTTAAAAATAGCAGATTCTCTTGGCGTGCCATGACAGTTGTCATGATTTGCTCAAGTTCAGCATCACCAGAGCCAAGAATTATCATGTAGCCATCATGTTGCTTTAAGCGTTGACATAACTCATCTAAAACCAATGCTTTTTCATAAGGTTGACGCAGTAAAAGTGCCTTTTGATCTGTTAATCGACCAACACTCGTAACAAGCGGACCCGCAAAAGGTTTTGTTTTGAACTGTAATAAACGTTGGTGAGCAAGATAATAACTTGAATCCAAGATGGGGCTCTTCGCCATCCATTGAAATAGTGCCGACTCTGCATGATGGTAAAGTGTTGCAAGGCTGATATCTTTGAGTTCCATTCCTGGATATTCACAACCATTTAGGATCCCTACCACACGACCTTCACGATAGGCTGCCTGCAAATCAGCTTCTAGTCCTTCTCCACCAAAAAAACCATTTGCAGCATCACTCGGACGCAATACTTCTTGACAGTAGGTCGGTGAAACAAGGTGCACTTTATCAACTAAATTAATCGCTGCTCGCATCGGATTAAAACAATCGTGATAACGCGGATCGCACAATTTCTCGCCGTTATAATTTAAGCCCGGAAACCATGCTTCTAAACTTGAGCTATCGCCTTTAAATGGGCGAATACCTTGCAATGCCAAATTATGAACGGTATAAGCTAAAAATAACTTAGATAATGTACGGTAACGACCGTCATTTTTTAGTAATAATGCCACACAGGCGCTATGCCAGTCATGCAAATGCATTACATCAGGGGTTCGGATAATTCCTTGTAGTAAGGCTTCACACACCGCCGCATTAAACAATGCAAACTTACTCGCATCGGTTGCAAAGGGCCTGCCAGGTTCATCATTACAATACACGGCACCATTATGGCGACTGAATTCCCAATGAGAAATAATCAGTTGCGTAACACCGTGTTCACTATTGGCAAGTTTCCACACGTCTAGTTGCTGCATATGCCCTGCAAATGGAACATTTACAACACCGATATGATGACGTTCAAGATAATGAAATCCGTAATCAGGGATCACAACATCAACAGTAAGGCCTTTATCAACTAACGCTTTAGGACAGTCCCTAACAACATCCGCTACACCACCGACTTTAGCATTCGGTAATGCGTCATTCTCTGCAGCCACCATCAACACATGCATGATTAGCAGTACTCCATAACATTAATTCTTACTATGAAACAAGGAGTAGCAATTGCTACTCCTTACTACACTATGACTTTACCATTAAACAAAATATTTATTACTTTGCTTTTATTGCCTTTGCTTTTTTCTCAAGCTCATTCAACATGTCTCGGGTAACAAGTACGATACCCTTTTTCGACACTCTAAAGCCATTTTCTTTATCAGCTTCATTATCAAAACCAATTTCAAGGCCTGCAGGGATCTCACAGTTACGGTCTATAATAGCACGCCTAATGCGGCAATTACGGTTAATTTTAACCCCCGGTAAGATCACTGACTCTTCGATTTCACAATATGAATGAACATATACATTCGAAAACAGCAGTGATTTTCTAACCATTGAACCAGAGATAATACAGCCACCCGATACCGTTGAATCCACAGCCATACCACGTCTATCATCATCATTAAAAATGAATTTAGCAGGTGGTAATTGCTCTTGATATGTCCAAATCGGCCATTTAGGATCGTATAAGTCAAGCTGAGGCTCTGGCATAACAAGCTCCATATTGGCTTCCCAAAACGAATCCAGGGTACCTACATCACGCCAGTATGGCTGGCCTTCATTTTCATCTCTAAATGGGTATGCAAATACATTGTGCTCTTCAATGATGGCCGGGATAATATCGTGACCAAAGTCACGACCAGAACCCTCTGTTTCTGCATCTTTTTTTAACTGTTCAAATAAGAACTCTGTGTTAAAAATGTAGTTACCCATTGACGCTAAACAAGTACCTGGTTTACCCGGCACTGAAGTTGGCTCAGATGGTTTCTCATCAAAACGGCGAACTCTGTTATTCTCATCAACAGTCATTACACCAAAGGTACCTGCAGCCTCTTCACACGGTACTTCGATACAGCACACTGTCATATCTGCACCAGTTTCAACATGCTTAGCAAGTAAACCGCCGTAATCCATGCAGTAAACGTGGTCACCTGAAAGGATCATCACATATTTAGGCAGCTCATGACGAATGATATCCATATTTTGGAAAACGGCGTCTGCCGTACCACAATACCAATCATCACCTTTACGTTGTGATGCCGGCAGTATTTCTACCGACTCACCGAGTTCTTTTTTAAAGTGTCCCCATGCACGGTTTACATGGCGGATTAATGAGTGTGACTTGTATTGAGTTGCTATACCAACACGACGAATGCCTGAGTTAATACAGTTTGATAGAGGAAAATCGATTATTCGATGTTTCCCGCCAAAATACACTGCTGGCTTAGCACGCCAGTCTGTTAATTCATGTAAACGAGAACCACGCCCACCTGCTAAAATGAGTGCATACGTTTCTCTTGTTAAACTACTTATGTATCGATTTGCATAACTAGGCATAACTCTCTCCGTCTTAAGTTAGCTGCTTTTCTTCTGTGTGTTTTGCTTTGCGCTAATGTCTAACAGTGGTTCCAAGTGCCAGATGTCATCACTGTATTGACTAATTGTTCTATCGCTCGAAAACATGCCACTAGCCGCCGTATTTAAAATACTCATTTGCGTCCAGTGAGCAGTGTCTAGGTAAGCTTTTTCAACTTGCTCTTGTGCCTCAACGAAGCTGGCAAAATCATGGGCAACTAACCACGGATCGTGCGGGCTCTTAATCGCAGCAATAATGTCGTCGAATAGATTTGGTTCAAACAAGTTAAAGTGACCGCTTTCAAGTAACGGCATTACCTTGTATAGGCTGTCGGTTTGATGAATAATTTGCTCAGGATTATAGTGCGCTTTGATATCATCAATTTGTTCTGCTCGAGCACCAAACAAGAAGAAATTATCAGCACCTACTGCGTCACGGATCTCGATATTGGCACCATCTAACGTACCAATGGTCAAAGCACCATTCATCATGAACTTCATGTTACCGGTACCCGATGCTTCTTTACCTGCTGTTGAAATTTGCTCAGACAAATCCGTTGCTGGGCAAATAGTTTCCATTGCTGTCACGTTATAATTCGGTAAAAAAGCCACTCTCAAGTACGGTTTTGCCAATGGATCTTTATTGATCACTTCAGCAACATTATTAATTAACTTAATTATCTTCTTCGCCATGTAGTAACCAGGTGCGGCTTTACCACCTAATAACACACAACGAGGGACAATATTTGAAGTATCACCTTGGCGAATACGATCATATAAGTGAATAACATGTAATATATTTAATAATTGGCGCTTGTATTCATGAATACGTTTTACTTGCACATCAAACATCATTGATGGATCAAACTCAACGCCACAACGAGCCTTAACGAGTTCAACAAGGCGTTGCTTATTGCTATGTTTAACTGCTTGCCATTCTTTGTGGAATTTAGTGTCGTCGTATAAACGACGTAATTGACTAACTTTACTGAAGTCACCTACCCACTCATCACCTATGTGCTTATTGAGTAGTTTGGCTAAATCAGGGTTACAATGTGCAAGCCAACGACGTGGCGTCACCCCATTGGTCTTATTATTGAATTTTTCTGGCCAAAGCTGATAAAACTCATTGAATAAGCCCGCTTTAAGTAGCTCGGTATGAAGTGCAGCAACACCATTTACTGAGTAACTACCAACAATTGCTAAATACGCCATGCGGATTTGTGGCTCTGGGCCTTCTTCAATAAGCGATAATGCTCGTTGTTTTTCAACATCTCCAGGCCATGCTTGAGCAACATCTGCTAAGAAGCGGGCATTGATTTCATAGATTATTTCTAAGATACGCGGTAATAATCGCGCAAATAATGATACTGACCACTTCTCTAATGCTTCTGGCAGTAAAGTGTGGTTAGTATAAGCCATGGTTTTAGTGGTAATAGACCAGGCTTCTTGCCAATCTAGCTCATACTCATCAACCAAAATACGCATCAGTTCTGCTACAGCAATACTTGGGTGTGTATCGTTTAATTGAAAAACATGGTAATCAGCAAAGTCAGAGAAATCTTCGCCATGTTTGCTAACCCACGTATCTATGATGTCTTGTAAGCTCGCCGATGATAAGAAGTATTGCTGGCGTAAACGAAGCTCTTTACCATTTTCACTGCTATCATTTGGATAAAGTACCATGGTGATTTGTTCAGCAAGGTTTTTACGAGCAACAGCTTCTGAATAACTACCTGCGTTGAATTCGCTCAAATCAAATTCGTCAGTCGCCTCTGATTTCCATAAACGTAGCGTGTTTACGATATCGTTTTTATAGCCAGGAATTGGCACATCATAAGGCACAGCTAAGACATCGTGAGAATCAAGCCATTGACGGTGCTCACGCCCGTATTTATCAGTATAACTTTCAACATGACCAAAGAATTTTACGCGCTTTGATTGCTCTGGGGCACTTAGCTCCCAAGGATGACCTTCGCGTAACCAGTTATCGGGCTGTTCAATTTGATGGCCATTTTCAATCGCTTGATTAAACATGCCATATTCATAACGAATACCATAACCAATCACAGGTAGTGCCAAGCTTGCACAACTATCCAAGAAACACGCAGCTAGACGGCCCAAACCACCGTTACCTAAACCTGCGTCGTGCTCAGCTTCTGCAACTGTCTCTAACTTTGTACAGTAATCTTGTAATGCTTTTGCAACTTGATCGTCTAAATCTAGGTTTAGAATGGCATTACCAAGAGCACGACCCATTAAAAATTCAAGAGATAAATAAGCAGTTTTACGACGCTTTTGTCCGTGAATTTGCTGATTAGTTACACGGCAACGTGCAACCAATCTGTCACGAATAGTTAATGCTAAAGCATGATATAAATATAATTGCGATTCACCGACTTTGTCACGCCCAAGGGTGTAATAAAAATGGCGAGATAAATCATCATCTAAGGTGCTTTCATCAACGGTAGGGGCATCCTGCCAGCCCTTAACAACACATACTTGATCGGCATTTTTAGCCATGATTAGGATCCTCTGAATTGGCGGTAAAAACCCAGCTGCTCATTGCAGCAATCTGTTGTTCCTTATCAACATCATAAGTTGACATAGGATGTATACTTGTCAGTGCTAAATGCCACTTCCCTTTCGCAAGAGGGGGTAATTGACAAGTAACAGACTCTGACCCAGCATTTAAAATGATCAATAAAGCTTGGTTTGTGTGTTTATCAGTCAGGCTATAAATCAACACTTGGCGATCACCTTGATGCCAATCGTCTTGTTCCATTGCGGTGCCTGATTCGGTGAACCACGCGACGTCGTAACGTGGATCATTATCATGAACAAAAAAACGATGCTTAAAGACACTAAACTGCTTTCGTAAACGCAAAACATCATCGATGAATCGGGTTAATGGATGATTAATTTGCGAGTCTTTCCATGCAAGCCAGCTAGTGCGATTATTTTGGCAATACGCGTTATTATTACCACCTTGTGAATGGGCCATTTCGCTTCCTAGTGAAAGCATTGGAACCCCTTTTGAAAGTAATAACGTCAATAGAATATTTTTTTGTTGCTGCAAACGTAATGCGTTAATTTCTTTATCGTCAGTAAAACCTTCTACACCACAATTAAAGGAGTGGTTGGCACTGTGTCCATCTCTATTTTGTTCACCGTTGGCTTCATTATGTTTCTGTTCATAACTCACTAAATCATTAAGCGTGAAACCATCATGGCTCGTCACAAAATTAATGCTGTTAAGTGGTCCTCTGAGATTATGCTCAAATAAGTCGAACGAACCATGTAAACGCTTTGCAAGCTCACCTATAACCCCCTGCTCTTGTCGCCAAAAGCGTCGGATAGTGTCACGATACTTGTCGTTCCACTCACGCCAAGGTGCAGGAAAAGCCCCTAATTGGTAACCGCCCGGGCCAATATCCCATGGCTCAGCAATCAGTTTTACTTTACTCAAAACAGGATCTTGGTTGATTGCTTGGAAAAACGCATGCGCTTGATTAAAGCCATTAGGATTACGAGCAAGAATCGTTGCAAGGTCGAAACGAAAACCGTCTACCCCCATTACTTCAACCCAATATCGCAAGCTATCAAGCACCAGCTGTAAGGTTCTTGGTGAATCAATATTCACAGTATTACCACAGCCGGTATCATTGATATAATGCTGAGGTTTATCAGCCACAGTGCGATAATAGCCAAGGTTATCTAAGCCGCGTAAAGAAAGAATAGGCCCATCAGTTCCTGCTTCAGCAGTATGGTTATAGACAACATCTAAAATTACTTCGATATCAGCCTTATGAAGAGCCGCAACCATTTGCTGAAATTCGCCGATATCATCATTCACTAGATAATCTTTGTGCGGCGTGAAGAAATTAAGCGTGTTGTAACCCCAATAGTTTTGTAGGCCTTTAGCCGTTAAGAACTGCTCACTGATGAATGCGTGCACAGGGAGTAATTCAAGACAAGTCACCCCTATAGTGCGTAAATGCTCTATAAAACTCGGATGGCTTAAGCCTAAGAACTTACCTTGTAGTGCTTTAGGGATCATTGGGTGTCGACATGTTGCGCCAGTAACATGGCACTCATAAATCACCGTTTTACCCCAACTATGATTAGGTTTTTTACCTGTATAAGGTGCAAGCTCGCGAACTCGAGACTTGGGCATATCAACAGCGTTATTGACTTGACTCAACTTACCTACAGGCATCTGACCATAATGGCGCTCACTCCAAGTAAACTCACCATGCAAGTCTCGCGCATAAGGGTCTAGTAGTAGCTTGTGATTATTAAAGAAAAGCCCTTTTTCTGGTGCATATTCACCATCTGCCCTGTAACCATACAATGCCCCTGCTTTTAAAGGGCTAACGTGCAATGTCCAAATGCCACCTTCGTTAAGGTGCATTGAAAGAGTCATTACTTCTGAATGACCGCTATTGTCAAATAAACACAATGACACATGCTGAGCTTGGGGTGCATACACAGCAAAATTAACACCGTTTTCAACAATAGATGCCCCTAGAGGCATCGTTGAACCGATTTGAAGCTCTACACTATGACTCATCGTTCACCTTCTTCAGGTAAATAGTTGCAAGCCCAGGTAAAGACACGCTTATACTTTGATTGTAACCATGACTCGCAGTAGGCTGACTAAAGATAAGTTGTTCTGTATTACCGCTAACTTCAACACCCGAACCAAAGTATTCTTTATTATCAGAATTAAAGATAACTTGATAACGACCTGGCTTAGGAACGCCTATTACATAGTCATGATAAACTTGCGGTGTTAAGTTACTAATTACCAGAACAAAATCGTCAGCATGCTTGGCATAACGGATGAAACTAAACATGCTTTGCTCTGCATTAGAACTATCTAACCATGCAAAGCCCGCTGGGCTAGTATCTTGCTCATAGAGTGCAGGAGTCGTGGTATAAATATTATTCAGTTGTTTAATTGTTTGTTGCATACCACTATGACTAACATGCTCAAGCAAGTGCCAGTCAATTGATTGGTCATGATTCCATTCACTACGCTGAGCAATTTCAGCTCCCATAAATAACAGCTTTTTACCCGGATGAGCCCACATAAATGCGTAGTATGCTCGTAAATTAGCAAACTTCTGCCAATCATCACCTGGCATTTTCTCTATCAATGAGCCTTTACCATGCACAACTTCGTCGTGACTTAAAGGCAAAATGTAGTTCTCGCTATAGGCATACACCATTGAAAACGTCATTTCATGATGATGGTGGGCACGATATAAAGAATCACGCTGCATATAATGCAAACTATCGTTCATCCAACCCATATTCCATTTATAGCCAAAGCCTAAACCGCCATGATCGACCTGCCGTGTCACTCCCGGCCAAGCAGTTGATTCTTCAGCTACCATCATAATGCCAGGATTTTTACCGTAACATCGCAGATTAACCTGCTTTAAACATTCTATTGCACCAAGATTTTCACGACCGCCATACTGGTTTGGGATCCATTGCCCTTCTTCTCGGCTGTAATCGAGATACAACATTGATGCAACCGCATCAACACGCAAACCATCAATGCCAAATTCATGCAACCAATACATTGCATTAGCTATCAAAAAGCTGCGAACTTCTGCACGATCATAGTTGTAAATATAGGTATTCCAATCAGGGTGAAATCCCTGTCTTACATCTGCATGCTCGTATAAATGCGTGCCATCAAAACGATGTAAACCATGTGGATCACTTGGGAAATGACCCGGCACCCAATCTAAAATAATACCGAGATCAGCGTCATGGCATTGCTCAATAAAATATACAAAATCCTCAAAACTGCCATAACGGCTAGTTGGGGCAAATAAGCCCACAGGCTGATAACCCCAAGAACCATCAAATGGATACTCACTGATAGGCATTAATTGTAAATGCGTAAAACCAAGATCTTTAGTGTACGGAATAAGGTTATCGGCAAGCTCACGCCATGTTAAATAGCGGCCCTCATCATCGCGTCGCTGCCAAGAGCCTGCATGCACTTCGTAAATACTGATAGGTGCATCGATACTGTTACGCTTTGCGCGGTTTGCTAATGCTTCATCAGACAACTGTATCTTCTTATTTAGCTTTTGTAAGACAGAAGCAGTGCCCGGCGCTTGTTGCATTTTAAATGCAAACGGATCGGCTTTATCAAGTACTTCACCAGAAGGTGTACTAATCGCAAACTTATAGCACTGATGCTCTTTTAAACCTGGGATAAATAATTCCCAAACGCCACTGGCTGGATGAAAGCGCATAAAATGACGGTTGCGCTGCCAATAATTAAATTCGCCAATAACTGAAACGCTACTCGCGTTAGGTGCCCAAACAGTAAATCGCACACCTTCAACTCCTTGCTGGGTTACAAAGTGCGCACCAAAGTGCTGATAAGCGTGTTCAAGACTACCTTCGTTAAATAAGTACATAGCTTGTTCATCAAGTGTACTTGTAAAACGATACTCATCTTCTTGAAGATACTGACTGCCATCCCCATAATTCACATCCAGTTGGTAATCAGGGATTGATTTTGCTTTGACAGTTGCAATAAATAAATCGCTGTCACCTTGCTTTTTGGCCTCAATAACCTGCTTGCCTTGCAAAATTGACAACTGGCTTGCCCCAGGTAAAAAACAGCGAATCTCAAAGCTTGATGCACTAACTTTATGGGGCCCTAAAAAACTGAAAGGATCTTTATAACAACCTGAAGACAATGCATCGATATGTGCTTGATAAACCATGGGTTCAGCAAAAGGCTTTTGACCAACACGACTGCTCATTTATTGATTCCTTATCGAAATTAAATTGGCTAAAAATGCATGCTGAGCACGAATAATTTGCTCAGTTGGGCGTGAAAGAACGCGCCGCCAATTTGGGTATTCTTTATCAGTTCCGGGAATGTTCACCGGCAAAATTTGCTGATCTAAATCGTCAATTTGAATGGTAAATAATCTGGCTGGAGCAGCTGCTAACGATGAGGCTAATAACTCATACACCACAGACGCTTCAGAATCTAATGATAAGTGCTGCCCTGATTCTCTTGCGATAAAATTAAGCATACGATGCTTTTCGACATTTCTCGCTTCATGTTGCGCAGCGCTTTGTGCACTATCAAGCAAACCATACTCTTGCTTAACAGTAATATCGTGACCAGTCCACCACCCTTTAAATGGCGGTACATCATGATTAGCAATCATCAACAAACTATGCGGTGCAAAGTGCTCTGATGCTAAAAATTCACCTTGATAATCTTTTTCAAAATAGAACAAGCCATTTGAATAAATTGCACTTGCTTTTAGTGCTTCGCGAACCTCACTAGGTACAACACCTAGATCCTCACCTATCACGACACAGTGATTAAGATGAGATTCTATTTTCAGTATCGCCAACAAATGTTCAAATGGGTAGTAAACATAACAACCATCTTGCTGGGCGTTATTTTCAAAACACCACCACAGCCTCCTGATTGCCATCACATGATCTATGCGCAATCCACCAACATCTTCCATATTGGCGCGGATCAAAGAGCGATAGAAGGCAAAATTATTTTTACTTAACTTTTGAGGATTTAAAGCTGGCAACCCCCAATTCTGACCTTGTTCAGCCCAAGGATCAGGAGGCGCTCCCACATTTGCACCCACTGCAAATAACTCTTCTTGGCTACGAAACTCACTGCCATCACCAGCGCAACCAACAGCTAGATCGTTAATAAGACCTATCGCCATATTTGCTTCATTTGCAATATGCTGACAATGATTTAGCTGTAAATGTGCCTGCCACTGCAAGTAACTGGCATATTCATTATCTTCAACTACCAAGGTTGCTAGACTGTGCTTATGATTACTACAAAACTGCTTAAACTCTGCTTTTCGTTCAGCTGACGCTGTCCGGCAAAATTGAGTGTATAAACAACGAAATGCATCATATTTAAATCGACTAACAGCAGAATAATCTATAAAAGGTTCAGTTGTAGCGGGTTTATCACTGAGCAATTGTGATAGTGAGTCATTATTCAATGCATCTTCACACAGTGAAATCGAAATATATAGCGGGTTTAACAACGCTCGGCTGTTAGGGCTATAAGGGCTAGCTCGCTCAGGACTGTGTTCAAATAATAAATGCAATGGATTAAGTAAAATGTAATCCATTTCTTGTTGCGCCACTTCACGGATTAAAGTTGCTAAATCAGCAAAATCGCCAATACCTAATCCTTGCGCATTACACAAACTGTAAAGTTGGATGGAAAGTCCCAAACGCTTTTTATCATCAATTGAGTAACACTCTTTAGGTGTTATCCATAATTGGCTATGAGCTTGTTGATCAGCAACCGTTATCACTGCATCATGATAACCAATTGGCATAGCAGGAACAGGTAAAGCGACTTCAAGGTAACGAACCCCATTAAAGCCATAGTCTCCTGTCACAGCAAGTCCTTGCAGATTTTCACGTGTCAGATTTATGGACAAGGATGGTATGCTAAGGTGGCAAGCTCGGCTCAACAAGCGTTCATCGATACGAACTTTTAAGTAAGGGTCATGCGCCTCAATAATGCTAGTTTGAGGCAACAAAGTCAGCCACGTTCCTGCATCTAAAGCAAAATTTAACTGATTTATTTGATCAGAATTAGCTGTGTCTATACCACAACAGCTTAGTGCCTGGCGGCGTGTATTTTCTTCGAAAATAACATGCTCGCCAGTATACTTCGTATATTCATAGCCTATGCCATGCAGATAATATAACTGCGAAAGTGACTGCATCAACTCACCTAAACGCGTTGGGTATTAACAATACTATTATCTGTTCCAAATTCATTTGGAATATAGCCATCAGCCTGGTGGTCGTTATCCCACTCTTGACCATTAATTAGATAACGAAAATGAAATTCTTTATCAAGCGGTAGGCGTTGTTTACATTTAAACACTTGTTCTTTTTTATTGAATTTCATTGGCACTGGTTGCCAATCTGTAAATTCTGCAACTAACTGCACGTCATCTGCATCGGGATGCTTAAACTCAAAGGTAACTTCTGTTTCGTCTTTAGTCTTAAAAAAACGTTTACTTAACATAGTGGGCTCCAATCAACCAATTGGTAAATTTATCCTTGTCACAGTACCGCTTTTAACAACTTACTGCGCGAAACTGTGCGTTTAAGGTTTATTTATCTAGATACTTATGAAAATAAGTGAACTTAGTAAATCAAACCTATGTTTACGCATTATGACAGTGCATCAGCTTATTTTTTGCACCAAAAAAGAGCAAAAAACAAACTATCCTAACACCCATCATCTTGCTAACTTGTTATGAGCAATAACTGAACCAAGTTGGCTATAAAATATAGTTTAATTTCAATATGTTTTTTAGGTGTTGCTTTTAAAGCATTGTAAAAGTAGTTAACTTGCGGACTTTGGTAAAGTGAATAAATTTGAAGCTTATTTAGAGTAAAAACACTAAATACAACATTACACTTAATACAACAAGAATAAATACAACAAACTGCATGAGTAGTTAATTTCTAAAATAAAAACACACATTCAACAGCAACGAAAACTTAACCTTTATTTTTACTTATATTTTTAGGTTAAATAAACACAATAAAAACAGTATCACCTTATTATATTGCAAACAAATATATAGAATAAAAAGACCACTATATAAGCTGACGATACAATTTACATTTTTTAAAAAATATCTCAGCAATAAAACGAAGACAATAAGTAGAAAAGCGTAAATTTTAGACTTACATGCAGTCCCTTTTGAAAAGAACTTTCCAAATCTATGCAACAAGCTAATGATTTTTCCCTACAGTTTAAAACCAGTTCTCTCACTAATCTGTAAACACTTGAAAGCTTAAAAACCACCAAAAACGCAACTTTTATACAAAAACAACCACAAAGAGAAAATTATCATACATATTGTTATTATAAATAAATTGATCATGCACAAAGAAATCATCACCTCAAATGCGCTAAACTAGAATATCTGCTCGATAATACGCTTACTCTGCTGCGACACAATTCAGCAATTAGCAACAATAGAAGAATTATTTGAGAAGGAAAAGGTTAGAGCAAATATACTAAACAATGTGAAATTTCACATTTACTTACACCCATTGTTCCATTAGACAAGAAAGGCTTTGTTAATTAAATTTACAAGCAATATACTCAAGGCATTAAGCTGGTGAGTTTTATAGTAAAACATTAACACCAAAACGGTAGTAATCTATGACCAAATCTTTTCGTATAACGTGCATAACCATAATAACCGTAATGGCTTTTTGTTATGGCTGTAACATACTGTTAACCAAGCAAGTTAATGATATACAATTCAATATTAATACTGCAGAATTGAGAACATTTGAGCGAGCGTTGTTAAATGTTGAGCCATCGCCTTGGTACAATGTGATACTATATGGTCAGAAAACGTTTCTCGCTGATGACTCTCAATTTGTCGTAATTCAAGCAACCCCAGTTGCAATTAATGCAATTGAGGCGAATAAACTTATCAAACTAACACTTTTATCACCTGTTAATATTATTGTTTTTCTTCTGCTTGCATTAGCAATAAGCCTGGTAGTTACAAGAAAAAAGCAATCAAGTAGTGAAAAGTATTTGTTAAAGGAGCTAAATAAGCAAACGACAGAGCTATTAGAAAACTTAAATGTTGTCCATGTGCCATCTGAGCCAACAGTTAAACCTATTATTCAACTTAAAAAAAATGTTCAAGCACTTAGCTCGCATATAACGACCTATACGAGAGAATCTGAAGTGAGTATTCATCAAGACAAACTCACCTTATTACTCGACCGCCATGCTTATATTGAATACCTCGCAGAACAATTACAAATAGCCGAAAATAACAAACTCAGATGTTCTTTATTATTCATAGATTTAGATGGCTTTAAGCAAGTTAATGACTCATTTGGGCACAGCTTTGGGGATGAAGTGCTCATTCAAGTTGCAGCCCGTTTAAGCAGTGTATTACGTCATCATAAATTAATAAATTTGTCTCCTAAAAGTCAGCTTGAACAAAACTTAGCTCGTTTAGGTGGTGATGAGTTTTCAATATTTATAAGCCAACAACTAGATCAACAAAAAACAGTTGAAGTTGCTCAAAATGTGTTGAGAGAGATTGAACGTGATTTTGTTCTTGGTAATAAGTTAATAAAAATTAGTGCAAGTATTGGTATTGCCGTTTACCCTGATAGTGCGGCTACACCGCAATCTTTATTACAGATGGCCGATGTTGCTATGTACCGCGCTAAAACAGATGGGCGCGGTATTTTCAAAGTTTATTCACCTGAAATGGGTAAAAAGATCCGCCGTTACCACTATTTACTTGAAGAAATGCGTTTAGCAATCGCAAGTGAAAGCTTTCATTTGTCTTTTCAACCCATCGTACATGTTGAGGATTGCGCGATAGATTACTTTGAAGCGCTGATCCGTTGGGATCATCCAGCTGAGGGCTCTATTGCTCCTGACGAATTTATACCAATCGCTGAAGAATCAAACCTAATCTTAGATTTGGGTGATTGGATAATGCTTGAATCGTGTCGACAAATGTCAGCATGGCATAACGCAGGCTTAAAGAAGGTTAAAATTTCAGTAAATATCTCTGGTGTGCAATTAAAGCATCTTGATATTTATAAATTCATCACAGAAAAACTAGCTAAAACAGGTCTACCAGCAACAGCACTGATGCTTGAAATCACAGAGTCTACGCTGATAAAAGCTAGTAATAAAATCATTCATTCTCTAGAGCGCTTGCGTGAAGAAGGCGTCACTATTGCAATTGACGATTTTGGTACAGGATTTAGCTCATTGAGTACATTGGCTGAATTACCAATTGATGTTATTAAACTCGATAGAATGTTTGTCTCACAGGCTGATCAAAATCCTAAATATAACCAGATATTACATACGTTGAGTGAATTAGGGCAAAAACTTGGATTAAAAATTGTTGCTGAAGGTGTTGAAGATCACAGCCAGTTTGAGCTTGTCAAATCGCTTGGCATAAGAAGTGTGCAAGGCTATTTAGTTAGCCACCCTGAATCATCCGTTTATGTAGGCCATAAAGTTTTACAAGACAACTTAAACTTTATGTCTGTAACAGGCACTGGTGTTTGGAATATACAGTAATTATCGTTATGACTATAATAGCGTGTACTTTTCCAAATATGTGCCTTAAATGTTAAAAAAAAGCCTATTATCTATATTACTGTTTTCCATCACGTTGATGGGAATTTTTGTAGCCTCTTCAATTTACACGCTTTACAGTAAAAAGCGTTTAACTGTTGACCCTAAAGTGAAAGAAATTTCAGGAATTGAATTTGATAAATATAAACGGCTATGGGCTATTAACGACAGTGGTGACCAACCGAAGCTCTATCGGCTCAATAAAGATGGCTCAATTGCAAAAGAAATCTTAGTAACAAATGCCAAAAACATTGATTGGGAAGATATGACACAAAATAAATTTGGTCATTTTTTTTTAGGCGACTTCGGCAATAATAACAATGATAGAAAGTGGTTAACCATTTATAAAATCGAAAACCCTATTGATATCAAAGGCGACACCACTGAAGCCGAAATTATCAAGTTCACCTATCCAGAAATGGATGGTAACCCCATTACTCCAGATCAAAGAAACTTTGATTTGGAAGCGTTTGTAGCTCTCGGTCGTCACCTCTATTTATTCACTAAAAACAGAACAGAACCATTTGATGGTATCACCAAAGTATATAAAGTAGGCGATCATGCCGCTAATTTTGATGCAGAGCTAATTGACTCATTTAAAACCTGCACCACCATGGAAAAACTCTGTTGGATCACTTCTGCAGCACTTAGCCCAGACCGCTCCAAGTTAGTACTGTTAGATTCAACTAGCATCTGGCTATTTGAGAATTTTCAAGGTGATAAGTTTTTCTCTGGCGACGTTTCGCTTATAGATTTAGGTATCGTGACCCAAAAAGAAGCGATTACTTTTTATGATGACAATACGATTGTTTTCACTGATGAAGAATTTAAAGGTATTGGTGGCAACGCTTATGTGATTGAACTTGATAAGGTTGAGAAAAAAATCATCCGAAAAGCGCCTAAACCTAATCACTAAGGGCTACTTACTTTATTTGAAAGTGCCTTTTCAATATCGATTCCCAAAATCAGCACACCAATGTGCTGATTTTCATCATCTAATATGGGTACACTAAACTGCACCTGAAAGTGCTTAGTCGACTCATCAAACTCAACCGTGTCAATGTAGTAGTCATCATCTTGCAAATACATATTTAAAAACTTAGCTTCATCACCCTGCCAATAATCGGTTGTGACTTCACTGATTATGACATTCTTACCTTGTTTATCGGTGACGATTATTTCTGTAATTAGGCCTTGCATTTGCTTTTGCCACACTTGTAAGAATTGTGAACCCTCAAGTTTGAGAAAGCGCTCTGCAAGTATTGGTTTATTGTCAATAACTTGCTTAGCCCACTGCTGATCAATCTGCTCTAACTGTTTGATGTCAATTGGTTCCCTATTACTTTTTATTACCGCTTGTTGCACCTGTTCTGAGCTTGCTAAATGCTGTATTTTTTCTAGGAGCACTTTCACTAATGTTAGTTTTTCAATTTTTGACAATATGAAGGGGTTTTGTGAACAGCTACTTATGTGGCTATTAAATATGTTTAAAAACTCGGGAAACTCCTTGAGCGTTTTATTTGCCGCAAATAAGCCAAGTGGAACATAGCGGTAAAATGCCTGCGCGTACTCGTCAGGTTTTATTTGCAGTTGCACAGCGTTGTATTCAAATTCTTCTAAATCAAGCAAAATTCTGTCTACACGCTGCTTTTTAAATACTTTCAGTAGTTCATGTGTGGTGTTAACTTCTACTTCAATATTTTTATTGCTTAGTTGATACCAGTCAGCCTGATGGCTTCCCCTAACAACCCCATAACGAAGGTCTTCTTCAGCGATCGTCGCTGAATCAGCATGGGTAAACCAGTACCAATTTTCTAAATACATAGGTGTAGAAAGTTCACCATACTCTTGCATTTGCGATAACAGGTTTGCGGTAAAGTAACCATCGAGCCGATTTAACTGCACTTCCCTTTTTGCTCTGAGCCAAGGTAGCTTATGTAACTTAAATGGCACATTGATTTGCTTAAATATACATTCAACATGACTTATTGCATTATGAGGTACGTTAATTGGCAGATTCGTTCCTATCTGAAGCGGTTGAGCCACAGTGAGAGAAAGCAAAAAAGAAGCAAGCATTAATATCAGCCTAAACAACTAATAAATTAATTTTATTATAGACAATAAGCGCATTTTTACTTGCTAAACAATTAACGCTTAAATTTTGTCTCTAAAATCACCGACGAGGTCGTACGCTCAACACCATCTAAGTTACCAATGTCATCTAAAAGATGGCTCAGCTTTTCAAGGTTTTGGGCTTGTACAACAGCAATCAAATCAAATTCACCGCTAATTGCATAGAGCTGTGAAATAGCATCAATCTGCTTTAGCTCTATGTTAGTTTTAGTGGTGAGTTTCTGTTTAACCTTGATTGAAACATGCGCTGACACCATTTGGTTCAAGTAGGCATCTCCATAATCAACGCTGTAGCCTTTTATTACACCTGACTCTTCTAGTTTTAACATACGACTTTGTACTGTTGAGCGAGAGAGATTAAGCGCTCTAGCTAAGTCTGAAATACTAGCGCGGGCATTAGTTCTTAAGATAGATAAGAGCTTTTCATCTTGAGGAGTTATCACTTTGTTCACTTTCATCGTTAATTTGCTTTTTATTTTAGTCATTTTTCACAAAATAGCACTGCAAATTTAAGTTCCTAACCAAGATAATAAGAAAAATAGATAAGAAAAATAATCTCATCGTGCTTAATTAGGCAGGAACGGCTTAACTGATCTAATTTTCGCAATATACTTTTTTCATACTAAGCCAGATTTAGGTGCAACAAATGCAAGTAACAAGAGAACTTTTTAACGACGTAATGGTACCAAACTACAACCCATCAGAAGTGATCCCTGTAAAAGGTCAAGGCTCGCGTGTTTGGGATCAAGACGGTAAAGAATTTATCGATTTTGCAGGTGGTATTGCCGTTAACTGTTTAGGTCATTGTCATCCAGCTCTTGTCAATGCGCTGAAAAAGCAAGGCGAAAAAATTTGGCACTTATCAAACGTAATGACCAACGAGCCTGCACTGCGCTTAGCTAAAAAATTAACAGACGCAACGTTTGCAGATAAAGTGTACTTTGCAAACTCAGGCGCAGAGGCTAACGAAGCAGCATTAAAATTAGCGCGTCGCTGGGCATTAGATGTACACGGCGAGCAAAAAAATCAAATCATCGCGTTCAACAAAGGCTTCCACGGTCGTACATTCTTTACCGTTACTGTAGGTGGTCAAGCCGCTTACTCAGATGGTTTTGGTCCTAAGCCAGCTGCAATCGATCACTGTGATTATAACGATTTAGCTGCTTTTGAAGCACTTATCAGTGACAATACATGTGCAGTGATGATGGAACCTCTGCAAGGTGAAGGCGGTATTATTTCACCTACAAGCGAGTTTATCGAAGGTGTACGTGCATTATGTGATAAACACAATGCTTTACTTATTTTTGATGAAGTACAAACAGGTGTTGGTCGTACAGGCGATTTATACGCATACCAAGGTACTAATGTAACTCCAGATATTCTTACAACAGCTAAAGCATTAGGCGGCGGCTTCCCAATTGGTGCGATGATCACAACAGCTAGTATTGCAGAGCATCTAAAAGTTGGTACTCATGGCTCTACTTACGGTGGTAACCCTCTTGCATGTGCTGTAGCAGAAGCTGCTTTTGATACCGTAAATACAGCAGAAGTACTTGCTGGTGTGAAAGAGCGTGAACAGCTTTTCCGTGAAGGCTTAACGGCAATCAACAACAAATATGATGTATTTAGTGAAGTTCGTGGTAAAGGCCTTTTATTAGGCGCAGCTCTAAATAGTAAATTTGAAGGCCGTGCTCGTGATTTCTTAGTTGCAAGCACAAAGCATGGCTTAATGAGCCTTGTTGCTGGTACAAACGTTGTGCGCTTTACGCCATCTTTAGTGATCCCACTTGAAGATATCAAAGAAGGTTTAGCTCGCTTTGAAAAAGCGGTTGCAGACGTTGTAAACGGTTAATTCTAGTTGGCGCATGCTTTTAAGTGTGCGCCATTGGAGTGCAATTAATGCAAGTATTACGTCCTATCACAGCAAATGATTTTGCTGCGTTGAAACAAATTGCTATCGAGTCAGGCCATGGTTTTACCTCACTGCCAGTCGATGATAATTTATTACAACAAAAAATCGAACGCGCAGAACGCAGTTTTGCTAAAGATATAAATAAACCACAAGACGAAACCTACTTATTTGTACTAGAAGACAGCAAGACCGGCGACGTTATTGGCACTACAGCTATCGAAGCCGCAGTGGGTATGTCGGTTCCTTTGTATCATTATCACTTAGGAAAAACCGTTCATCACTCCCCTACACTAAATGTTTATAATACTGTCGATATCTTGAGCATGTGTAATGATTACACCGGTTGTTCTGAGATTTGTACATTGTTTTTGCGTGAGCAAAACAGAAAAGGCTTAACTGGTCGCTTTTTATCACGTTCACGTTTTTTGTTTATGGCGCAACATAGTGAGCGTTTTGCCGATACCATCATTGCAGAAATGCGAGGTGTTAGTGATGAAGACGGTCACTCACCTTTTTGGCAATGGCTACAAGAACACTTTTTTAGCATTGAATTTCCACAAGCTGATCACTTAGTTGGCCTTGGCGATAAAGTGTTTATCAGTGAGTTAATGCCTAAGTACCCTATCTATGCCAACCTGCTTAGCAAAAAAGCACAAGCTGTCATTGGTCAAGTTCATGAAAAAACCAAACCTGCACTAAAACTTTTAGAAAAAGAAGGGTTTGAGCATCGTGGTTACGTCGACCTATTCGATGCAGGACCAACTGTAGAGGCAAAACTTGGTAATATTCGCAGTGTTCGAGAGTCACAAGTATGCCCTATTACTATAGGTGAACTTGATCATATCAATGAGAAATGCTCAGACACACTGGCAATTTGTAATCAAGGCGTGAATGACTTTAGAGCCACTTTTACTAAACATGCTCATTACAATCACGCTAAGCACACCTTAATCGTCAGCCAAGAAGTGGCAGAAGCACTTAAATTAAAACAAGGGGATGCAGCACGTTTCTTCCGTCTGTAACCACTTAAGGAGTTTAAAATGAGTGTAACAACTCAACTTATAGATAACCAATGGCAAGCTGGCCTTGGTCATGATTTTAGTTCAATCAACCCAAGTAATGGGGAGGTTGTTTGGCAAGGTAAAACCGCCACCGCTGAACAAGTAGCTGATGCAATTAAAGCAGCCCGCAATGCGCAGCTTGGCTGGGCTGATATGAGCCTTGAAGATCGTATTGTTATTCTTGAAAACTTTGCAGCCGAGCTTAAAGAAAACAGCGAAGAGTTTGCGACTATTATCGCCCGTGAAACAGGAAAACCACTTTGGGAAACACGTACTGAAGTAGGTGCAATGACGGGTAAGATTGCTATCTCTATTAAGGCATATCATGAGCGCACGGGTACGACAGAAAACCCAATGCCGGGTGCTAAAGCGTTTATTCGTCACAAGCCACATGGTGTTGTTGCGGTGTTTGGCCCATACAACTTCCCAGGTCATTTACCAAATGGCCATATTGTTCCTGCTATTTTAGCGGGTAATACAGTTGTATTTAAGCCATCAGAACTGACGCCTCATGTTGCTGAGTTCACTTTAAAGCTTTGGCTAAAAGCAGGCTTACCAGCCGGTGTCATTAACCTTGTTCAAGGTGAAGTAGACACAGGTATTGCTCTTGCATCTCACCAAGATATTGATGGCTTATTCTTTACGGGTAGCTCAAATACAGGTCACCTATTACATAAGCAATTTGCAGGTCATCCAGGTAAAATCTTAGCGCTAGAAATGGGTGGTAATAACCCACTGATCGTAAAAGATGTCGCAGATGTAAGTGCCGCTGTTCACGACATTATTCAGTCTGGTTTCATTACGTCAGGCCAACGTTGTACCTGTTCTCGTCGTTTATTTATTGAGAACTCAGCAAATGGTGATGCAATTTTAGAAAAATTAATTGCTGCAACAAAAAACATCAAAGTGGCAGACAGCTTCAGCGAAGAGCAACCATTTATGGGTGCAATGATCAGCGAAAAAGCAGCACTAGGTATGGTTGCAGCTCAGCAGCAGTTACTTGATATGGGAGCGACCTCTCTTGTTGAGCTTAAGCATCTCGAGCCGGGCACAGGTTTTGTAAGCCCAGGTATTATTGATGTTACTGCTGTCAAAGATATGCCAGATGAAGAGCATTTTGGTCCTCTTATCAAGGTATATCGTTATACAGATTTTGATAGCGCGATTAATGAAGCAAATAACACCTCGTTTGGTTTATCTGCAGGTTTATTAAGTGATGATAGCAACGACTACCAGCATTTCTTAAAACGTATTCGTGCCGGTATCGTTAACTGGAACCGACCAATTACAGGCGCATCAAGCGCTGCACCGTTTGGTGGTATTGGTGCCAGTGGTAACCACAGAGCAAGCGCGTATTATGCTGCTGACTACTGTGCATACCCTGTTGCTTCTGTTGAAGCCGATAAAGTTAACTTACCACAGACCCTTGCGCCGGGCTTAATTATTGAATAATTGATTGGCGGCCTTGCCGCCTTAATTGAAGGAATTAAACATGCACACAGATGTAAACGCCCTATTTGAAAATCTATGGGAAAACTATTTATCAGTTACGCCTTCGGCGGTAAAAGTACACGAGCTACTAGGCTCTACACAAAAAGATGACGTGATTAACGATCACATCGCTCTACGTACTTTTAATCACGAAAAAATCGGTTTAGAAAAACTAGCTGCGCACTTTTTAGCTGTTGGCTACAAAGAATGCGGCGAGTATCATTTCGAAGCGAAAAAACTATACGCTAAGCATTTTGAACATTCAGATCCTAAACAACCTAAAGTTTTTATCTCTGAATTACTTGTTGAGCAATGCTCAGAAGAATTACAAGCTATTGTGAACGACATGGTTGATCAGATTGACGAAAGTGCAGTAACAGCTGATAACTTCCTTTACTCTGGAACGCACTGGCAAGTAAGTTCAGACACTTACAAAAAGCTGTTAGCAGAAAGCGAATATGCAGCGTGGATGTCGGCGTGGGGTTACCGTGCTAATCACTTTACTGTGAGCATCAATGAATTAGCAAAATTCGATGATATCGAAAGTGTTAACCAAGCACTTAAAGATGCTGGGTTTGCATTGAATACATCAGGCGGCGAAATCAAAGGTTCGCCTGAGGTATTGCTTGAGCAATCTTCAACCCTTGCTGATGACAGCGAAGTGGAATTCAGCGATGGCAAAATGGCTGTACCAAGCTGTTTTTATGAGTTCGCACTACGTTATGCAAAACCAGATGGCGAGCTTTACACAGGCTTTGTAGCAGCATCTGCCGACAAAATTTTTGAGAGCACCAATGCTCGATAAGTAACGGCTTGTTAGCTAAACCAATAATTAAAAAATCCCCTTTTTTGGGGATTTTTTTCGTTTAATAAAATCTGTTTCTCTAGAGTATCAAAAATTTAAATCGTTATAATTAATTAAAAATCAACAGGTTAAAAATATATTTCTGTTTTTGAAATTTTTTATTGCGCAAATAAAAAAGCAGATCTATTATCACGCCGCTTCTTGATGATAGCCAATCCGAGTACATTACAAACACTGTTTGTAGCAAGGCGATAGAGCAACTATCCAAGAGTGTATTTGATTGCACAGAACATACTGTGCGCTTAATAACACTCAACTGACTCGGACTTCCATTTTTTTCCGGGCAGTTGCTTAATTGCCGGAGAGTAAAATGGCTATTTCAACCCTTACACAAGACTTAACAATCAAAGTACCTGCAGCGTCGGTTGCTGCAAATGAATCAATTGCACAACCATCAAACCAATTTATTGAGCAACTTGTTGCACAACATGGCGCGCCATTAATGGTGCTAGATTGTGAATCTGTTCGTCATCAATACCGTGCATTAAGCCGTGCTTTACCTGGCGTTGTTTTACACTTTGCATTAAAGCCATTGCCTCATCCTGCGGTTGTTCGTACGCTTTTAGAGGAAGGTGCCAGCTTTGATTTAGCAACCAGCGGTGAAGTAGACTTAGTCGCCAGCCAAGGCGTACCAAGTGATCGTACTATTCACACGCACCCTATCAAACGTGATCGTGATATCCGTGATGCACTTGAATACGGTTGTAATGTGTTTGTGGTTGATAACATCAATGAATTAGAAAAGTTCATTGCATACAAAGACCAAGTTGAGTTACTTGTTCGCTTAAGTTTTCGTAATGCGGAAGCATTCGCTGATTTATCGAAAAAATTTGGTTGTAGCCCAGCAATGGCCATTGAAATCATTAGCTACGCGCAACAATTAGGTATTCGTATCAAAGGGCTGTCGTTCCATGTTGGTTCACAAACAGCGAGTCCAACTAAATATGTCACTGCCATTGCTGCATGTAACCAAGTGATTAACGATGTAGCCGCATTAGGATTACCTGCGCTTAGCACGCTTGATATCGGCGGTGGTTTCCCAGTGCCATATCACAAAGACGTGCTGCCAATTGATGAATTTTGTGCGCCGATTAATGATGCCTTAGCGCAGTTACCCGAGACAGTGCGCGTGATTGCTGAACCGGGTCGTTTTATTGTCGCTAGTGCTGTAACCAGTGTTGCATCAGTAATGGGTCAAGCGGTACGTGATGGCAAACCTTGGTATTACTTGGATGATGGTATTTACGGCTCATTTAGTGGTTTATTGTTCGATGAAGCCTCATACCCTATCGACTCGTTAAAGCAATCAAGCGATCGCGTAGAGTCAGTATTAGCAGGCCCAACTTGCGATAGCATCGACGTAGTGAGTGAGTCAATCATGCTACCAAAATTAAACAATGGTGATTTAATCATCAGCCGTATGATGGGTGCTTACACATTAGCAACCGCAACAGATTTTAACTTCTTCAAACGTGCAGAAGTTATCGTACTGAATGATGTAGTGCAGGTTGACGCACTCACCGGTTAATCGTTTCCTCGACTAAAAGCATGTAAGGCAACATGCTTTAACTCTTAAAATGCAGCTGCTCATTCCAGCTGCATTTTTTTATACCAATTCGCTTAATTAAGTATTATTGCGGTTGGGTCTTAAATAAAGAGTGGTTTGTAATCGTTTTCTAATTGCTCAAACGACAAGTTACCAATAAAACGGCCAAAGCTTAGCCATGTTGCTAGGCCTCGTAAGTCTTTAAAGTGTGGCGGAATAAACTTAGGGTCTTCAATCACACCTAAATCATGTAATTGTGATATCAGTCTGAAATCATCAATTGAAATTTTACCAACCAATAACAAGTGCAATTGATCAATTCGACCTAACTGAATGGCAACTCGTATAAGGTTATACACCAACACGAAACCTTTGATATAGGCGATATCTTTGGTAAAAGGTAAGCCTGTTGCTGTACTGCCTCTAAACACTCGTTGTGTGAGTGTATAGCTGTCGTCTTTACTCAAACCTTGCGCTACATAGTCACGATAAATATCAACGAACTCAGCGCCATCAATGACCTTGGTAATACCTTGAATACGATTAACTAACTTTGCTAAACGTCGTGGCGTCGACTTTAAGGTAATAATTTCGGTCAACACCGCAAGGCCTTCTTGGGTGACGGTAGAGCTCGGTGTGCCTTTACTTAAACAGGTTAAATATGGCTGAGCAAGACCGTTTTGCGTCGTACCCACATGGATCCAGCCTTCATGCACTTCAAGAATATCAAGCTCACGCTGAGAGAACTTAACATCTTGATTAAGTTTAATATTATTTGCACCAGCTGCGGCATCACTGACGATACCATCACTCAGAATGACCTCAACATCAATGCCTGGCATCGTTTGAGACACTTGAGCTGCTAGAATTTTCACCGCATCTTCTGCATCGATATTTTTTGGATCATCCGGTAAAATATCGGCATCAAGCATACTCTTTAGTGGCTGCTCAAGCATAGTTGCAAGCTCTGAAAGTGACGGCTCTCCAGCATGGAATAAATCTTTAGGATGACCGAACAGCTCTACAGACAGATCATGAAATTCAGGGGTACCACGATACTCAATCATACTAAGTACGGTTTTATATTCAGTACACATCTTGCTCATGTATTGCGCAATCGGGTTCAGTTGCCCTAATTGGCTGATGATATCGCGATTTAAATCAGAAAACGCACGGCGCAGTTCGCTTGGTACAAAACCAAGGTCACGCTGTTGGTAATATGCTTGATCAACTGTTGGGTTTTTCTGGCATTTATGCTTAAAAAACTCTTCTTTGATTTGTTTATCCCAGTTGATCGCATCAAGGATACGAATGGGTGTTTGCAGTGCGATTAATCGGTCAGATAACTCGCGTGTTTTTGCTAATAATGCCTTATCTATCATGCTCTAGGCTCACTGTGTAATGAGCCTTGAGCATAGGCTAAATTTGCATAATTACAAAGCAAAATCACACGGTTTTTATTAAAATTTAGCCTGTGTTGAGACTATTTTTCCATCGTTGTAAAGAAGTAAACTTGGTACCGAATTAATGCCATTTTCGATAAATAACTCATTTCCATAATCGATTGAAACTGGCATGGTTACAGAGAATTTATCAACATATTCTTGCACTGCACTTTGATCTGTCCATAACTGACTCACTTTAACCTCGACATCAATTCCTTGCTTTGCCAACTGATTAACATGTTGCTGCGCTAATTCACACTGCTTTGCCATTGCAGGACGAGTGTCAGCTAAGTACCAGTCGCACCATGTTGCGGTGAATAGCACTGCTTTTTTGCCTTTATTCGGAATAACCAAAGGAGCCGCTTTACCTTGCTTTTCACCTAGTAATCGCGCTTTTTCAACTTTGCCATTGTGTGACAACAAACGTAACGTGTTATCAAGCGGTTTATCAGCTTCGTGGCCTTGAAAAATAACCTTTTCATCGCTATCAATTAACACATGAAAAGGGGTGCCCATAAATTCATAATGTTTAGCAACCCGGCCTGTATGATCGGTAAATAATGGCATGCTAAGTGAAAAACGCTCTTTAACCTTAGCAACAGCGTGTGCATCATCATTGAGGTCGATATTAATTGCTACAAATTGAATTTTATCGCCATACTGTTCGTAAGCATGCTGAAAATGCGGCATCTGCTCCATACATGGCTTGCACCAAGTAGCCCAAAACTTTAAGTAAACTGGTTTTTTGCCTAAGTAGCTTTCAAGTTTGACTATTTTCCCTGTTTCATTTTCTAAAACAAGGGGGGCTGTATTTGCTGATATGCTTTGGCTTACAAGCAACAAGCCTGTTAGTAGTATCAGTAGTATTAATTTATAACTCATTGTGCGTCCCTCAAATAAAACCAATTTTAAGTTTAAGGTAAGACAAAATATTGTAAATTTTCGACATCTGCTGGCTAAATGCAGATTTAATGATTTATCGCAAACTAAGCCATAGAAACACTCAAAACATTAAAAATAGCACTAAACTTTTTATAGATATGAAACGTACTACATTAAAAAGGAGTCATCATGAAAAATGAACTAGACGGTAAATTAATTCTATCTGTGTATGAAAAAATCATTCAACATGGTGAAGACCATGAAGATGGAAAGCTTTACGAAGGTATTTGCGCTTTTTCTGATATCGATGGATATACAGTCTATCTAAAAGGCAGTGGTGTATTACTTCGCTTTGGTTTTCATAATACCTATCACCTTGACTATCAACACGAAAAAAACAAAGAAGACTTTATGAAGAAAGTGCTTTATATCGCAGAGCAGGAACTATAAATAAGTAATGAAACGACGGGTAAAAGCTGAATCCAAGCAGCAAGTTGCATTTATCAATCAGGTTATTAATGAATTAAAAAATGACCCAAGTAAGCTAGATATTATTCGCGACAATCTTAGCTATTATCGTGAGCAACAGTTTCTTAAACGAGGTTTTTTACTTGCTATTGAGCGTTTTGATTGGGTGTTTGAAGCAACGAATGATGTAGAGCAAATCTGTGCGCAAATTTTAGCCGATGATTACATTGGTAAGCGTTTGCGCCGCTATCCCTTGCTATACAAGGGCGTATTGGAACGTACCTATTAGATTTCCCACCGCTAAAACATGATCTGTCCGGTAAAAAATGCTAGGTTAGCGCCATTTTGAAATAACGAGAACTGGACATGTCAAAAACTATAAACTCTCACAACACCCATGAGGGTGGCAATAATGGGTTGTTTAACCGATTTTTAGCCACCGTTGAATTTTTGGGTAATATGCTCCCCCACCCAATCACATTATTTGCAATGTTTTGTGTTGCCATTATTGTATTTAGTGGCATTGCCGATTGGTATGGTTTAAGTGCCATCGACCCACGCCCAGAAGGCGCTGCTGGACGCGACCCCGATGGTGTTATTGAAGTTGTCAGCCTGCTCAGTGCCGAAGGCCTGCAGCGTATCGTCACTGGCCTTGTTACAAACTTCACGAGCTTTGCACCACTTGGTACAGTATTGGTTGCTTTATTAGGTGTGAGTGTTGCAGAGCACTCAGGTTTACTTTCTGCAGCTATGCGAGGTATGGTAATGGGCGCATCTAAACGCCTAGTTACTTTCATGGTGGTATTTGCTGCGATTTTATCAAATACAGCATCAGAGCTTGGTTATGTCGTACTGATTCCACTAGCAGCCATGATATTCCACAGCCTTGGTCGCCACCCACTTGCGGGCCTTGCTGCGGCATTTGCAGGTGTTTCAGGTGGTTACAGTGCCAACCTATTGCTAGGCACCATTGACCCTCTTCTTGCTGGTATTACTACACCTGCAGCACAAATGATTGATCCAAATTACCAAGTTGGCGCTGAAGCAAACTGGTATTTCATGATGATCTCAGTATTTTTAATTGCTATTTTAGGCACTTTCGTTACTGAAAAAATCGTCGAGCCACGCCTTGGTAAGTACAACCCTGATGAAGCAAGTAATGATTTGCCAAAAAATGACATTGCAGGTTTAACCGATAAAGAAAAGTCAGGCCTTAAGTGGGCGGGTGTTTCACTGTTAGTGGTTTCATTATTACTTGCATGGACAATTGTTCCTGAAGACGGCATTTTGCGTAATCCAGAAACAGGCCTTGTTGCACACTCGCCATTTTTAAAAGGCATTGTGGTATTCATCTTTGTTACTTTCGGTATTCCGGGTTTTGTTTACGGCCGTGTTGTTGGCACTATGAAAAACGATAAAGATGTCATCGATGCCATGAGTAAAAGCATGAGCTCGATGGGGATGTACATTGTGCTGGTTTTCTTTGCCGCGCAGTTCGTTGCCTTTTTTAAATGGACTAACCTAGGCACAATTTTAGCGATTAACGGCGCTGCTCTGTTACAAGCTCTAAACCTAACAGGTCCAGAAGTATTCGTGCTATTCATTTTAATGTGTGCATTGGTAAACTTAAGTTTGGGATCTTCTTCAGCGCAGTGGGCTGTAACTGCACCTATCTTCGTGCCAATGTTAATGCTAATTGGCTACGCGCCAGAAACTATTCAAGCGGCGTATCGAATTGGTGACTCGGTTACTAACCTTATTACACCAATGATGAGCTATTTTGGCTTGATACTGGCTGTTGCAACTAAGTATAAGAAAGACATGGGAATTGGCACATTGGTTGCGACCATGCTTCCGTACAGTATGATCTTCTTTGTTGGTTGGGTGGCGTTATTCTACTTATGGGTATTTGTACTGGGCTTCCCTGTTGGCCCTGAATCACCGATTTACTATCAGCCTTAATCTCATCAAAGAGATGAAAAAAGCCAAGCTAATGCTTGGCTTTTTTATTTTTTAACGGCGTACTTTTTGCGAGTAACGTCTATAAAGCGTATAGAAGAAGAGATAAACAATTAAACCTAGAGGCAATGAACCTCCACGTGTTTTACTCTCAACAGTTACCCGTTTTTTAGAGTTCACTAAAACATTAAATTGCCCCTCAACAGTACCACCATCACCGTCTGATACTGTAAATATCACCGTATCGATCCCTTCAAAACCAACGTTTGGTGTATAGGTTAAGGTGTTATCAGCATTGATAATGACCGTACCATTATTTGCCGATGCGAAAATAATAATGAATGAATTATTATCTTCATCTGACACATTTGCTAAAACGTCTACAGTTACTGGGTTTTGATCCTCAGTGCTTACATCCACGATGAGAGAAATACTTGGTGCTTTATTTTCAACAACATCAACATTTACCTTAGCGTAGCTTGAACCACCTTGACCATCAGAGATTGCATAGGTAATGCTTGCCGTTCCTAGATGCTCTGCTTGTGGAGTGAAATACAATTGATTATTAGCGATACTAACTTGGCCAATATCAACTGAGGCAGATGTTAATGTCAATGAGTCGCCATCAGCATCACTATCATTTGATAACACATCAAGATAAGCAGCAGTATTACGTTTAACCACAACTGTATCGTTTTGCGCATCAGGTTTAGTATTTGTGCCGGCTAACGTTGCTAAACCACTTGGGTCTTCGATTGCGCGATTGACTAGTCCATCCGCATCATTAGGACCACCATCTTCGATAGTCAATTGCACACACCAGTAGCCTTCTTTTAAGCCTTCTTCATATTGTGCATCACGAGGTGGTGGGCAGAACCCTTCAACACCCGGTGCTGAAGCGATACTATTCTTACTATCTACGACAAACTCAGTCCAACCTGTAGGCATCAACTTGCGATAAACCGCATTGCTCGGAACCGGAGAAAATTGCGCCATAACAATACTCACAGATTGCCCTGGCACTGGTATATCAGTCACATTGAAGTCAAATACACCATTTTCATAGTTAAAGCTTGCATCAACAACATTGTTTTGACTGTTACTTGCGAATTGCTCAACTTCTTCCCCAGTAATTCCCGTTTGCGTACCATGTGCAACAAAGGCAACATGTCCTAGGCTAAGCTGCAAGCCTGGCTCTGTTTCCATTAAGAAAAACTCACTTTCGTTGAACTTCTCTTGCAACACATTTTTCGCCAAAGAGACTGAATCGATATAATCAGGAATACCGTCATTATCACTGTCACCATAACCTTCTTGTAGATCACTAATACCGTCAAAATCGGTATCTTCTGAAGTGAGTAAAGGTGCAGACTCTAAAATTGTTAATTCTAATTTCATTGAGCCTGTTTTATCACCATCACTGGCAACAATGGTAAATTGATAAGTACCATTTTCCACATTGCTAGGGTCAAAGCTAAATTGATCGTCAATCTGATCGATATCTACAATACTGTCGCTCGACACACTCCAATCATAACTATGGGTATCAGCTAAGTTTGCATCGATCACTAATGCACTAATAGTCACTTCACCGGCATGCTTATCTATTATTCGTGTAGTAAGGCCGTTTTGACTTGCAAATAATTGTACGCTTGGTGCGACATTACCCTCTGCAATAGTCAATGTATGTGTACCTAAAGGACCAATTACAGCACTTTGTGGATCAGACAGGCTAACTACGACTGTTTCGCTGCCTTCTTCAAACTCATCTTGTGCTAAATTTACAATAAGTTGCGCCTCTCGCTGTCCTTCGTTAAAGACAAACTCTCCATCGACTAAATCATGGTCAAGCCCTTGTGTTGCATCGCCTGACACTGAGTATGGAACAATAACAGGGTAACTTACTGCATCACCATTGAGAATGGCTTTAATCGTCACTGTTGTCCCTTCTGTAGCTGTTTGGTCTTTACTAAAGTTGACTTGGGGTACAACATGGATCAGCTGTGTTGCCGAAACTTGGTCACTGCCTTCACCAGCAGTCCACACAACGGTATGGGTACCTGATGCAAAAAATCCTTTAGAGCTAGCTGTTACTCGCACTGGGTTACCTAAAGAATCAAGTGCAATCGCCGTTCCCATGTTTACTTTTGTGAATAAGCCCTCAGATGCAATTGTTCTGTCATCTGGCGCTGTAATTGTAATGTTCTGTGATGTTGAGACTAACGAAACAACTAAAGTAACTTCGGTTATTTCACCACTGCTATCTCTAATTTGATAAGTGATTACAACTTCACCAGTCATTCCAACAGGTGCGAGATACTCAAGCTTATTATCAACAATCCGGACAACACCTGCACTGGCTGTAGCATTGAGAATAGTTAACTCATCGCCATCAGCATCACGATCATTTGCCAGCACGTCTAAAATCACAAACTCATTTAAGTCAGTATTAATCGTAAAGCTATCCGGCACAGAGATAGGTGCATCACTTACTGGATTCACTATGATAGTAACTGTGGCAAGCTCTGAACTTACTTTTCCATCTGATACTTGATAACTAAAACTGTCAGTACCGTAAAAGTCAGCATTAGGCTGGTACGTGAAACTATTAGCATCCATCGTTAACGTACCATTACTAACCGGTGTCACTAGGTTGAATGTCAGATCATCGCCATTTTCATCAAAATAACTGAGTGTAAAGGTGATGCTCTCGTCTTCATTTGTGCTAAGTTGTTCACCGTTAGCCACAGGCGCAGTGTTTGCAATAATAACAGGGCTGGTTGCACCCGATGTAAAGGTCTCAGTATTACCGTTGCCATCAACATAGGTTACTACAACCGTTATCGTCGCGCCGATATCAGCATCGGTTAGCATGTACTCCGATAGTGTTGCACCTGAAATTAATACCCCATTGCGCATCCATTGATAAGTAAATTCACCCACGCCATCAGGGTCTTCAATGGTTGACTCAACACGCAAGGTTTGACCTTGTTTAGCCTCGCCACTGATACTAATACCACCGGTTGCTTCATCGTTAACATCGGCAACTGTGATAACAAAGGTTTGTGTATCAGTTAACCCTTCGGCATCAATTACTAATAAAGTAACAGCATGAGTACCCACATCATCATTAGTGGGTGTACCACTTAGCTCACCTGTTGCAAGATTAAAATTAAGCCAACCTGGCAGTTCTGGGGCGCTCAACTTATAGCTATCAGCACTGTCTACATCATTGATAACTAATGTATAACTATAAAACTCATCTTGTGTCGCAGAAGTTAACGCTGCCGATTCAATAACAGGCGCATCATTTACAGACAAGATGGTAATAGTCACTGAAGCAATATTGGATTTAGCACCTTCGTTATCAAGTACTGAGTAAGTAAAGGTATCAAAGCCAACGTAATTATTTGCTGGCGTATAAGTAACACTACCATCTATATTATTGATAACGTTACCAAATGCAGGTTCGGTAACTATCTTAACTGAATTCTCGTCAATGCTACCATCGACATCAGAATCATTACCTGTCAAATCTATAAGAATGCTCTCATCTTCATCAATTTGTATTGCATCATTATTTGCCAGCGGTGCATCATTCACAGCTGTTACTGTGATGGAGACATTTGCATTATTTGACCAAACACCCAAGTCATCCTTAACACGATAACTAAAGCTATCTACGCCATTACTATTAGCATTAGGCGTGTAGCTGATCATACCGTTTACAATTTGCGTACTACCGAACTCTGGCTCAGTAACAACCTCAAGGCTTGTTTTATCAAGCGAACCATCTACATCTAAGTCGTTACCCAGTACATTAATGCTATGGGCTGTATCTTCGAGTAATTGAGCAACATCATTGTTCGCCACTGGTGCATCATTCACACTATTTATAGTTAATTTCACAACGGCGATATTTGAAATTAATGACTGATCATCTTTGACGCTATAAGTAAAGCTATCGCTGCCAAAGAAATCAGCGTTTGGTTTATAACTAATGGTTCCTAATGCGCTATTAACGCTAACTATGCCGTTTGCTGGTGCTTGGGTAATAGTCACATTATCAATTGTTAAATCGCTATCAACATCAAGGTCATTGTCTAAAATTGATAACTCAATTGAGGTATCTTCATCAAGCTCGCCTACATCGTTCGCTGCTATTGGAGCATCATTTACTTCACCTACAGTAATTATCACGCTCGCTTGATTAGACATAGCTCCAACTTTATCAGTCACACGGTATGTAAATGTATCACTGCCATTAAAATCCGCGTTTGGGGTATAGAGAATACGCTCGTTTTGTACACTCGCTTTACCGTTTTCTGGCGCAGTGACGACCTCTAAACGAGATAAATCAAGTGAATCTCCTTCATCAATATCAGAATCGTTTAGAGCGACATCGATTTCAATTGCCATGTCTTCTTCAGTTATGGCCGTATCAATCTTAGCAATTGGTGCATCATTAACCGGATTGATGGTAATTGACACTGTTGCAATAGCTGAGCGCCCATTTTCTAAGTCATCAACGGTATAAGTGAAAGAATCAGAGCCATTAACATTTTCATTCGGCGTATAGGTAATAACCCCATTCGCAGTATTTAAGCTCGTTTTACCAAGCGCCGGCGCTGTTACCACTCTAACACTGGCAGGATTTAAATCATTATCAACATCTGAATCGTTTTCTAAAATATTAATAGCAACACTGTTATCTTCATCAACGCTTGCTGTGTCATCATGAGCATCTGGTACATCATTCACATTAGTAACAGTTAGCGTAAATATCTGTCTCGCTTCCTCTTTACTTGCATCAGTGACAACAAGCGTAATGTTATACGTGCCGACATCATCATTAGTAGGTGTGCCGCTTAAGGTAAGCGTAGTATCGTCAAAGGTTAACCACTTAGGCATACCAAGGGCAGTATAAGAAAGACTATCATCAGCATCTTCATCAGTTGCAGAAACGATATAACTGTATAACTCATCTTCAGTCGCAGTTGTAATAGGCGTAGATGAAATCACAGGTGCATCATTAACGTTCTCAACAGTAATAGTAAATATCTGAGAATCGAATGCTTTCGCACTATCAGTGGCAGTTAAGTTAACCGAATGCGTACCAACATCATCATTGCTTGGTGTACCTGAAATCAAACCGGTTGATGAGTTTAAGTTTAACCAACTAGGTAATGTTGTCGCGGTATATGTCAGCGTATCGTCTTTATCTACATCTGTTGCATTTATTGAGTAACTATAGACAGTGTCTTCAGTTGCCGTTGTGATAGGTGTAGAAGAAATGACAGGTGCATCATTTACGTTCATTACCGTCAACGTAAATTTCTGAGTACTTGCTTCATTCTTTGAATCAACAGCAAGCAAGGTAATCGCATGTTTCCCAACATTTTCGTTTGTGGGAGTACCACTTAAGACTTGGCTGACACTATTAAAGGTTAACCAAGAAGGCAGATTTAAACCTGAGTATGTGAGCGAATCACCAGGATCAACATCTACTGCAGTAAACTTATAACTATAGAGCTCGCCCTCTGTTGCTGTTGCGACAGGAGTAGATGTGATAGTTGGTTTATCATTAACATTAGCAACATTAATAACAAAATCCTGTCTGTCCGATGCATTTAAAGCATCTGTTACAACAACGGCAATATAACGCGTGCCAACATCATCATTTGTTGGTGTGCCTGATAAAACGCCAGTTTTTGAATCAATTGTTAGCCAGCTAGGTAAACCAATGGCGCTAAATGTGAGGGTATCACCTATATCCGCATCACTTGCCTTAACTGAGTATAAATATTCAGTGTCTTCAGTTGCCCAAACCGGAGCTGAAGATGTGATACGGGGCACATCATTTACGCTAGTGACTGTAATCGTGCCATTCACTGGCGGTATACTACTGTTGCCATCCGTTAAGTTAAATGTAATACCCAGTGAGCCCGAGAAATTAGCCGCTGGTTTAAATGATAAACTTGCTAGCGAAGCGGTGACATCTGTTAACGATCCACTAAGTGTTAATGTAGCACTTTCATTATCGTACTTAACGACGGCACTGCCACTTGCTGTGCCTGCTAGCAAGCCAGATGTGTTATTTGCAAGTGTAATTGTCAGGGTAACATCATCACCTTCTTCATCGGTGATTTGATAATTATCAAATAGTAAGCTTGCGTCACTGTCTTCTGCAACAGAAAGCGCATAACTATCAAATACTGCTCGGCTGGATTTCAAAACCGAAGCCTTATAATCATCAGCAGAATCATTAAAAGAAATGTACAAGCTGTCGTCACTCGCAATCGCGAATCCATACTGATAAGCTTTACCTGATCTTACACCTAGGGGAGATACTGTATGCCAGCTTGTGCCATCAAAACTCGTCACCCTCACCTCAAAGCCCTCAGTTCCATTCGTATAAGTTCTATTCGTATAAGCGACATGAGGCCTATTGTTACTATCAAACTCAATATCGGGTGTATATTTATTTTCTGCAGAAAAACCTTGTTCTCCTACTAAAACCCAATCTGTGCCATCGAATTTTCTTACAAAAATTTCAGACGAATTAGCATTTACAAAGTAAGGCGTATTATTATTTAAAGCAAAGTTAGAGCTATAGACATTTTCAAGGGAATCGACAGGACCAACAGGCACCCAACTATCATTCACAAATTTTTTAACATTGCCGAACCACTTGTCGTTTCTTTTATCAACATATGCAAGGAAAAGTGTGTCACTGTCATCAAATGCAAGTGAGATAAACCTTGCATCGCTAGGCGTAACATTCGTTCCACCGACAGTCAGCCAATTTGTACCATCCCACTTTTTAACAATTGCTTTGTTAAAATAACTACTATCTTGATAAGCAACATATAAGTTGTCTGCACTATCAATTGCGATTGATGTATAAGCCACTTCGCCTAAATTGACTGGTGCCCCACCTATGGTTTGCCAACTTCCGTTGATAAACTTTTGGACGACGGCTTTACCACCAAGTGATATATCACTAAAGATAATATGCGGGACATTGTGACTGTCTATCGCCATTTTTAATCCACTAGTAATTCCAGTATGGAAACGTTCAGGCCCTACATATTGCCAAGAATCACCCTCTAATTTAATTCCTGATAATACGTTTCTGTTATTGAACTTGTCTGAAAAAACCACATAGGGAATGTCATGACTATCTAACTCAAGGCTAACATAAAAGGAAGCCGCTATAGAAAAACCTGTATTACCCGCAAAACCCCATTTTGGTTTAGTGACCATCACTGGCGCATCATTCGTTAATGAAACAGTAATAGTAAAATTTTGATTTGTAACAGCTTCAACACCATCTTCACCGCCATCTGCAAGATCAAATGTAAAGCTATCAGAGTTTGTTTCAGTGCCATTGTGCTTATAATAAAGCTTTGAATCATCAAGTGTTTGCTGGGTAAACGTGCCATTCACAGCAAGCTTTTCACCTGAGTCTAAACTACCATTATTATTAGCATCGACAAACAAACTACCATTCGTAGGTACTGATTTAAGCGTATATGTTAACCCTGTCCCAGAGTCATCACTATCTTTTGCAGATAACATACTATTAGTAATAACTTTTGAATCGCCTTCATTAATTGAAAGTCCTGTATTTATACTAACTGAAGGTGGGTCATTAATTTCTTTAACAGAGTAGTTGCCAACGATAATTGAACTTGAGGCCGTACCATCGGTTACAGAAAAGCTAATTGTAAAATTCCCAGCTCCATTTGTAGAACCATTAAATACAATACTTGCAATTGACGCATTAACATCAGTTAGATTTCCAGAGAGTGTTAAGATACCCGTAGCTTCATCATAACTAATTGATGCTGAACCGCTTGCTGTGCCAGACAACGAGCCAAACTGTGTATCTGAGAGTGTTACAGTTAATGTGACCTCATCATTATCAGGATCTGCAATACTCACATTATTAAGTAAGGTTTCGCCTGTAGCGCCTTCTGAAATATTTTTATTGTAGTTTTCAAAAGCAGAATATGTTTTTTTAACAACGAACGGAGAATCAACCTCAGTCATTGCATCAATTGCATAAAACGTATTAGCACTATCGAGTGCAGCTCTCATTTTAATACCGTAATAAAACGCTTTGTCTGCAGGTGCAACTTGACCTAACGAACTCCATTTATTGCTTTCATAAATATATAATTGCCCTCTCCCGTTAGTCGCTTGTTCACTAAACGCAATTAAAAGTTTATCGTTCGAATCTATTAACAGATTCAAAATTCTAATTGCCGAAAAGGTTGAGGTATCCCCCACTTCAGACCAGCTATCATTGACAAGTTTAAGTACCTTAACTGGGCCCTGATATGACGTTGAATTAATAAGTGAGACGTAAGCGGTGTCTTGACTATCAAATGCAATTTGAGGATAACCACCTGATAGACCACTTAAACCTGTTGAGCTTAGACTTTTCCAATAGGTACCATCAAATTTTCTAACTTCTACAAAGGCAGGAATACGCTCTGTTATTCGAGATACTATATGTAACTCATTCTTTGAGTTAAATGCTATTTCAGGGCTTTCTGAACGCCCACCACTAGCCTGAGAGCCTACACAAACCCAGTTCGTGCCATCCCATTTTTTTACATAAGAGTAAGAATTACCATAAGCAAGATATAGCACGCCATTCTTATCTGTTTTCAAGTCAATATGATTTAGGTTTGAGCCTGTTATTTGATCAGAACCAAGTTCATTCCAACTACCATTTACCAGCTCTTTAACCACAACTTTCTTCGAAACACTCGTGCCCGAAATGAATGCAGCGTATAAATGGTTATTCGTATCAAACGCTATATCGGTGTTAGAGGCTGAGTCTGTTGAAAGCGCACTTCCTCCTACTAATTCCCACGTGTTTGTATCGCTAAACTTATAAACAACCGCCTGATGATGACCATTTCTGAAAATAATGTAAGGGATATTGTTGTTATCTACAGTAATATTTAAATTTTTCGAGTCACCCACTGACGAAGGAATTGAACCTACTTGCTGCCAAGGACTATTAGCACTAAAGCTAGGTGCTGCATTCGATTTAGTTACATTTAGTGTTGAATTTTTTTGCACATTATAATCAGACAATGACCGACCATTTTCTAATGTTTGACCATTAAAGGTGATAATTTGCCGAGCTTGCTCGATACTCGTCTGCTGCTCAACAAGGCCTTTTACCGTATCAATGCTGTCACTTGGCTCAACATCGAGTGTGAAAGTCTCGTTCGGTGCAATGATTGTTATTGGCATAGCCAATATAGACATAGGCGCAATAAGCGCTATTAGGTATAGGTATTTAATAATTGTTGATAGCATGACGTAGTGTTCCTGTAGAAACTTCAAGCTGTGAGTAATATCATCAAAATGATTTACTCAGATTCTCAGCTATTCCTTGAGATAATTTAAAATGTACGCCCCTTGCGCACATCGATAATGAGTTAGTCGAAGTAATATCTTGCGCCAATAGAGAGTATCGAAGCATCAGTTGCATCCAGCGCTGCGTGGTCGTAACTAATAAAAACTTGAGTACTTTTAAAAACAGCAATACTTGCTTCAATGCCAAAGGTGACACTGTTGCCACTTCGTTTTGCATTAAATAGCTGTGAAGAGTCTATTTGGTATTGGTAATCTTGTTGCCAATCTAAATACCCCAACTTACCAGTCAGTGATATCTCTTTGGTAACAGGCCACGATGCTAAAAGTGATATTTGCGGCCCCTTTGCTGATTCTGGGTAAATTTGTTCCATGGTACTGTGTAAGCTGTCTATGTCGGTGACTTCACCAGTAAAGCTGAAATGTCTTTCGCCAAAATCTACATAACCAACTTGCAGTGAGTAGAACGAATTGAATTTATAACCAATTGCAGCTTGATAACCTGTATCTGAGTCCTTAATCGACACAGAGTTAATTAATGCTCCTTGTTCAATTAATGATGACGTTAGGTTTTTTTTGCTGAGGTCTGTTGAGGCTGAACCTATTTGTCCTGATAAAAACCAGCCTGTTTGCTCAGCTTTGCCCTGTTGACTGCAAAATAAAGAACCAGCAAATAGGATGAATGTAGCAAGCTTAAAAACAAAGCCATTTGAACTAGCATTAAAATATGAAGCATTCAAAGTGGGACCTCTTGAACAGATTGAATCTAATTGCAACGTATCCACTGTTAATTACGAACATCCACTTTGTACATACCATTTACATTAGATTAAAATATTACGAGTTCGAATGAGAAAATTCTGATTCGAGGTGAGTTTATGAAAATTCCGACACCCTTTGTTACTAGTTCCGAGGAGGGGGTTTTGTATGATATGGATACCAATTAGGTACCAACACAACAAGATTCATGCCACTGAATTTACAATGCTTTTATATGAGATTTAAAGTTTTGATGAATAACCGTATTAAAAAGGTTTTTACTCTGTGCACAGTGTGGGCTTTGATCTACTGCTCATACAGTGATGCAAATCCAACGAAACAACTTGAATCAGCATTTGCCACCTCATTGGTTTTAACTGATGGTGACAGCATTACTTTAGGATTTGGTGATTTTGATCCTCAAACCATATTTAACCCACAAAATACTGTCAATGAAGAAGACAGCATAGCACTGAGAAAGAAGTTAAAACTCTACAGCATTCCGCTTAAATGGCAGGTAAATAACCCTATCTACCAACACAACATTAATGTAGTAAGTCGGATCAGCTACCTAAATCAATCAGATTTCATTTCGCTGTTTGATAATGTAGCTGACGACTATATTTCTGAAACTGTGTATAACGGGATGCTCGGCTTTAACGCAGAAAAAGCTCTTGGCTCTAAGTGGTCATATCAATTTGGTTTGAATACTCACTACTTACATTACAACAATGATTACGACTACAACTCTCCCGAGTCTAGGCGTAATTTAAAGCCTTTAACTGATAACCTTTACACCAATCTTAATAGCAATGCACTGGTGTTAAACCCTAATGCAACCATGATTTATCGCCTGCCTAGATATTGGGGCTATTACGAATATAAGCTTAACTTTAATTATTACTATGGCTGGGCACTCTCTCACCCTGACGGTATACATAATGCAGCCCCTGAAACTTGGCGAACACTAAATGGTATTAAAGCAACATTTAACATGTTTAAGATTGGACCTTTTGAGCAAGCATTTTATATCAAAGGACAACGTATCGACTTAGGTGGTGATAGTCGAGTTGCATTCGGAACTGATCATTTTTATGAGTATGGTATAGGCTTTTTATGGGATGCACAGCGCTGGACGTCTTGGTTCAACAATTTCGGTATTGGCATCAACATCCATAACGGTAGCAGCCTAGATGGTGCTGCAATTGTCTTATACTTTAATGAAATTTAAGTCCATTTTTAAAAGAAAAAATTTTTAAACAGACTATATTCTTATATTACTCAACGACATAATTATTAGCTAATATACATGGAAGATATATGAAACATCACCTCGCACTTGCCTGTTCATTACTCGCTTTAACGGCCTGCGATAAAGCCCTAGAACAAACAGCTAAAACATTACCACTCCAAGTTAGCGCAGCAGATGCTATTTATTACGGTGGCGATATTCTCACCATGACAAGTGATGAACCAAAGTACGCACAAGCAATTGCAACGCAAGGCGACAAAATCATCTTTGTTGGTGATAAAAGTAAAGCACTTGAGTATAAGTTTGGCAAAACAAAGCTAGTTGATCTACAAGGTAAAACCTTAATGCCGGGCTTTGTTGATGGCCATAGCCATGTTTATGGTGTTGGGTTACAGGCTATGGTAGCCAATTTATTACCGAGCCCTGATGGTGATGCCAACAGTGTTGAGCAAATCGTTAATATTCTTACAGCCGCACAGCTTAACCCTGATTACACAACATTTATCGAAAAAACCGGTGCTATATTAGGATTTGGTTACGATGATGCTGAGCTTGATAGATACCCGACTAAAATGGACTTAGACCGCGTTAGCACCGAAAAGCCGGTCATTATCATTCATACCTCGGGTCACTTAAGTGTCGCAAACAGTAAAGCCTTAGCCATGGCGGGCATCGACGAAAACTCAGAAAACCCTAACGGCGGGCTAATTCGTCGTATGGCGAACTCACAAGAACCCAATGGGGTGCTCGAAGAAAATGCGCACTTTGGTTTACTGTTTAAACTCATGCAGTCTTTTGATCCTGAGTTACAAGATTTAATGCTACAAGAAGGACAAAAACTCTATACAAAATACGGCTACACCACAGCACAAGAGGGCCGAGCAACTCAAGAAGCCTATGATTCAATGGTAAGAGCTTCAAAAGCGAATAAATTTGTGATTGATGTGGTTGCATATGCCGATATGGCCACCAGCAGCAGCTTTATGGACTCAGCCTATAATAGTAAAAACTACACGAATCAGTTTCGGATTGGTGGTGTAAAACTTAATTTTGATGGCTCTCCACAGGGTAAAACAGCCTGGTTATCAGCCCCCTACCTTAAAGCACCTGAAGGTCAAGAAGCTGGCTATTTAGGTTATCCTACCTTTAATGATGAACAAGCATTTGAATATGTTGAGACTGCCTTTGCTAATGGCTGGCAGGTTATGACCCATGCCAATGGAGATGCCGCAATTGAACAATTTTTAAATGCTGTTGAAAATGCCAACAATAAATTAGGAAAAAAAGACCGCCGCCCGGTGCTGATTCATGGTCAAACAATTCGTCAAGAGCAGGTAAATCGCCTTAAAGAATTAGGTATTTTTCCGTCGCTCTTCCCAATGCATACCTTTTATTGGGGCGATTGGCATGTAGATTCGGTACTTGGCCATCCGCGTGCTGATTTTATTTCACCAACCAATGCGGTCAAAGAGCAAGGGTTGATGTTTAGTACCCATCACGATGCACCAGTAGCATTGCCAAATGCGATGCGCGTACTCGATGCGACAGTTAATCGCACAACACGCACTAACCAAGTACTTGGCCCAGATCAACGCGTCTCTGTGTATACTGCACTACAAGCAATGACCACTTGGCCTGCATATCAACATTTTGAAGAAGCATCAAAAGGGCAATTAAAACAGGGGATGCAAGCTGATTTAATCATTTTGGATAAAAACCCACTTAAAATTGAGCCAGAAAACCTACATAAACTGCAAATTTTATACACTATCAGTCGCGGTAAAACCGTTTACACAAAACAATAATGGAATAGAAAGATGATCAATAAACTCATAAAAACAATGTTCATAGTCTTATTATCATTTACAGCACTAGCTGAGCAAGCAACCAGCATACAACTCGATATTCTAAATTTACATGCCCAATCTGAACACGTTTATACATCAGGTCAACCGAGCCAATCAGACTTTGCAAAATTAAAAGCGCTGGGGGTTGATACTATTATCAATTTACGCGGCGAAAATGAAACGAGTTGGTCAGAGCAAGAGGTAGTTAAAGGATTAGGGTTAAACTACTACCCTATTCCAGTGCAATCAAAAGCCGACATCACCCTAGAAAATGCGACCAAATTACACAACTTGTTGGATCAGCAATCTCAGCATACTACCTTAGTTCATTGCGCCAGTAGTAATCGCGTAGGCGCGCTAGTTGCGCTCTATCATGGTGTCACTTTGAAAAAGCCAATAGATGATGCTGTTGAAATTGGAAAACAATGGGGACTAAAGAGTTTAGAGCCTGTGGTAAGAAACAAAATAAAAGAAGAAATTGGTCAGCACTAAGCTGACCAATTTTAAATTTATCAAAGCTGCCATGCATAGCTTAGCTTGGTAAAAAATGTACGTTGATCGCGCTCAACACCTTGCAACGAATCGTCTTGATAACCTTTGTCTGAATAACCTAAGTAAAACAGCGTCTGTGAGTTAATTTTGTATGAATACACTAACTGACTGCCATAATCACGGTTAGTTTGGCTTACATCAAACCGATAAGCTTCATTATTTCGATCAACATCTTCAAACTGCAAAACAAGCTTTAACATTGAGCGCATATTAAATTTATAATAAACGCGTAAATCGGTTAAGTTCGCCGTATAAACACGTTCATTTTGTTTGTTATCTAGGTAGCTATAACTATGCTCAAGTTGCACTTGCCAATGATCGTTAATATCCCATGTCATTTCAGGTTCAATTCGCACCATAGTACCTAGAGCTGCATTACTGTAGTCAATTTTGCTGCCATATTGAGCATACAATAAGAAACGAACATCCCGAATGGGCCTAAAACCGCCGTAGATATAACCTATGTTCTGATTAAAGAACTCACCGGCATAAAACTCATTACGATGAATAAAACCAATTTCGGTTTGCGACTGCATCTTACCTTTAAAAGTAAAATAGCCATCATACTCTTCTTCAAGTAGGTCACCATTTTGTGCCCACGTTTTATCCCACTCGGCGTTATAGCTATACTCAGTAATAGCATCATCAGCATTGCGATACCAAGTTTGCCCACCGCCTAGTTCAATTTTTTCATAATCGACTTTCGCCTGATAACCAAGATCTGAACGATACTCTTCGCCGATATTTTCGTAGCTCGCATACAGCTCATAGTCACGTTTAGTTCTTGTAAACTCAATGGCATAAGCTTGATCCGATTGATTTTTATCGACCCCGTAATAGTCTACTAAAAAGTCTGCATTCGTAGTGTCTGTCGTTGCTACTTGATACTGCAAACTATCTGACTGGTTAAACCAATAACTCCCATCTATCGATAATACCGTATTATGGTAATCATCATTTTCGCGGTGGGTGCTCATTACGCCAATCGTCCCTTTTTGGCCTATATCAAATTGATAACGCCCTGCCACAGCTTGCGTTTTATCCGCCAAATTCGCAAAACCTGAACCTTGATTAGTCGGTAACAATACACTGGTATTCTGATCGTCAGCGTACATAAAGCCATAACTGTGTGCGCCGGTTTTACCTGTTAACTTCAAACCGACATCAGGTTCAGCAATCATTCGCGTATATAAAAGCTCTAGTTGGCTTGTGTTAAAATAAGAGGCACCATCTAAAAAGAATGGACGCTTTTCAGCATAATAAATCGAGTAAGTTGTATTTACATCAAGCTCTAAAGAGTCTGCTTCTACTTGAGAAAAATCAGGGTTAATAGTGGCGTTAATTACCGCATCTTGAGTCACCCCCCAACGTAAATCTAACCCCGCTTCAGTATCAATATCACCATTTTGCCAATCACCTGGCACTATGTCTTTGGTATCATGACGAAGCGCCGTTAAAGTTGGTGTAAGCTGAATGTTTTGGCTTTCAGTCATGTTGGCAAAACCAGTAAGTTTATCAAACTGACAAAAACTACATTTTACATCTCGGTCAAAGCCAACATTCGACATCTGATAATACACATCACGCGGGTAGTTTCGCCAAACTGCAAAGCTCCACGTTAACTCCGTTTGGTCTTTTGGAAACCGAAGTGCTGTGAATGGAATACGCATTTCAACCACATACCCATCGTCAGTTATTTGCCCTGCACTATCCCAAATAGCATCCCATGATGGGTCTTCCACCCAATCATCAATATCAGTCATGCGCATATCGCCTTGCGCACCAAGGGGGTTTACGTAAAATTCATAGCCGGTACGTTCATCATTGAAAGTATCTATCATCAAGGCAACATTATCGTCTTGCCAAAGAGTATCGCGATCACGAAGAGCAGCGCGAATTTGTGAAGGGTCATTGTCTTTTGCAATAAACCCAACATATAAGTATTTACCATCTTCGTATATAAACGCATCAGTTTGAACAAGTGGTGTGCCTTTTTCGGTCGGTTCATTTTGATATTTCAAAGGCACTTTTGTCGCATATTTCCAGTGAGGCTCATCCATCACACCATCAACACTAATAGACTCTTTAATATGGGCAAGCAAAAATTCTGCTTTATCAAATGCATGTGTGTAAAAAGGCATGCTGATAACGCTAAATAAACAGGTAGGGGCGATGATTTGATTTATTATTCTTTTTAAGTACTGCATAAACATCCATTTAGAGACTGATGCGTTAAAAACGCTATTTAACTGATTTCAAAGCGATTGTAATTCAGTGAGGTACATTTGTTAACCCAATTCTACATTTCGACAGCCAAAAATTAACAAAACACGCCTTTTGTATTAATTTCAGAGTAAAAAAAAGCCCCATCACCTTTCAAAGTGATGGGGCTTTTTTTACAACTAAATTATTTTTTAAGACTTAACTTATTGCCTTTTAATGATTTACGCACATTTGCAATACGCGAACGGTTCTTTGCGCGGGCCTCACCTGTAGCTTGGCCTGATGGCTTGTTTGTACGACTACGGCGTAAATGCGATGGCTTTTTACCTATTTTCTCAATTAATACATCACGGTTACTTACTTCGTAACCAGGCAATACGATTCGTTTAATGCGTTGGCCAATCAGCTTTTCAATATCGAATAAAGTATTTTCTTCTTCACGACTAACAAATGAGATAGCCTCACCTGGTTTTCCTGCACGACCAGTGCGGCCAATACGGTGAACATAGTCTTCTGCAAGCCATGGTAAATCGATATTAATAACACGCGGCAAGCCTTCAATATCAATACCACGCGCAGCCACTTCGGTTGCTACTAGTACGCGAACTTTGCCTTCTTTAAATTCACGTAATGCGCGGCGACGGTTACCTTGCGTCTTATCACCATGACAAACAACAGCAGGGATACCATCAAGATTAAGCTCTTTAACAAGCTCATCAGCTGTTTCTTTCATGTTCACAAAAACCAGTACTTGCTGCCAGTTTTTCTTACCAATTAATTCAGATAAAAGCTCTTGTTTACGGCGCTCTTCAACTGGATAAACAACGTGTTGCACTGTTTCTGCGGTACTGTTTGTTTGGTCTACATGAATGATTTCTGGTTGTTTTAGAACTTTACTTGCAAACTGTTTAATTGCCGCAGGAAAAGTGGCAGAGAATAATAAAATCTGACGCGCTTCATCACAGCCGTTGATGACTGTTTGCATATCATTGATAAAGCCCATATCTAGCATGCGGTCAGCTTCATCAAGCACTAAATGTTTTACACTTGCTAAGCTGATATTACCTAAACGAATATGATCAAGTAAGCGCCCAGGTGTTGCTACAACAATATCGACACCCGCTTTAAGATCATTTGCTTGGCCAGCTAAATTTATACCACCAAATAAGCACACTGTTTTAAGTTCGGTATACTTAGCAAACGATTTGAAATTATTAGCAATTTGTTCAGCAAGTTCACGAGTCGGCGCAAGCACTAATGCACTCGGGGCATTATTATCACTAACTGCTGATTCTGATAACTTTTGGATTATTGGTAATGCAAATGCCGCGGTTTTACCCGTACCAGTTTGCGCACTAACAAGTACGTCTTTGCCTTTTCTTACCGCAGGAATTGCACTACGTTGAACGGGAGTAAGCGTTTCGAAATTAAGCTCATCTAATGCCTGTAAAAGCTCAGAAGAAAAACTAAATGATTTAAAATTCATGCTGTATAACCTGCGGCCATTATATCAAGGGTCGCAAATTATACAGAAAAAAAATGATTTTAGTTAGTTATAACTTAACTAAATATGCGCTAAATGACTTAATCTGCACTTAAAGCAAAATAACGTCTTGCTCAGCTAAAATATTTGCCTCACTACCCACAATATCAGCAACATTAAGTTCGTTAATATAACCTAAGCCAATTTCTTGCTGCGCATTTGTTAGTGGCACATAAGGTAAACGGAACACAGGGTTCACCGCACCAGTCATCATCAGCGCCGTATTGATCGCAATCGGATTAGGCTCGCAGAATAACCAGTTCATAAGTGGCTGTAGTTTTGTATTTAGTGCCTCATTTTTTTCATCCATCAATTGACGGAAAAGGCCGGGAATTAAGTTAGATGTAACTGAGATCACGCCATGGGCATTATGAATATGCCTTGCATCATGCGCTTCATCGTCATTACCTGACCAACAAGCTATGCCTTGCTGTTCATAATGTGCGATACGCTCATTACCACCGCACTCTTTTACACCGATAAAATGCTTGTGTTTTGCCAAAGGTTCAATGATATCAGGTGTTAAGTCTTGACCTGTGCGACCCGCAACATTGTAGATAAACGCCGGGCCAATATCGAGTAAACGATTAAAGTGCTCTTTTACACCAGCCATTGACGTACGGCCATAGTATGGATTAATTTGCAGCGCCGCATCCATACCTGTTGCAAAACCATATTCAGTTGCTTTTATAGCTTCACGCGTATTATTACTTCCTGTGTTACCAACAATTAATAAGCGGTCAGAGAATTTGCTCACACTGTGTGCGATTAGCATTAAGTGCTCTTCCCAATTCATTAGTTGACCTTCACCGGTCGTCCCACCGACAATAATGCCATCAACTCCAGCTGCAATTTGTTGTTCAACAAGGTCGTCATAACAAGCAAGATCAATTTCACCATTGGTTAAATAAGGTGTTTTAATAGCAGTGATCAAGCTTGCTTGTTTAATTGTTTCTAGGCTGCGCATAACTTTTTAATGTTTGGAAAATTTGCGCTAGTTGTATCATAAACCCAGCCATTTTCCGAGTAGTCTGATGCAATAAATAAAAAAACTTGAGAAAAAATCAAACTTAAGCCAAAATCAAATACTGTATAAATTAACAGTATTTATTGTGAGTAATTGATAATGCAACTTTCCAAATTTTTGGCAACCTACTTTTATACTACTGAAGAGCTATGTCAAACCCTCTCAATTGATGAGGATACGCTTGCAAACTGGCAACAAAGTAGCTTATTTCCCAAACCTAGTTATTGTTTGCAGAGTCAATTAGAGTGCAGTTCATATTCAGGTATTTATCAGTGTGAAGAGTATCAAGACTATTACCCGCGTGGTGCAGCAAGTTGGGGGCAATTAATCATAAAACATGACATAAGCTCATCATGCCAAGCCTTTAATTATTTTGCTCAACATTACTCAACACAACTTGCTAAACTTGCTGAACAAGGGTTTGCCATTGACGAAGAATTGTTTGGTAGCGACATAGATGAGCATTTACAACAAGTATGGCAGCAATTTCTATGCAGCAAATATGGCGTGCTAACACAAAATGGTCTCGTTGAAGAAGCTGTGCAACTTGATGTTGCTAAACTGCTTATTGATGATATTACTGAGCTTCGGACAAAGACTGGTTTGAGCGTGGAAGAGCGCCAAACCCTGCATAAAGCACTCAAACTCATGAATCGCGCATTGAGTCACGGTACCGGGCACGAAGGTAAAAATACCCTTCGCCATCGTTACATTGATGATGTAGTGGCAAAATATGATTTATCAGTAAAATAACGGCTATAAAATCCGTTTTTTCTTGAAAGTGAACATACCATGAACCCACGCACAAAGTTACAGCAATGTATCACTTGTTAATTTTTGGTTAGTACATTTTGCTACTTTTGTTTTGTAGGTTTTCAGCTAGATAGCCGTTAAATTCATCTCGAAGAGTTATCTTTGGGTCATTAAAAACATGACAGCCTCTCGATAACTCCTTTCTTCCCAATAAATTATATTAAAACGAAGGATGAATAGATGAAACCTTTCCCAAGGCTTGGTCGCGTCAAAGCGACCTACTTGGCTATGCTCGGTTTAACCTTTGCTCAGCCAACTTTAGCGCAAACTAATGTAGTAACTAATCAAACTAAAGCAGATGCGCTTACATTTACCCTGATCACCGGTGATAAAGTCTCTGCTGTCGTAAACAAAGATGGCGAACTAAGCGGCATTCGTATGCTCAATGCTGATGGCTCCGATGCAATCACCAGTATTTTTAAACGCGGTAAGAGCACATACGTTGTACCTAATCATGCACAAGCGCTTGTTGACTCTCAAGCAATCGATTTAGAACTATTTAACATTAATAAGCTGTATGAATCTGGCTATGATGATGCGTCAACAGATGCTTTACCTGTGATTGTTGAGTACAAAGACGGAACTCTAGCTGGTGCGGCCGTTCCATCAGCCTTAGCAGGCATGTCTCTGACTGGCGAAATCGAGCTAATCGATAGTGCAGCGTTTGCTATTAGCAAAGAAAAAGCGGCACAAACCTGGCAAAGTTTGGCTTCACAAGCTGATGTAGAAGGTATTTGGCTGGATGCTGTAGTGCATGCACACAAAGTAACTCAATCAGCAGCCCTAACACCTACTGTGCCATTAACAGGTGCTTATGGTGAATCTGCAATTAACTTCAATGGTGCAGGCATTAAAGTAGCCGTACTTGATACAGGTTATGATACTGAACACCCAGACTTACAAGGTCGTGTTATTGCATCTCGTGACTTTACCTATTCAAGCAATGGTGTAGATGACTTAAACGGGCACGGTACGCACACAGCTTCAACTGTTGCAGGTAATGGTCATGAGTCAGATGGGAAATGGGTAGGTGTTGCCCCAGCAGCTGATCTCATCATTGGTAAAGTACTGAGTAATACTGGCTCTGGTTCAACCTTCGGTATATTAAATGGTATGCAATGGGCTGTGCTTTCCGAGCAAGCTGATATCGTAAATATGTCATTAGGAGGCTCGGGCACTAGCTGTGGTGGCCCACTTGTAGAGATGGTGGAAGCGCTGAGCGACAAAGCCCTGTTTGTTATTTCTGCAGGTAATAGCTTTACCCGCGAGACAATTGGTCTACCAGGCTGCGCGCCAAGCGCACTGACTGTTGGTGCAATTGATAGAGAAGGTAATACAGCTTCATTTTCATCACGAGGCCCATCGCCAGATGGTCATTCAGCAAAGCCTGATATTGCCTCACAAGGTGTGTCTGTTGTAGCTGCTGCTTCAGGTGGTCTAGGCGATACTGCATACCGCGTCTATTCGGGTACCTCAATGGCTGCGCCTCATGTTGCTGGTGGTGCTGCGCTTGTTATGCAGGCTCGTGCAGAGCTTAGTCCACAAGAAATTAAAAACGTTCTAACTTCGTCAGTATTTAGCGGTGATTCTCACGTTCTTGAGCAAGGAGCTGGCGCGATGAATATCGACCGTGCCATTAACCAAGCTATAGTTGCCCCTGCCAACCGTGAACTAGGCTTTTTTGAAAACAGTAATAGCGATGAGTTTACACAAACTCACATCACACTGACTAATACGTCTGATTCAGATATTACCCTTAAACTGAAGCTAGATTTAATTGGTGAGGATGGCAAAACGCAATTACCTGCTACGCTGGCAGGTTTAGATACCAAAACAATCACCATACCGGCTCAAGGTGAAGCAAATGTACCTATGTGGATTGACCCACGCGTTGCACTTAATAACGGTGCATATGGTGCTATCACAGGTCGAGTTACAGGCACGACTGTTGGAACTAGCGATCATCAAGTTACAGTTCCTGTCTCTTTTTGGGTTGCTCAACCTACCGTTCAATTATCTGTTAACTTAACCGACCGCTGGGGCAATCCAGCCACTTCACCATCAAAGCTTTATCTAATCAACGAAGAAGATGATTGGGGTAGCTTGGTCAGATTATCTGGCGGCAAAGCGAGTATTGATGTTCCTGCAGGTTACTACACACTGATTGCAAACATCATGACATTCGACAACCCGCAAACAAGCTCAGGTTTAGTTGAATCAGCAGCACAGATGGCTGTTTTAAACCGTAAAATTGATGGCCAAACGCATATCGATTTTGATGCCCGCAGCGCTCAAAAAGTTACCTTTAAAGCAGATCAGCCACTCGATCCACAAGGCTATTCTTTTGGTTTTACCTATGCAATTGACGATGAAAAAGTAGCTAAACTCGCAGCGATTGAGATGGCACCAGATTACGTCAATGAGATGTATGCTTGGTCACAGGGCCATGATGATCGTTTTCGCTCATTCATTACCACTCGCGCCGTTGCACCTGAGACAACGGTCATGATGCAAAATGGCGAAAAGCTTGATTACATCAAGCAAGGTTTAGCATTGTCATTCCATGGTGAAGGGTCTGCTGAAGTTCTCCCTGTCGGTGATGCTGGTTATAGCACGGATTGGAGCCAGTTTGATCTGGATAGTAAAATTGCACTTATTGCAAATCCAAATTATCTCACCTCTTACATGGTAGGTAATGCTATGAAACATGGCGCCATAGGCGTGATTTTCTATCGTCCAGACCGTGGTGGTCGCTATAAAGGTGCAATTACAGGCACACCAAAGGTACCAGTTATCGGTATCAGCACTGAACAAGGTGAAAGATTAATGGCCGAAATTGAAGCCGGCAACAATCTTGTTAGTTGGTCAGGTATAGCGGCTGAACGCTCGCCATACGCTTATTCAATTAATCACATTACTGATGGCAGGATTGAGTCAGGGCAAATCAATATCGCTGACCATAGAATGCATAAGATCACTGCCTCGTACCATTCACAAAATGATGAACGTCCAGCTTGGACTGATGTAATGGCAATGACCAATAGTACCGGTGAATTTTATTCGACGGGTAGCTCACAACTTATCATGTTGCCTCAGGTACGAGACGAGTATTACACCGCGACAGCTAAAAATGCCTGGACTAACGTTGTTATGCCTAATTACCAAATTCAAAGTGCGGGCGCTTATTTTGACGGTCCTCGTGCTATGACCGAAGGGGCCGAAGAAACAACAACATGGTTTAAAGGCCCTCGAGCAGGTAGCTTGGGCAGCGGTGGTTCACCGATTATTCGTCGAGATACTAATGTACTTTACTTTAATCTTGCCTCGTTTGGCGATGCGTCAAACCATGACGGTATTTTTGGTTATATGGGCAGCTCTGCATTTGGCTTACGTTTAGATGGCGAGCCAGTATTTCCATATCAAGGAACCTTAACACTCAAGCCAGGCGACCACCAAGTAACCCTTGAAATGCGCTCTTATGCTCGTGGTGTTGGTGAGCGTTCACCTGTTAAAGATCATTTAGGGTCACTCTATCAAGGCTTCTACACCTTTACTGCTAACGAACAACTGCAGGGTGCACAACCTATCTTGGTGCCTATGATCGACTTACCTGTTGATATTAATAACAGCATGCAAGTGGGTGAAGCAGCGCATATTAAACTAACAGGTTTACTCGATGGAGTTGGTGAAGTACCGCTTGCAAACGTAGAGTTCCAATACGCTTACGGTCAAGAATGCGGTATCGAAACAGTCCCTGCTTATATTTATTGTCCAGTATCGACTCAGTTTTCAACCGAAAATTGGCTTGATGCTAAAGTAGAACAAATAGACGGTGAATGGGTTGCTACTATTCCAAATACCGGCGTTAAAGGAGACTTTGTACATATTCGTACTATCGTTTCTGACTATGGTTCAAGTTCTGCCGAACAAATTACTATGCGAGCATACATGCTTGACTAACAAGTTAGTGCTATAAACTAAAAGCCGCCTTTGGGTGGCTTTTTTAGTTCAAAAAAACAACAAAACAGTTAATTTGTTTTGGTAATTCAGCTATCAGCTAATCTAAATGCTCATAGTGTCCACGATAGACTTCAAAGGTTTTAACCACGGTATGTTGCTCTTTACTTAGGTTATCAAACCAATGATCAAAACGCTCATCATCATCCTGCTCACTAAGTGCTAGATACTGAGCCAAAAGCTCTATTATGTCGTTATGTGAACACTGCAAAGTATCAACTTGGTTTGCTAATGTAGAGTGATCTTTATCGCGAAGCGTGTTCATTACATTTTGATCTAGTTCTTCGCGGCCAGCTATATCATTCACTTCCATATCCCTCTCTTAAATAAGCACGCATACCTAGTTATAACAGCCTTATTAACAATAGCCAGTTTTTTAAATTCAACTGCTCACTGATTGTTCATAATGACTAATTTTAAGCCAACCAACCTACAAATAAGAATTATTTTTATCTTGAAGCCTGTCTATTTTTGCTTTATATTTGATATATTATCACATAACAAAAAGGTAAATAATGAAACCTAATATACACCCTGAATACCATCAAGTAGCGTTTCACGATACTGCTGCCGACAGCTACTTTATTATCGGTTCGACGATTAAAACATCGCGTACTATAGAGCTTGATGGTAAAACATACCCTTACGTACCAATTGATGTATCGAGTGATTCACACCCATTTTATACCGGCAAGCAAAAAGCAGTAGCAAGCGATGGTCGTGTAGCTGCATTTAATCGTCGTTTTAAAAACTTAGTGAGCAAGTAAATCGCGTTTAGGAGTTAAAATGAAAGTATTAAGCTCTCTTAAAAGTGCAAAATCCCGTCCGGGTTGCCAAATTGTCAAGCGCAAAGGCCGCGTTTATGTAATTAATAAAGACAATCCGCGCTTTAAAGCAGTTCAAGGTAAAAAGAAAAAGCGTTAAAAAAGGTGCTTCAGCACCTTTTTTAAGTCTAATTTCGAAAATTAAATAATATTATTTTCCAAATAACAGCTGCCAAAAACCTGGCGGTTCATGGAGTTCATGGTATTTTTTTCGTAAATCATCTATTGATTTAAGAGGTACTTTCGCTGCATCAAGTCCCTGCTTGCTGGCTAGTTCTTTAGCCAGATTTGCCTGTTTGATTACTTTATCAAGTCCTTCAAGAGATGCTGTTTTATGCTGTTTAAAGTCGGCTGTCCGTGCTTTTTCTAACAAGTGAATAAACTCATCAATTGATGTATTAAACACTTCAAGACTCGTTGCACGAACCGAGTTTTTATAAGCCAGCCCCATATTCTTCATATTTGCTTCAAGATCGAGCTCTTCTGCTACACAGACTGCCGAGAAAAATACCAATAAGGTAACTAGAAAAAATTTCATAAAGTACTCATGTGGAAAAACTTGGCCGCATTATATGTCGAAACACATCATCAGCCTAATTCAAAAAGTTAGCATCAGTTTATAAAGCATTATTACCATACCAAAAATCACATCTATTGATAATCATTTTCATTGCGTAAAAGCAAACTATAAATAGCCACATTATCAATCTAAAAAACCAACTCAACAATAAACCATTGTTATAAAAAAGTTTTAAGTGGCTACATTTTGCTACGAACTTTTGATTTGGGAACAATAGGGACAATGCTAGAGTGATCTCGTTAACATTTGGAAAACATAGTTAACACCCCACCCAGGGATAGAACAATAAAGTAACAGGTGAAATAATGATAAAAAATAATCTTTTAAGTGCTAGCATCAAGCTTGCTCTATGCTCATCGGCGCTTGCCATTTCAGGTCAGTCATTTGCTGCTGATGAAGAAGGTGCAGAAGCTATTGAAAAAGTACAAGTTATCGGCTCTCGTATTCGAACTGACAGTTTCGCAAGTGAAACTCCTATAGATATAATCACAGTAGAAGATGCAAAAAATGAAGGCATCAAAACACTAGCTGATTTACTTAGAACCAGCACTGCCGCTGCAGGTTCAAATCAAATTACCTCAGCAATGAGTGTGGGTTATGTTACTGCTGGTGGTAAAGGTACGGAGACTGCATCGTTACGTGGTTTAGGTGCTTCTCGTACCCTAATTCTTCTAAATGGACGTAGAGCTGGTCCAGCAGGTACTCGTGGCCAAGTTTCTGCTTTTGACCTTAATACTATTCCACTATCGACAATTGAACGTGTAGAAATCCTTAAAGATGGCGCATCTTCATTATACGGTTCTGATGCGATTGCAGGTGTTATCAACATTATTACTAAAAAAGGTGACGATAAATCTGTAAATGTTGATATTAGCCAACCATTTGAATCAGGTGGTGAAGAGCAACGCTTCAATGTTAGCTATGGTGAAGAATTTAGCAAAGGCTCTTTCCGTGTAACTGCTGATTATAAAGTTTCAAAAGAGTTGAAACGAGGTGATCGAGACTTCCTTAATTGTACAGAGCGACTTTTATATAATTCGGATGGCTCTCAAGCTGATCCGATAGATCCAAGAACAGGCAAGGCAAACTGTAATGAAACTGGTTATGGCCTTTGGGTATATGGTGCAGGTGCATCAAATGTTGTAGGTAGTGGACCAAACCTAGCATACGACTATGATGGATTCTTCGGCGCAAACGGATATGATAATTATAATAGCACAGCGACTCAACCAGGTGATTTAACCACTCCTGATGGCTGGTATCCTGTTTCTTATGACAAAGAAAGTGATGGTTGGTGGGACCTTCAGCACCCGTTTCTAGACAATGAAAGTATGCGTCCAGAAACTGAAGTGTGGTCAGTATTTGCTCAAGGTGATTACGCAATTACTGATGATATGAAATTATACGGCGAATTAATCCATAGCTCACGAACGACCACAATGAGTAGTTATAGACAGTTTTGGATTGGTGATATTGGCCCTCAAGCTGCAGACCTATTTGATGGTTTCTCTGGAAACGCATTTTTAATGCCTGTTGCATTATCTGATCACTACGGTTCTGAGACGACGGTTGATTACACGCGTGCTGTAGTTGGTTTAGAAGGTAGCCTAGGCGATTGGTTGTGGGATGTTTCTTACCAAAATAGTTACAATGACGGCGAATATCAGCAACAGATCTTCTTAAGAGATTCGCTTGTCATGTCTCAGCTAAATTTAGCTAACGGCGTCCAATGTAATGGTGAAGTAACTGAGTTTTCAAAAAGAACTTGTGTAGATATCCCTTGGACTGATCCAAATTTCTTAGCTGGAAACCCATCTCAAGAGGTTAGAGATTTTATTTTTGGTGAAGATATCGGTAATACTATTTATAAGCAACAAACTTTAGATGCTTATATTACTGGTGACTTATTTGATTTACCAGCAGGCACAGTTGGCTCTGCATTTGGTCTTTCAATCCAGAAAGATGAAATCGAAGACACGCCAGGAAAACATACATTAGAGGGTAACTCTTGGGGTCTAACAGGAGCGGGGATCACTGCAGGTTCACAAATCACACGAGCTGTGTATGGTGAAGTCAAAGTACCTGTTGTAAAAGATCTATTTTTAATGAACTCGCTTGACCTATCAGCATCATTCCGTTGGACAGACGTCAATACTTATGGCAACGATACAACATATAAGCTAGGTCTAAATTGGGAAGTACTTGAAGGCTTTAATATTCGTGCAAACCGCGGTAGTTCTTTCCGCTCGCCAGCACTTTATGAACTTTATTTAGCAAACCAATCTGGTTTTGGTGGACAATTAGCTGTCGATCCTTGTTTGAATTGGTCTGAAGAGTTTGCCGCAGGTAATATTACTCAGACAGTTGCAAACAACTGTCAAGCAGATGGTATCCCTGCTGATTATGCTTTAGGCGGTAGCTCTGCAACTATTTATACAAGTGGTGGTGAAGGACGATTAAAAGCTGAAACTGCGGTCACAGAAACTATTGGTTTTGTTTGGAGAAGTCCAGAAGACACCTATGCTCTTTCAATAGATTATTACAACATTTCGATTGATGATGAAGTAACTAGCTTAAGTGGCGGTGATATTACGTCTCAATGTTATGAATCTAAAGATTTTGCAAATGAGCCGTTGTGTGGCCTTTTCACTCGCCGAGATGGTTCTAATAACGACTACGGTATTGATGAAATCTATAGTGGCTATGTAAATGTTGCGAGCCAAAATGCTCGCGGTGTCGATTATAACTTCACATACCAAGACATGTTTGACTTTGGCTCTATTCGATTCCGATTAGAACACACAATGCAAATTGAGCGTACTTATCAGTTATTCGAAAATAGTGAGCTAAACAATGAAGTTGGCGAGATGGGTGAACCTAAGCATGTTGGTAACGCATCACTAACTTATAGCTGGGATGATTACAGCCTGACATGGACTGCGAATTACTTCGACTCTACTAACGATTACGAATATAACAATGATTCAAATCTAACAACATACCGTGGAGAAGAAGTTCGTTTCGTTGGTGAAACTAGATGGACAACCTATCACACACTTTCAGGTTCGGCTAACTTCTCAGGTGGTTGGAGCGCGACAATGGGTGTTGCAAACTTATTTGATAAAGAGCCTCCTCGCTTATCAAGCACAGAGTTCCAAGTAGGTAATGCGGCATTGTATTCTCAATACGACTCAATTGGCCGACGTGTATTCGCCAATGTAACGTATGAATTTTAATTTAGCGTGACAATTTCAATTTGATTCTCTTAGGGCTGCACATTTGTGCAGCCCTTTTTCTATCAGATATTAAAAAAAATACCCTATTCCAATCATTTACTTAAAATCTACCAATTCGCGCTATACTCTACCCTACCGGTCTTTTAACCTAATAAAGCCATGCTTAAAACAGTATTTATCACTATCTGTCTATTTTACCTGCCTGGTGTTTTTGCCAAGCAAAGTATTATTTTTATTAATCCAGGTCATGCAGATACCAATGTAACAGGCCCGTTTTGGTTTGAAGTGTCGCAGTTGATGCAAAACGCTGCAAAAGACTTTGATCTCGATTTAACTATTCATTATGCCAATCGAAATCATATTGAAATGAAATCTTTAGTGGCTAAAGCAATCAAAGCTAAGCCAGATATGCTCATTTTAGTTGATGAGAAAAGTGTGCTTACGCAACAGCTTTTAAGCTTGTCTCCTGTACCTACACCCATCTATTTTTTACTCAACCGCCCATCTAAGCAAGAGCTAAAACTTATGAGTGATCATGGTATTAATGTCACTGGTAGCGTAGTACCCGATAACAAACAAGCAGGCCAATTATTAGCCAACAAACTAATTGAAAAGAGCCAGCAAGCTGCCAACATTTTCGCAATTAATGGAGACTACACCACCCATGCAGCCCTTGATCGGGAGCAAGGTTTAAAGCAAAGTGTGGCAGCTAATACTAGTGCAAACATTACTGCTAATGCAGTTGCCAATTGGTCAACTAAACAAGCCTACCGTCAAAGCCTTGGTTTTTTTAGGCATCAACCAACTATTAATATTGTTTGGGCGGCAAATGATGCGATGGCGTTAGGGGCAATTGCTGCGCTTGATGAGTTAAACAAACGCAAAAACGTAGTGGTTGGAGCAATTAATTGGCCGCTTAGGGCAGTGGCCAAAAAAATAGATGTCACAATCGGTGGTCATGTTACGCTCGGAGCTTTAGCTATAGTAAATGTTCATGATCTACTCAATAATTACTCAACTGGAGCAATGCATCAAGAAGTGGCTATTTTCAGTCAACATAACGAACAAACGCTAAAGCTGGTTGAACAAATTCACAGTGATAACGTGGCAATTAACTTTCGCGTTTTCAGCAAGGCACATGAAAACCCTCTTCCCTTTAGTGTTGAATCTCTTCTCTTAGAGGCAACAAAAAGCGCACTGTAAAGGGCGTTGACAGTGCGCTTTTAAAGGGGGTTACAGCTATAGTGATTGTAAAAAGCTGATTAACTGTGCTCTTTTTTCACTGCTAAGCTCTGTAAATTCACGCTTACTTTTTTCAGCTTCACCACCATGCCATAAAATCGCTTCTTCAAGTGTTGCTGCACGCCCATCATGTAAGAAACCAGCGGCAGGGTTAACTGTTTTCGTTAAACCAATCCCCCAAAGCGGACGCGTTTTCCACTCACGGCCTGTTGCCATAAAATCACGACGGTTGTCTGCGAGCTCTTCACCCATGTCATGCAACAACATGTCAGTAAATGGCCAAATTTCTTGCCCTTTTACTGCCGCAGGCGCTGCAACACCGCCCAGTAATAAAGCGGCACCATTTGCGGTTACAAAACGAGGCGTATGGCAACCAGTACAGTTTAAATCATCGAATAAACGAGCACCGGCTTTAACACCTTCGTCTGCTACATTACGACGTGCTGGCACAGCAAGTGTTTCTGCGTAAAACACGACCGTATCAGCAAACTCATCACTGGCTTCTGGCAATCCTTGCTCATCAGAACCGGTATCTTGATAGTTAGTACGAGATAAATAACTTTCGTGCATTAATGTATTAGCAATGCTTTCTTCAGGGAACAATGAGTTGGTTACCCCCATGTCACCACGTAGTGCACCTAGTGATTGCTGTCTGACTGATGGTGTACTGGCTTTCCAACCAAATCGTCCAAGTGACACAGGGTTTTCATCACCCGCTTGAGCCTTAACAGCATCAAATACCCAGTTTGCTTTACCAGAAATTCCATCGTTGTCGGCATCATCAACATCTTCAAGCGCTAGAATATCTTGCTCTTCAATCGCTTCAAGCAATCCAAGACCAAAGACAGGCATGCCATTACGGGCACTAAAACGTACATCTTCATTGGCAAGGGCACTTAAACTGAAGTTTTCAGGTGAGTCCCACGCATTGTCGATAGTAAATACCGGCTTTTTCAACGTGACAGTACTGCCATCTGGGTAGCTAAACTCCGTGTAATCATAGCTTAGATATACATCAGCTTGGCCACCAAAATTATGCGTTTGCCAGTCTTCACGGGCTTGTAAAATCCCCCGGTGAAAGAGTTGATCCCCAAACCCTTCAACGCCTGTAGCCTGACAAAAATCATTGACACTACTTGGCATTTCACACACGCCATCAGCTAAGCTAACGCGTAAAAAGATCCCTGCATCATTCGTTAACTTCACAGTTTGCTGTTCAGCGGTAGGAACAATAGTACTTGGGCGACCATCTCGTTGGTGACAAGCATTACAGTTATTGTTATTAAAAACTGGCCCTAAACCATCGAGTTCCGGGTGTGCATCATTCGGGGCTGTCGTAAAGGATGTTTCAAAATTAGCATCGCCAGTTAAGTGAATATCGCGTTCTGAATCACTTAAATTAGGCATAGGTGTAGAGAAACCATGGCCTGAATTATTGGTATCGAGGGCTGTCGCATCACCTGCCAACGCAACGACATCAATATAATTTGGATCCGTTTCGCTACTTGTCGGTGGTGGCGTTGTCGTTTCGGTCGCGCTTTTATCGCTGGTTTTACTTCCACATGCCACTAAAGATAAGGCTGTGAAAGCAAATAGAATTGGTTTAATTGCTTTTACATTCATGACGGTATCTTGCAAAGAGGGGAAGCAAATGCTTCCCCAGCGATTATAAATTCCACTTTTTGATAAGTGGCACAACTTCTTCTTCAAGGGTCGCTTGTAATTCACCTAGCGCATCAATCGCTGTTTGAATTCGAACGCGACCAGCATCATCCTTAATCGCTTGTCTAAATGGCATATCATCTGCACCTGCAATGGCATCAATCGCTGCAATAGCTTCTGTAATTTGAGTTTCAACTTTCGCTGCTAGCTCAGCGTCACCGGCAGTAATGAATGCTTTTAGGCCTGGGCTGTCGTTTTCATCGCTGAATGTGCCTAAAAACACATTTTGTACACCAACAATGTTGTTGCTAAAGTCGGTTAATGAGTTCCAGCTATATTGTGATTCAACCAATGATGTGTCAGCTGTGTCTTTGCTAGTACCAAATGGTTCTGCAATTTTACCGTTACCTACCTCATCAACAATACCGATAACACCATTGACTAACTCTTCAATAACACCTAACTCAGATGAGTATTTATCATTACCCGGCGTTAATAAATAATCTTTATAAGCAGGTTCATCATCCGCATTTGCTGATATACCCCATGCATCAACAAGGCTTTGTGTATGAATATTGAATACTTCAGCACATGCAATTAGGTATTCCATTTCACGCACAGTCATTTCGTCAATTGACTTATCGTTATCTTCAACGCCATTACCGAATAATAAGAACTCCATAGTGTGGAAACCTTGTACACCATCGTCAAAGTTCTTTACATTATCAGCCGAGAACGTTGTGTTACTTGCAAGTAGTGCTTCTAAATCAGCTGTATTCAGTGGCCAAGTATCAAGGTGTGGATCAATTGATAAGCTATCAACAGGACCAAAGATATGCGACTCACCTTGCTCCCAGAATACACGTGCATCTTTCCATGCTTGTTGAGCAGCAAGCAGCGCGGCTTCGTTTTTGTTTTCTAATAATGTCAGTGTCGCATTATGTAAAACAGCCGCCTTGCTGTTTAGCATTTCGTAACCATCCACAATCACTTGCTCAGTTACGTTTTCAATTAAATCTGTTGCGTCATAGCTAAAGCCTGTTACTTCAGTAACAGGTGTGCTTGTATCTGAAGAATCGTCCGAAGAAGACGAACCACATGCAACAAGTGTTGACGCTAAAATGACAGCTGTAATGCTGTTTAATACAGTTTTCATCCCAAGATTCCTTTATAGTTCTGTAGAAAATTTATAGCCAAGAGAGGCGCTAAAGTGAGTCGTGTCATCGATATCGTCTTGTGCGTAATAACGTTGACCGCCCTGAAGTTTTAGAATTAAGTTTTTGTTTGGAAGGTAATTTAAACCAAAGTTAAGCTCACGAATGTCGTAACGATGGATAGCCGCACCACTGGCCACTTCAAGCATTGGGTTGGCATAATCAAACGAGGTAAATACATACAGCGGCGAAGATAAATCAAACAGCCCCTGCATATTATAAGCGGCTTCTACAAATGCAGATTCTGCTTTACTACCAAGCTGTGCAAAGCTTCCCGGACGCAGGCCCGGTGTTGTTTTATTCGCTGCAGTGATAGCAACTGAGTCTTCTAACTCGCCATATAAGTACTGACCACGAAACACAAGATCATCTAACGTCCATGCACCATGTAACCCGAGGATAGATACGTTTCCATCCTCATCGAGTTTGCCCTGATTGCGACGGTTATCTGATGTGTTTGCCGTATAGTAACTAACACCAAAACCTTTACCAGCTTTAACATTGCCATAATCAAGGCGTAATGTGAGCGCTAAATCATCTGCGGTATTTTCTTCAAAGCGTTGCTGTGCACCACCCGCGACCCAATTAGTCGAACGGAAGTATTCAGAGTTAAGACCTGTCGTCACCAATGTTTGCAGTGTAAAGTCAGACCAACGAGAAATTAAGTTAACTCCAGTTTCGTGCCAAACTTGCGGGATCATGGTTGCCTCACCCCAGTGGCGAGTCGTGGTAAAGTATTGATCAGGCTTGTTTAAGTCTGTGCCTAAGCCTACCGGAACATATATATGACCAAACTTGACAGTAAAGTTAGGGTTATATTCATATTCTAGTTGCAGCTTTTCGACAATAACTTCACCACCCGCTTCAACTTCTGATTCAAATTCGCCAAATTCTTCAAAGCCGTCATATTCAAGCGTGGTACCTGTACCGCCGTGTTCATACTCAAGTTCAAATTCGACTTTCCATTTATCATCAATTTCATATTCAAACTCAGTAACAACACGCTCTAAATCTGTTGTGGCGCGGCGCTCTGGAGAAGTATCTTGAACGTTGGCAAACACTTCGTCACTTTTATAAAGCAAAGTACCGTAGCTTTTAAAAGTAAGTTTTGATTCTTTTTTGCTTGCGACTGTAGCAACGGGTGCTGCCTGCTCAGTAACAACTGGGGCTTTTTGTTGCACTGCAACTTGCTGGGTGTTTTTTGCTTCTAATTGACTTTTTAAGTAATCAATCGCTTTTTGTTGTTCAAGGAGTTGTTGTTGAAGTTTTTCGAGTTGAGCTTGCATGTCATCATTTGCAACACTGTATAGTGGAGTCAAAGCCAATGACACCGCGAGAGAGAGTACTGCTTTGTTCATCGTAAAGTGCACCTAAAAATAAAACCAAATGATAATAGTTATCTTTTATATTGTAAATGTTGTTAACTTTACTTTTTACTAAAAACGGTAAATTAGATTAAATAAGATTTAATTTCTAAGACTATTTCATTGAAAATTAAGCTGGAATGATAATTTGGTGTGCAATAAGGAAGCAATTTACGATAACTGTAAGTTACTTGTTAACAAGCAAACCCACCTGATGGGCATACTTGTTAACGATAAGACTTGTATTATCTTGATGATAGGATTATTTATTGCTGAGCCAAACTGCTTGATATGGAGTCAGCGACAATGTTTGTGTTTGCTCAGTAATTTGCTCCCCGCTTATTAAATCTCGCCACTGCTCGGTACCAATCAAATTTAAGTCTGCAAGAGTGAGAGTTTGCGTCTCATCACTAATGTTATAAACACAAAACATGCTTTGTGAACGGTTAATACTTTGTCGCCAAAAACCAAATAACCCCTCACTTAAATGTAACGTATATTGCGTCGCATTAGGGTGAAATGCGCTTTGCGCCTTACGAATAGACATCAAGTTTTTCATCGCTTTAAACACAGTACGGTGATGGGCATTTTCATTACTCAGTTTTGCTAGTAAATCTGATTCTTGCCAACGGTGACGGTTAATAGCCCGATTATGTTGGCTATTTTCAAAGCGCTCATAATCGTTGGTAGTACCGAGTAAGCTATGAATATACAAACCAGGAATGCCTTCAAGCGCAAACATAATGGCATGTGCACATAAAAAGCGAGCAACTCCCCACTTATCAGGGCCTTTATGAGTACCTTGCAATGCATCAAATAAAGCAATGTTTAACTCATAAGGGGTGTTAGTTCCATCTGGTGCGGTACGAAGTGAGACTTTACCGCCATACTTTGCAGTCGTACTGACCATTTCGGCAATTTCACTTTGCTCCAATAACCCTTCGACAGGCCTTAAACCAATACCATCATGTGAAGCTATAAAGTTAAAGTATGCGGTCCCTTCTTGAGGAGGTGGCATACTCATCATCCAATGCTTTAATGCCGTGCTGTCACCACTGAGTAAAGTGTGTAACAGCAACGGTGGCAATGAGAAGTTGTAAATACAGTGCGCTTCGTTGGCATTACCAAAGTACGATAGGTTTTCGCGATTTGGAATATTGGTTTCAGTGATAATAATCACATTAGGCTCAAAGTGCTCAATAAGGGTGCGAAGTAGCCTGATCACTTCGTGAGTTTCAGGTAAATTAATGCAACGGGTATTGAGCTTTTTCCATAAAAATGCCACCGCATCAAGGCGGAAAATACGCACACCATTATCTAAATAATGACGAATAATACCCACAAACTCGTTCAGTACATCTGGGTTGGCAAAATCAAAATCGACTTGGTCATGACTAAACGTACACCACACATGTTGCAAACCATCTTTTGTTTCGACCGCTTGTAAAAGAGGCGATGTACGCGGACGAACAACCTGCACTAGGTCGTCACTCGGGCTTGCCGTTTTAAAATACCCTTTACCCGGCTCTTTGCCTTGAATAAAGTTTTCGAACCAGACACTTCGGCTTGAACAATGGTTGATCACCAAATCAGCCATCAATCTAACATCTGCTGAAATATCACGAATATGCTGCCAACTGCCTAACGCTTCATTCACTTGCACATAATTCATTACCGCAAAGCCTTCATCTGAGCTATATGGGTAAAATGGCAAAATGTGCAGTGCATTAAGCTCAGGCAAGCATTGGCTTTTTACAAACCGATGTAAAGTATGCAAAGGTGGCTCTTCAGGCTTTGCCACGGCATCATCCGTATTCGCATGGCGAATGATTGAATCACCATAAGCAATTAAAATCATGTCTTGTTCATCCCAACGGTTTTTATGCGGCGTTGGGTCACGAACAGGATCATCACCTAACATGGTATTGATAAGCCTGTCTGCAAGTTGTTCAAGCGAGGTTGATAACTCAACCTCGGCGTAGATACAGGTTAAATGCTGTATAACCCGTTGTTGGAGTAGCTCTAAAGTCACGTGTCTTCTCCGTTAAATAAATTCTTTGTTATCAAGCTCTACGGCTTCTTCTAAGCGAGCAAATACATCTGGCATTGCCGAAGCGACTCGGTTCCAACTCGGCACAAATGGTGCTTCCATTGGGTTTTCTAAGAAGTGCTGACCCGCATTCATAATGTTTTGCGCAAACATTTCAACGGCTTTCTCTTCATGGTGAATATCAAGTGTTAAACCATTCATCAGCGCATCGTTGTGATAAGTTTCGATAAAATCGAGTGCGATACGGTAGTAAGTTGCTTTTAATGAACGAATTGTTTCGCTGGTAAAGGTCACCCCTTGGGTAGCCAGCTTTCTGAATAAAGCTTTAGTAATATCAATCGACATTTTCGACAAGCCTGCTGCTTGGTTTTCAAGCGATAGGTCTTGGTGTTTATGATCATAGTTATCAGCAATATCGACCTGACATAACCGGTTATGCGAATAGTTACGATACATCTCTGATAACACGCCAATTTCGAGACCCCAGTCACTTGGAATACGAATATCATTAAGTACATCGCGACGGAATGAGAACTCACCCGCTAGCGGATAACGAAACGAGTCCATGTATTCTAAATAATCGTTGCTACCTAAAATTGTTTTAAATGAGCGTAATAGCGGCGTTACCAGCAAACGTGACACGCGGCCATTAATTTTGCCCTCAGCGGTGCGCGGGTAAAAGCCTTTACAAAATTCATAGTTAAAACGAGGGTGAGCAACAGGATAAATTAAGCGTGCTAAAAGTGCTCTGTCGTAAGTCAAAATATCGCAGTCATGTAGTGCAATTGACTCTACTTTTGAGGTTGCTAACTTATAACCCATGCAATACCAAACATTGCGACCTTTACCTAGCTCTCGTGGCGCAACGCCAAGTTTTTGTAGTTCTTTATCAAGCGCTTGTAAACGCGGGCCATCATTCCAAAGTACCTTATGATGCTGGTCAAGCTCAGCAAAAAACTGTAACGCATGGCGATATTGGCTTTCGTCGGCGCGATCTAGGCCAATGGTAATTTGTGATAAGTAAGGCACATGTTTGAGCTCAGCTATAATATTTTGCAAAGCGGGTCCTTCTAACTCACTGTAAAGTGAGGGTAAAATCAAACCCATAGGACGCTGTTTTGAAAAATCCAATAACTCTTTTTCTAGTTCTTCGACTGGACGGTCAGCAATATTGTGTAAGGTCGTGATAATGCCATTTTGATAGAAATCAGCCATGAGATTGCTCCTGTTTTGCTGCAAAACGCGCTTTGATGATAGTTAACGCAGAAACTTCTTGAACCCAACCTGCTGGGGCTGGTTTTTCGCTTAGCTGCCAAGCTTTTTGTAATATTTGCGATTGTACTTGGCTGCCAGGGTTATTGATTAAAATAGCGGTGTCGGCCGCTTTTAGCATGGCGACATCGTTTTGACTGTCGCCGAGCGCTATTACAGTGAATGGATTGCGATAAGCTTTTTTGAACTGATTTAACAACCATTTTTGTGCAAGGCCTTTGTTGTTACCTTTAGTTAGGTGAATGAAGCGACCACCAACAAGCACTTCGTATCCTACTTGACTCATTGCCTCTATCAAACCTTGTTTCTCTTCATCACTGCCAGAAAAGCAAATTGGGTCTGAATATTGACGCTTTAAAGCCAGTTCGCTTTTATCAACGGGTAGCCCTGTTAGTTTGGCTATTTCTTGTGCACTAAATTGACTAAATAAGCGCACACAATGGCTAAATTGACTGGCATATTGTTTAAGATCTTCATGCAATTTATCGGTGCTTTGTGTCATCGCAAAACGCCAATAACCTTGATACTCATCACAGCCAATCGGCTTTACTTTAAAATAATCTTTCGGGATATAAACGGCCGCACCATTTTCCACAATAAAGGGTTGGTGATGATTTAAAGCTTTTTGAATATCAGTGACTTCTGCAAATGTTTTGCTGGTATTAAAAATGACATTGACACCGGTATCATTCAACTTAGCCAAAAATGGTTTGATCACCTCACATTCGTAACTATCGTGATCAAGCAATGTGCCGTCTAAATCAGTAAAAATAAGTGGTTGAGCAATTTGGTCAGCGAGTAGTTCCATTTTGGTAATATCACGCTCAGTATCAAGCAACAATAACGCATCAACACTGTGCGCAAGAGTGGCTAAGTTTTCACGCGTAATACGTTCAAAATGAGAGATGAAACGCTTTAAACTCACTTCATCAAACGTGCCCTGCCCTTGGCCTTTTTTGGCAATTAACTTGTGCTCTTGCTCTAAGCGCCAAGCATACACATCCTCAAATGATGGCGCTTTTAACATAATGGTGTAATCGGCCATTGCGAATACATTTTGATATTCATTTGCTAAGCAGCTATTTACGCAGCGACGCCAAATGCCGTCGGCATCTTCTAGTCGTTCTAATTCATTAACTGGAGTTTGCAGTTGATAAGGTTGCTGAGGTGTACTGGCTACACACCAACCTTCAAAAAACACGATATCTACGGGCTTTTGGTTGCTCGGCCACTGGGCTTGTGGCACTGGATCATCGGTTAGCTTATCAAATTGAGGTAATGGCACATTCACTTTACCTGCCAACAAGGCCGATAAGGTTTGCTCCATTAATTGCGTATCATGCGTACCTGGTACACCACGACTGGCAAACAAGGGATGAACATCTTTAGCAAGCTCAGTGCGTGCATCACGACTTAAATAAAAGTCATCGATTGATAATGACACACTGTTAAATTCAGTATTGCTATTAACCCAAGTCACTAAAAAATCAGCGAGGGTTGTTTTTCCTGAGCCTTGGCAGCCGTTGATAGCCACCAGCATAGATTGGCCGGTCATTTTTGCGCTCAAGATATCTTGCGCGAGGGGTATAAAAAACTGCTCACTTAAGTATTGATACTTGAGTGGTAACTGATGCTTCGCTAAAAACGGGGTAATATCCACAACATTTGCCTCTTGCATAATCGCTCCTACCAGTATGACATAGAGATAAATGCAGTTAGTAGACCAGTTTTATAACTCGTTATTTTTTATATAGTTACAAAAAAAGCGCGTATTTAACGCGCTTTTTTGGTGCAATATTTAAGCAGTTTTTAAGTTCTAATCAACTTGTTGCACTGCTTTGGGGAGGACAGCATTTAAGATAATCCCTAAAATTGCGCATAAGCTCACACCTTGCAAACTAAACTCGTCACCGCCGAGGTGCATGCCACCAATACCAAACACTAAAATCAGTGCGATGATAGTCAAGTTGCGAGGCGCGGTAAGGTCTTCACCTGATTTTACTAAAGTATTTAAGCCTACAACGGCAATTGAGCCAAATAGTAAAATCATGATGCCGCCCATCACAGGAACCGGAATAGTTTGTAAACCCGCCCCCATTTTTGCCACAAATGCGAGCACAATCGCGATGATAGCAGTCCAAAGCATCACTCGAGGGTTGAAGTTACGCGTAAGCATGACCGCCCCCGTTACTTCAGAGTAGGTTGTATTAGGTGGACCACCAAAAACCGATGCCGCAGAGGTTGCTAAGCCATCACCGAGTAAAGTGCGATGTAAGCCCGGTTTCTTTAAATAGTCTTTACCCGTGACTTGGCTAATTGCCATCATGTCGCCAATATGTTCTATAGCTGGCGCAATGGCCACAGGCACCATAAATAAAATAGCTTGCCACTTAAACTCAGGGTAAGTAAATGCAGGTACAGCAAACCAGCGAGCTTCAGTAACCGCATTAAATTCCACAATACCTATAAATAACGAAGCAAGATAACCTGCGATAACACCAGCAAGAATAGGAATAAGTTTAAATACACCTTTACCCCATACCGCAAAAATCAGCGTAACCAATAATGATAAACCAGACACCCAAATAGCTTGTTCATAAGGAACTAGTTGCGCGCTGCCATCCCCTGCTTTACCCATTGCCATATTCACAGCAACGGGCGCTAAGGCTAAACCAATCACCATAATAACTGGGCCAACAACCACAGGAGGTAACACTTTATGCAGTGCATTCACGCCTTTAAATTTTACAATCAAGCTAAGTGCAAAATAGCAAAAGCCTGCCACCATTAAACCGCCCATAGTTGCAGGAATACCCCACATTTGTACTGAGGCGATAATAGGTGCAATAAAAGCAAAAGACGATGCTAAAAAGATAGGAACTTGGCCTTTGGTAACCACATGAAACAGCAAGGTTCCTAGGCCTGCGGTAAATAAAGCCACATTGGGATCAAGGCCTGTCAGTAACGGCACAAGTACCAGTGCGCCAAATGCAACAAACAGCATTTGCGCGCCGGTTAGAATTGTTTTTAACGAAAATGTTTGATGATTTTCCACGTGCACGCCTTACACTGTACCAAAGATCTTGTCACCGGCATCTCCTAAGCCTGGGATGATATAGCCTTTTTCGTTTAAGTGACTATCTAGTGATGCAGTGAAGATTTCAACATCTGGGTGCGCCTCAAGGGTTTTTTCTACACCTTCAGGTGCTGCCACTAGTACAATCACTTTAATATCTTTACAGCCTGCTTTTTTCAGCATATCGATTGTGGCGATCATTGAACCACCCGTTGCCAGCATTGGGTCAATAACAAGGCTTAAACGCTCATCAATTTTACCAACCAGTTTTTCAAAGTATGGCACAGGCTCCAATGTTTCTTCGTTACGCTGCAAACCTACAACACTAACTTTTGCAGCAGGTAATAATTGCATAACGCCATCCATCATACCAAGGCCGGCACGTAGAATAGGCACAACAGTAATTTTTTTACCTTTAATGTGCTCTACATTGAGGTTTGAACCATCCCATCCAGTGATCTGCACGCTTTCTAATGGTAGGTTTTTTGTTGCTTCGTATGTAAGCAAAGTACCTACTTCAGACGCCAGCTCACGGAAACTTTTTGTGCTAATACCTTGTGCGCGCATAAGGCCAAGTTTGTGTTGAACTAACGGATGAGTAATAACATGGATAGACATAAGTAGAACCTAAATGAAATAAATTACGCCTATTTTAGCGCAAAATAGTCTACTCGACTGCAAAAATTGCATACTTACTGCATTAATTCGAACAACTGGTCTAAAATTAAACAGCTGTGTGCAAATTTTAATTTTTTTGCAACAACACGTACGGTCAATATTTAAGATTTAATTATTTTTTGGGTTAAGCTGTAATGAAAACACTCACATTTACCTTAATACTATTTTATTGCATTTCCTTACCAACCCACAGTGAAACACTCAATATTCAAATGATGGCTGACTTTATCCCCCAAGATGGCGGCAATCCAGAAAATGAAGCCACTACGTTTTTACTTGCTGCTTCCGCTGAGTTAGGTGATGAAATCAGCCTGCACTTTATACCGGCAAGTCGGCTAAGAGAATGGCAGCAGTTAAGCAAAATGAATAATGTTTGCTTATACAATAAATTAAAAACCCCTGACCGTGAGGCCCAAGCCGTATTTAGTCAATACCCTCTGATGGCTTTTCCTGCTAACAAATTGGTGGTATTCAACAAGCCAAAGATCCCTGACTCCATTACCCTGCTACAAGCTATTAATGACTTCAATTTAACAATAGGCATCATCAAGGGCCGCTCATATTCAGAAGAAATTGATAACTTTATACGCTTAGATGATGAGCACTTTTTTATGTTAGAAGGGGCAACCAATGCACCTCGGCTTGGTCAGATGCTATTTCAAAACAAAATTGATGCAGTTTTAGAATACCAAACTGTATTTAACAATCGCTATAAGCGAGCACCGGGTCTAAGTCACATTCGCTATATCAGCCTTAAGCCAGAAAAAGCCGCGTTGTTTGGTTATATTGCCTGTTCACCGACAGAGGTCGGCAAACAAGCCGTAGCACTGTTCGACAAAGCACTTAAAACAAAAAAGGTACGCACATTAATTAGTCAGCGTTTAAAGGCGCTATTTCACGAAGGTGAAAACACACAAATTGTAAATGCCTTCAATGCAGCGTTTGAGCACTAAGCCGATAAAATCTGCTCCATAACCCAGCTTGTATGTAGTGCGGTTTCACCTGTTGATGGGTGTGGTTGCTGGGCATGAAAATAATTCGCCATGTTTTCAACATGATATTGTTGAATATGTGCTGGGTTATCAATTACAAACTGTTGTGTTCCCTTTGCGTTGTTAAGCACAATGGGCTTTTCATCAAATACACTAAAGCTAAGCTCGCCTTCACTGCCATAAATCATTACATCATCAAAACGATTTGCTGAGGCAAAGTTCCAGCTTCCGGTGCCAGTAACACCAGATTGATGCTGCCAGTGCGCGGTTATGGCATCGAATGCAGAATATAAGCCTTGTTGATTGGCACATAAACCATGCACCTTATTAAAATCACCTAAAAGGTAGGCAAGTAAATCAAGGCCATGGCTGGCTAAATCGTCAAAGTAACCGCCTCGTGCTACTGTTTGATCGGTACGCCAATTATACTCTCCCGATAAGTCTAGAGGATTCGGCGACTTACTTAAATGCCAACTGACATGACGCGGCTTACCAATGGCACCTTGTTCAAGTAACTGTTTAACTTGATTAAAGCGCGGTAACGAACGACGATAATAAGCCACAAACAGCGGCTGTTTAGCTTCTTTAAACGCTGCGACAATATCAAGGCTGTCTTGATAACTTGGCGCAAGTGGCTTTTCTATACAACACGGTTTACCTGCCGCAGCCACCTCAAGAGCATACGCTTTATGGCTATCTGGCGGCGTGGCAATATACACTGCATCAACACTGGTATCGTTAATGAGTTCGCTTGGCGATGTGTACACCTTTGCTACATTATGGCGTTTAGCATAATCATGGGCTTTTTCTAGGTCGCGGCGTGTCACCCCAATAAGCGCAATACCTTCTGCTTGTTGGTAAGCTGGGCCGCTTTTCACTTCGGTTACAGCACCACAGCCAATAATGGCAAATCGCATTGGCTTATTCATTGTTATTCCTTTGTATTTGTTAAGTACGTTGCAAATTGCTGCTGCATGTAGCCATTTATTTTTGCATGAGTTGGGCTCCAACCTGCTAAAAAGCGATAAAAATCACTCCATGCGTAACACCATAGCGCTCGCCAACTTCTAACAACATGCACAGGATTTATACTCGGTTGATAGCGTTTTAGTGCTAGGGTAAGAGTGTCAAAATAACGATTTAAATAATCATCTGCAACTGATTTTAATGCTGTATCATCTAAACAACTGCCTAAAAAATACATTACATCAATCACCCCAACACCCTTGCCAACATATTGAAAATCATAGCCAAGAACATGTTGGTTTTGTGGCGCAATAGCAAAGTTGGCAAGCTTAGCATCACCATGAATTATCGTTTGGTAAGGTGACTCACTCAGCGCAGCATCAATAGGTTGCGCCTGCGCTTTTAAGCTTAAATCGCTCATACGCTGTAACTCATCGGGCCGTGTTGATAAATGCCAATAACTACCTCGAGGCCAAAGTCCCTCGGCTGAGCTTGCTAAGTAAAAAGCATGAAAATGTGCAAGCCAGTTTATAATTGCTTGAATGTGGCTGTGTGTAGCATGTGCTTGCTGGTAACCATGTGCTACGAAATCACTAAATAATAACGCTTGCTTAGTGCCCTCTTGTATTGCATCAATACAGTGGATTGTTGCAGCTTCATGGGGTAATTGCTCAGCGTAATGCCGATACCAGTTAAATTCAACTAAGTACGATTGGCGCTTTCTGGCAAGAGCAAAATCACTTTGCGTTATACGGCTATGATTAATCTGGCTAGGTACTTCAATCGCTTTAATTACAGTCGCTGCACCGTTCACTTGGCAACGAATAATCTCACCGCACCCGCTCCAAACTGACGCGGCTTGCTGTAAATTTGTAATGTTTGATAAGTGAGAAGTAACAAATTGCCTAAGATCCATAACGCTCTATGATTTAAAAAACGAATGGCAATGGTAGGTGAAATTAGCTATTGGCACAACGGCCCGTAGGCAATAAAAAACCCGTGCTAAGCACGGGTTTTCGAAGATAAAGTCCTAATACTGCTAAGGACTTGCATTGTTGAATTACTCGTTTACCACACTTTTAAGTGGGTTAACTGGCTTTGCATTGTCATCCAGTAAGTTCATATCAAAATCGAACTCATCAACACGAATCGCTTTCTCACGTTTCTTGTTGTAGTCAATCAGTTTTGCATATTCTTCTTCGTTGATAACACTTGCAACAAGTGCATTATCAAGTGTTTCTGCAAAACGAACGCCCGGCTTGATAGTTTTAGCACGCAGTGCTTTTTTAACTTTTGCAAGTAAATCAAGACACGCCATTTTCGCTTTGTACGCTTGCTCATTGATGTAATGACCATCACCTTCAATTGGATTAACCAAGTGAGTGATTTGCGCTTTAAATGCCGTATCCATTTGCGCTTGAGTCGCAAGTTCACGGATTAAATCATCGCTGATCTTAGGCATTTTCTTTGAGTAGTTCATAGTAATGAAACGCATAAACTTACGAGTACCACTTGCAGGGAAGTTATCTAGGAACTTATGCAATGCTTCTTCAGCGCTTTGTAGTGCAAAGCGAGTCGCATAGTGGAAGTAAGGCGCAGCTTGCTCACGTTCACTGCTTGCTACTTTTTGCTCGTAGTATTTAATCGATGCCATCGCCGCATACAAGAAGCTCATTACGTCACCTAAACGTGCAGATAACATTTCTGCTTGCTTAAGTTTGCCGCCCAGTACCAATAACGAGAAGTCAGCGTAAACTGCAAGTTTTGCAGATAGTTTGTGCGCTGCTTTTTCGTATTCACGTACTTCTGGTAGTGACGATTTAGCACCCGCAGTAAACGGTAATACACCTAAACGGAAAGCTCGTAAGCTGTTAGCTACGCTGTAGCCCACTGTTTTACGTAAGATACTGTTGAATTCTTTGTCTGCATTTTTGTCTTCGCTGTGGATAGACTCAACCATAGATTGCAGGTAAGGGTGACAACGCATTACACCTTGACCAAAAATCATTAGGTTACGAGTAAGAATGTTTGCACCTTCAACCGTGATTGCGATAGGTTGAGCAACATAACCACTTGCTAATGTATTTTGCGGACCATTTTGAATCGCTTTACCTGCTTGAATATCCATTGCTGAATCAAGCACGTTACGGCCAATTTCTGTCATGTGGTATTTAGCAATCGCAGTGACTACAGATGGTTTTAAGCCCATGCCTAAACCTTCTGTTGTTAATACACGCATTGCTTCTTGAAGGTAAGTTTTACCTGCGATATCAGCAAGCTTCTCTTGAATACCTTCGAATTGACCAATCGCCAAACCAAACTGCTCACGCACAGCTGCGTACTCAGAAGCACCTTTAAATGCCACTTGTGATGAACTAACACCTAGTGCCGGTAACGAGATACCACGGCCTGCACCTAAACAGCTAACCAGCATTTGCCAGCCACGACCGATGTTCTTTTGACCACCAATGATGAAGTCCATTGGTACAAATACTTTTTCACCGCGTGTCGTACCGTTGTAAAAACGAATACCCATAGGGTCATGACGATTACCAAGCTGAACACCTGGGTGATCTTTAGGAATAAGCGCACAGGTAATACCTAGGTTTTCTTTACCACCTAGTAAACCATCAGGGTCAACCACTTTAAATGCTAAACCTAATACTGTCGCAATAGGTGCTAGTGTGATGTAGCGTTTGTCCCAAGTAATTTCTAAACCTAAAACTTCTTCGCCATTGAATTGACCACGTTTAACAACACCGATATCTGGAATACCACCCGCATCTGAACCCGCTTCTGGGCTAGTCAGCGCGAAACATGGAATATCACGACCATTTGCAAGGCGTGGTAAGTAGTGATCTTGCTGCTCTTTAGTACCGAAGTGTAGTAATAGCTCACCTGGGCCTAGAGAGTTAGGAACCATCACGGTTACCGCAACCGCAGAACTCTTAGTCGCAATAGTCGCAACAATAGTAGAGTTTGCATAAGGGCTGAACTCTAAACCGCCGAATGATTTAGGGATGATAAGCGAGAAAAAGCGCTCTTTTTTCAAGAAATCAAGAATGTAGTCAGGAAGATGTACACCATTTTGAATTTCAGAATCATCAATCATTGATAATAATTCTTTAACTGGGCCATCTAAGAATGCTTGTTCTTCAGCGCTCAGCTTAGCTGCTGGCACGTCACGAAGTGCATCGAAGTCAGGTTTACCTTGGTAGATTGAACCTTCTAACCAAACATCACCCGCATCTAACGCTTCTTGTTCTGTAATTGAAATACTAGGTAATACTTTTTTTAATTTTGTACGTAAGCTCATAATAAACTCATCCGACCAGATAGTAATACCTACATTACGTCACAAAATGAGCAATAGATCAATTGGTCCAACCAGTTTTTTTAACATTTTTTTATATTTATTTTTTCTTTGTATGCTAAGCACTTGAATACAATGGGTTTACACGTGTACGCTCAATTGCAATTTTTTATCCCGAAATAGTTAACAACTAAAGACTGAGAACAAAAAGCCCAACTAAAAAGTTGGGCTTAGATACAAATACTGAATGAATGATTTATAGTTCATCTTCTATGGGGAATAGCGAAATAAACCAAACCTGAAAACGCCGCCAAGATGATGTTTGTGGTTCTTCATCAAACTGCTCATTACTTACTGTGTCGAGCCAAACTAAGTCATCATCTTTAAGTTCAACTTTCCAGGCATATTCGGGCATTTGCGTATCAACCCAATGGGCTAAAAAGCGACTAAGCTTTTCGCTTTCGATTAACACTCCCATCTCGGTATTTAAATCAAGTGAGCGAGGGTCTAGATTCATGGTACCCACAAAAATCCTTTCATCATCAAAGGTCATGGTTTTTGCGTGTAAGCTTGCTTGCGATGACCCTGTAACTTTACGCCCTGCTTTGCGCTTAATAGCCATTAGATCACTGGGTTTTAATTCCCAAAGCTTTACCCCAGCCTTAATGAGATCTTCTCGGTATTTTTTATAACCAGCATGCACCGCGGATACATCCGTAGCAGCTAAAGAATTAGTTAAAATAGTGACATCAATACCTTTTTGAGCCCAGTTTGTTAACAGTTTCACACCTGAATCGCGAGGAATAAAATAGGGTGAAATAATAATTGCTCTGTGCTTGGGCTCACCCATTTCTTTAAATAATAGTGGTGACATGTTTGCAGAGCGCTCATTGACATCATTCATCACTTTATCGGGATGGTCGTAAAACAGCACAGATTTTTGCCAATCAAACTTAATATCATCATTTTGAAGCCGTTTTACAAACTCACTTTCACGTAATTGTTCAACATAATTACTTTGCTGGTTTTGCTCAACATAGCTTGAAAGTGTGTTTGTAATATCAACCAAAGATTGCTCATCTCGTGAACCATGTAACTCTTCAACAGGGTAAGAAAGTTGATGATTCCAATACAAATCAAAGGCTTTTGATGCCTCTGGAACAATCTCTCCAGCACTCATCACATCTAAATCAATAAATTCAGAATGATCTTCTGCCGAAAAATAAGCATTGCCAATATTTCGGCCACCAGTGATAAAAATCCGATTATCAACAATAAAACTCTTATTATGCATTCGTCTTGACAGTTGACTGTAATTACTTAGAAAGCCAAGCGCTTTAAAACGACGGTTAGGAAAGGGATTAAATAAACGAACTTCAATATTAGGATGAACAGCCAGTGCAGCGAGGTCTAATTCACTATCTGCTTGCGATAAATCATCGAGTAGTAAACGTACTCTTACCCCACGCTCCGCAGCTTTTAATAAAAAAGCCGTAAATAATATAGTGGTTTGCTGTCTGTGGTATAAATAGTACTGCACATCAATGGTGTGCTCTGCAGAATCAATAAGTGCCAATCTAGCTACAAAGGCATCGACCCCATCTGCTAGAGGATAAAAACCAGATAATCCAGGATGATTATTACCCACCGCATCTCCTATAGTACTGGGTGTATCTGCTGCAATGGCATAACTTGGTTGAATAGACTCTCTTGAAGGTAATTGTGCGCAACCAGAAATATACAAAAATAATACACAAAAAAGGAGTTTTGAAGAGTCTAGTATCATGGCTTCCTACCATTGATTTAACGTGAGATACACGTGATCGTTATACTATTACCCTAATAAATGAACGGATTAAAAGCAAATAAAAACTAATATGGAGGGATAAAGAAGTAAAAAGTAGTAATAAAAAGGTTTTAACGGCTTTAAGAGCAAATAGATTAAGCTACTTGCTCAGTAATATCAGCAATTTCGATTAGTTTACGATTGAGAATTTTTTTACAACAACCACAACACTTGCCGCACTGGGTACCCACCTGCAGCTCTTTTGATAATTCACGCATAGTCATCGCGCCATCATCAATTGTTTGTTCAATTTTTTTGTCAGTTACACCATGGCAAAGGCAAATATACATGAATGCAAACCACTCTCATTTCTGTTGATGGAATGCATATTAATCTAAACGGTAATAGTTCGCAATAGTGTTATAGACAATATTTGCATAACTTTTGAACCAGAACTGTCTAAATGGCACACGCATAAAAATTTCCCCTTATGTTATGGACGGTTAGTCAAAGGCGGGGAAAGAAAAATTTTTAAATTTTTTTGTAAGATCTAATTTGCTAGTTGTTGTTTGTCAGTAATGTGGGCAAGTAGCTACTTAAGACGACCGCACCAAAAGCATAATTAAAGTTAATGATTTTTTAGTAACTCCAAATTAACAGGCTTAATAATTTAGCTATTAAAGCCTGCGGCAATTTTGCACTACTTACCCAAACTTTAAACCGAAAAAGAGTCCTTCTAATTACACTTTATGCCTTGTTATTGAAAAGCATACCTGAATGATTATTGCTAGGCATTGAAAATAGTGAATTGATCATCGAAGAAACATTGCTTTTCACTGCTCGCTGAACAGCATTAACCTCATCGTCTAACTGCTCATTTAATTCTTTTAGTTGCACTTCACGCTGCTCAGGCGTTAACTCTTCACTTGTCTCTACAATATTAATTTTATTTTGCAGTTCTTTAATCTTAGCAACTAACTCTTGCTGAGTGAGTGGGGTATCTGGTTTTGTCTCTGTATCAGAATCTACATTGTTATTTTGCTCATTATTTTTGGCATAGCTGTTTGTTGCATTATTGGTGTTTAGATTTAGATCATTTTTATTTTTCTGACCCACAGGGTCTGACAATACAGAAGATGAAAATGGAGTAACTTGCATGATATTCCAAAGGTTATTTTTTTGACACTTTTAAGCTGTGCTGTTTAAAAAGAAATTAATGCACAAAACGTACCTATTAAGCATCCAAATCTTTCTATTTAAAGTCTTAAGGCATACTCAAGCACTCACCTTGTACTTGTTTCCCTAAAGCATAATTTAGTTAATTGCAAAAACTAGTTATAAATTACCATTTGATAACTTTTTAATAACCTTTTGTGATCGCTTTTCAAATCTCCCTCGTTCACTTTGTTGTGATGGACACGTCGTAACGTCCGAACATACAAATATATAAGGAAGAACGATGAAATACTTACTCTTGGCAACAAGCTTGCTATTTATCACAGCATGCAGCGATGATGACGACGATAAAACCGAAGTGGTTACTCCACCCCCAGTTCAAGAATTCAGCCCAAGTATGACCTACTCCGTTACATTGAGCGGCAAGCAAGAAGTGCCGATGAATAACTCAATGCAAACAGCAACTGCAACAGTAGAGCTTGACGAAAGTTTAATGCAATTTCGCGCAACACTTGACGCAAGCTCAGTCGAGGGCTTTAGCGCAGCACATATACATGACGGCGACTTAGGTGCTAATGGCGATGTTGCATTCACATTTGAAGCCACCACCGATGGTATGTATGAAGTCGCAATTACCGACCTTGATGAAAGCTTAATCGCTGATTTAATGGATGGCGATTGGTATATAAATCTACACACTGAGCAGTATGCTAATGGTGAATTACGTGCGCAAATTGTGCCTGATACAACCAGTATCATCACCTTTGTTTTAAATGGCGATCAACAAGTACCTATGAACGACAGCGACGCAATGGGTTATGGCTATGCGTCTTACGACAGTGCCACAACAGAATTGCGCCTTCGTGCAGTGACTATGGGTGTTGATGACGCAACTGCAGCTCATATCCACACTGGAAAATTAGGTTCAAATGGTGATGTTTTTGTTGCTCTAGAGCAAGATGATGAAGTAATGACAGATTGGGTAGTCCCAGAAGGTACAACAATCGATAGTGATACCTTAGCAATCCTTTTAGATGGTGGTCATTATGTCAACGTTCATACGCCGGAGTATGCCGGTGGTGAAATCCGCGGCCAGATCCTAACAGATAACTACGCTGTTGCTACATTCGCTTTAAGTGGCAATCAAGAAGTACCAATGGTAAACACAATGTCAAGTGGTGATGGCTATGCATTAGTTGATACTACCGACTACAGTGTCGAGCTTACTGTTGTAACCTCAGGCTTAGACGATGCCAGCGCTGCGCACATTCATACAGGTCGTATTGGTACAAATGGCGATGTATTAGTCGCTCTTGAACAATCAATGGACGACAGCAACGTGTGGATGACGCCAAGCAATACTCAAATCAATGCTGATATTTTTGCAGTACTAGCTTCTGGAGGCCATTACGTAAATGTCCATACTCCGGGTAACCCTGGTGGCGAGCTTCGCGGACAAATTCTTACCAGCAATTATATCTTCACAACCTTTAAACTTAGCGGTAAGCAAGAGGTACCTGCCGTTATGAGTAACGCTAGCGGCGAAGCTTATGCATTAATTAACATGGATAATTACGGCTTAGAACTACGTGTTAGCACCATGGGCGTTGATGATGCAACTGGCGCTCACATTCATACAGGCCGGATTGGCACAAATGGCGATGTATTAGTTGCGCTTGAGCAATCAAGTACTGACACAGGAATGTGGATGACACCGGAAAACACGCAAATTAATGCTGATATTTTCGCAGTACTTGCTTCAGGTGGCCATTATATTAATGTTCATACGCCAGCTAACCCAGGTGGCGAAATTAGAGGTCAGATCCTAACAGACAACTATCAGCTTGTTACTTTCCCACTCAGTGGAATGCAAGAAGTTCCTGCTGTCGACACTATGGCATCAGGCAGTGGTTATGCATTAGTGAACATGGATAATTACCATCTAGAATTAAGAGCATTAACTGAAGGTGTTAGTGATGCTACTGCTGCACACATTCACACTGGCCGTATCGGTATGAATGGTGATGTACTTGCTGCGCTAGAGCAGTCAAGCGAGAACACAAATCTGTGGCAAACACCTGAAAACACCATGATCAATGCCGACATTTTCGCAATACTCGCATCAGGTGGCCATTACGTTAATGTGCATACGCCTGCTAACCCAAGTGGTGAACTGCGTGGCCAAATCCTTACCGATAACTATGTATTCGTGACCTTCCCACTAAGTGGTGAACAACAAGTTCCTGCGGTGACAACAGATGCCTCTGGCGATGGCTATGCATTAGTAAACACCAATGATTACAGCGTTGAATTGCAAGTACTTACATCAGGAGTAAGCGATGCGAGCGCTGCGCACATTCATACCGGTTTTGCAGGTGAAAATGGCCCTGTGCTAGCTCCTCTTGAGCAAGACAGTGATGATATGAATCGCTGGATGAGCACTACAGGCTTAATGATTAATGCTGAAATTTTCTCTGTTCTCGCTTCAGGAGGTCATTATGTAAATGTACATACTCCTGCTAATCCAAATGGAGAGATAAGAGGCCAAATTCAATAATTCCCGTGTTACAGAGGCCAATAGTTAATTGGCCTCTTTATCTAATTAAGCGAAAATAAGACCCTACAATTAAAATTATACTTTCAACTTTATTGTAAATAGCGAATGTGTAATTTTCTTACTACCTAATCTCACAATAACACCCCTCGGCATCTGAATTAATAAACCGACTGTTAAACCCAGCACGTAAGTTTGCAATCACTAACTCGACAAAGCCATCTAGGCTTGAACACGCTAGTCCTTTTGACAATGGACCTGCGTATACAAGCTGTTGATTTTCCGAAATTAGTACAGCAGCCGGGTAAGCGGGTAATAGTGCCGCCACTGCTGAGGTTGGTTTAAGCTTTATAACTTTAACATCTTGTTCAGTAGCATAATCTGTAAGGCTAGCAATATGGGCTTGGGAGCGAGCTGAACAGACACAGCTATTATCATCAATAATATATAAGGTATTGCTGTTCTTTGCGCTAAGCCCCATGGAGGTTTGAAATAATGACAGCCAATTTGGCTTTGCTAGTTTTCTATCTGGGTCAAAAAGTGTGATTTGTTGAGAGTAGGCAATCGATAAAGCAGCTACAACCAAGGCAATCCAAACTAGGATTGCCACAATCACCCTCTTGCTACTTGAATTTGGCAATACCCTGCTCCATCACATCAATACTTTCATCAATGAGTTGCACGCGCTCGGTAAGCTTTTCGATCATCAGGTTTTCTTTGGCTTGATTAGCAATTAACGCTTGTGAATTCTCGGCAATGGCACGTGTATTTCCCGCTTGGCTCTGTACTACATGCGCAACCGATTGAGAGCTGTTTGCAGCAAGGTTAACTTGCTCTGTCATTTCAGTAATTTGTAGTTTCATCTGTGAGCTAATCGCTGACAGTTGCTCAATGAGTGCCACACTGCCTTGCATTGATTTAGTTGATGAAGCACTGTTTTGCATCAAGCTTTCGAGCGTATTGGTTATTTTATCGGTGGTATGTTTACTGCGCGTTGCCAGGTTTCTGACTTCATCAGCCACTACAGCAAAGCCGCGGCCTTGTTCACCAGCACGCGCAGCTTCAATAGCTGCATTTAGCGCAAGTAAGTTAGTTTGCTCAGCAATTGATGAAATCTCATTAAGGAGTTCAGAAATATGACTACAAGCATTCACTAACTGAGAAATATTCTGATCAGCTTCTTGTAAGTTGCTTGCCAACTCTGCTGCTTTGGTATCGGTATTTGCAACTTCATTTAATGCGTCTGCGGCACTAACATGCAACTGCTCAAATTGCATTTGTAATTCATTACTTTCGTGTTCAACATGGGCAAAGCCTTCAGCAACACGCTCGCCTGATTGTGCAATATCTATAGACAACTGCTCACGTAACACGGCTTGCTCATGCAGCTCATCATGAACCTCAAGCAATTGTTTAGATTGATTTTTAAGAACATTAGTTTGACTTTTCACATCCCCCACAACCCGAGATAAAAAGCCAAGTAAGCGATTAAAACCCGCCACAGCTTTACTATGGCGCTCATCTGCTCTTAGGCTAATATTTATACGGTTTTCATCAGCCATAATTTGTTCTGTTGTATCGCTTAAAGAAAGACCTGAGCTTCTCTCCCGATGCAAAGTTTTGGCAATATAACCTGCCACAAATGCTTCAACGATGGCATATACAGCATGAATAAGTACAGTGCTAAAATACAGCCTGTCTGGATCGAAAACATAAAAACCAGACTCGTTTATCTGTAAAAAGTAAAAGCTCAAATGGTGAACGGCAACAAAGACAAGCGCTGTAATAAACACGCGCCATTCAACAAACATGATCAACACGGCCATTAAAATAAATATTTCAAAGTGAACTTCAATTAGGCCGTAGCTTTGTTGGATGTGTAAAAACGAAAACATCATGCAACCGGCAGCCACAACATGGGCTGTTAATTTGCTCGTTGGATATTGATAGAGCATCCAAAGTGGTAAAGACAGCAGTAATAGGCCTGTGACCACACCTGTAATTAGGGTCGAATAGATAAAACCTAACACCAAAGATTCAACAAACAATAAAAGGAACAAATAAGTAAAAAGGCGGCGCACACTCGTCATAGATAAAGCCTTAATTATTAAATAATATACAAAATACAATTAATCGAGCCAATACGGCTTGATGCGCATCACGGTTCACTTTATTAATTGCAATAATGCTCTAAATTGATCAGTCCCTGCTTTTTCTAGCCATTGAAATATCACACTCTCTGTACAAGTAATAATAGCACCCGCTGCAGATAGCTGCTTAATAGCTAGCTTTTTGTGGTTTTGATTTCGAGAAGCAATGGCATCTTCAACAACGAATACTTGAAAACCTGCAGCCAGCAAGTCTAAACATGTTTGCAACACACACACATGTGCCTCAGTTCCTGTGACCACTACCTGAGCTCGTCTAAAGTCAGCTAACTTGTGGTTAAAATCATTTTCTAAACAGGCGCTAAAATGAATTTTATGGTAACAATTTTCTGCTGTAATAAACGGCACGAGTTCTTCACTGGTATGGCCTAATTTCGAAGGATTTTGTTCTGTAAATAAATAGGGGATCGCCAGTAACTTAGCACTATTTAACAAGGTAGCTGTGTGTTGTACAACGTTAGTAAAATCGTCAATAACAGGGGCTAATCCAGCTTGCTCATCAATGATCAGCAGCATTGCTTGGCTTTGTTGGCATATATATGAATGGCGCATTACTTCCTCAAACTATGATAATTACTAAAGTTATAGCATAGCTTCCTAAATATGAACTAAGCAGACATTGTTACTAAATTATCTTTTCAGAACCATAAATTACGTTCATAATTGTGCTATATTTTGTTAAAAATTATGCGCAAACACTAATTTAGGGTTAATCAGTCAGTGCCTAAACGTTTTCTTTTTGTTTTCTTATTTGTCTTTTCCGCGCTCATTCCCACTGCGTTTGCACAAAACTATGCACTGCAAATCCAACGCATTTCTACCGATGAAGGCCTAACACAAGGTAGCGTAACTAAAATTGTTCAAGATGATCTGGGCTTTATATGGATTGGTACTTATCAAGGTTTAAACCGTTATGATGGCTATAAAGTAAGCTCTTTTGCTGGTGAGTATATTCTCGATCAACGCCAAATAACATTTCTAGCCAAAACACAAAACGGTAAAATATTTGTGAGTACGGAGTTTTCTGGGGCGTTTTTTATTGATCCAAAGACTCTAAAAGTCGAAAAAATATATTCAGGCAAACTCAATCCAGAAGATCCCTACTTTTCACCGATTTTAGCTATCACAGAAGATGATAATTTTTATTATTTTGCAATCTCTCAGCACGTTTACTCTTACAATAAGCAGTCGAAAAAGTTTTTACATGAGTTTTCAATCAATAAAGAAGAACATATTGTTCGTGCGCTAACAATTTACGATAGCTTTTTATACATAGGGACATCCACGGGGCTCTTTTCTAAAAACTTAGCGGATGACCATGTTTCTCATATCCCGCTCACCGAGAAGAAAAATATCACCGAAGATAATAGAAACGTCAAACTTCTTCATGTTGACCCTCAACTAGGCTTACTCGTTGGTACAGTTGAAGGAATGTATGATATTCCCTTTAACGCTAATCGTTTACTTGCATTTGAAAAGGTCAATCTCTTAATTCCTCAGTTAAATATTTGGGACTATTCTGCAAGTTCATTTGGTGAATATATTGTCACCGAAAAAGGATTGTATGAGTTCAACCGTGAATCTTTAGCTATCGACTTTATCCTAAGCTTCGACCAAAGTAAGTTTTTGATGACTGATAACACCATACCTGATGTGATGGTTGATAAAACTGGCTTGCTTTGGCTTGCTTCGCGCTCGCAAGGGGTGTTTACATGGTCAACACTAGCAAGGCGGTTTAAGCATATTGAGTTAAAAACACCTCAATATAGCTATAACAATAATGTATGGACCGTATTACAAGAAGATGATGTGTTGTGGATAGGCACTGATAATGGCCTTATAAAGTATAACCAAAACAACAAAGAGCTAACGCCCTATTTAGTAAGCAATGATGAAAAAGCTTTCCATGGTGAACATGGGATTTATGGAATAGCTAAAGCCGAACTTAATGGCAATAACCGCTTTTTATGGTTAATGAAGTACATAGGGCTTGGCCTATTTGATAAACAAACAGGCAAGCTTGTGCAACTAAAAGGTGACCCAGAAACAATCGAGGCGCTTACTAAAACGCCTAATTGGGGTTTTCATACCATGGGACCAGACCAGTTTGCATTTGTAGATGAAGAAAATTTTTACAAATACAATGGTAAGTCAGGTGAACTTAGCCCTATAAAAGGATTAAAAGAACAGCTAGAGGCAGCGAACACTTACACATTTTTAAAACCTCTATCAACTCACCCTGACGAGTACCTAATCAGTATGTCTAGTAAGCTGTTTAGGTATAATGAAAGCACGCAAAAGCTCACGCTTGTCTACGAGGCTACAAACTTTAACCCATTAGCTTTTGCGACCATCCATGATTGGGTGATTGATTATAACAATATACTTTGGCTCGCCTCTTCTGATGAAGGGTTAATAGGTATTGATGCAGATACATACGAAATAAAACACCGCATTAATCGTCAATCAGGTTTAAAAGCTAAATCAGTATTCGGTCTTCAAATTGATCGTTTCGGCTTTTTATGGATGAGTACACAAAATGGTCTATATCGTTTAGATTTGAGTTCACTTGCGCTCGATAGCTATTTTATAAGAGATGGTCTAGCTGTTAATGAGTTCAATTTCGACGCAGATACGACTTTCGATAACGGTGAGATTGCTTTTGGCTCTACCCGTGGTGTACTTATCGCAGCTCCCGAAGACTTCTTATCATCTGCTGTAGAAATAGGTAACATCACGACCGAAATAACGGATGTATCATTACTATCGCGAGAGCTCAATTATCATCCTTACAAGTATGTAAACTCACCATTGCAGATCACCTCAGAAGATATGGGCTTAGGTGTGAGTTTTTCTAATTTTGATACCATTAATAAAGATAAGACACTGTATAAGGTTACGCTGGATGGCCCAACATCGTTGCAATACGATAAATTAAAGACCAATGAAGTTTTCTTTACAAAATTACCTCCCGGTGATTACGTTTTATCGATTTCGTCTTCATCAGAAATCAGTGAGGCTATTTCAGCAACAAGGCAACTGCGCTTTAATGTCGCTCACGCCCCTTGGACATCCCCCATAGCAAAGACCTCATATGGCGTAATTATTTTCACAATATTACTGATCATCTTTTGGCAATATCGAGCTCGCCAACAAGCGATCAGTCGTGCTCATGTTGAGGTTTTAAAATCACAACAACAAACAGAGCTTGCCTTAAGCAGTAACAAAAGTGGCGTATGGGAGATCAATCTAGACAATGACATACTCTACACCAACCGTTTTTCGGCTGAACTTGGCTATAATGAGTTCAAAGACCGCATAGCGATTAAAGACTTTATTGCCTTAATTCACCCACACGATCGCAATTATGTTATCAATAAATGGCAGTTGTTCTTAAAAGAAGCCAACAAACAACAGTGGAATATTACCTATCGTTTAAAACATAATAATGGCGATTGGCTTTGGTATGAAGATGTTGGCCGGGTAGTAGAAACGAATGAGACAGGCGGCCCCTTAAAGGTTGCGGGCTTTTACACTAATATCACCGAACAAAGAGCTAATGCCCAGCAAGCAAGTGTACTTGGAGAAGCCTTTAGTCAAATTAATGATTGGCTGCTTATTTTAGATAATACACTCATGCCTTTTTCTGCAAACGCCAGTTTTAGCGAAACATTCGCAACACCAGCAAATATTGCTGACTTAACAACGAGAGACTTTATCAACGCGATAGGTCGAACTAAATACTTTGAATATGTAAGTATTTTAAAAACACTCAAACCCAAGCAAAACTGGAAAACAGAAGCCTTTATTCGCACCTTAAAAAATGCTTCGCATCCAGTGCATATTAGTGTCACAGCGGTTGCTAAAGACAGTCAAACGATTAACTATTACGTCATCGTGATTTCTGACTTAACGGAACAAAAACGCGCTGAGGATGAGTTAAGATATTTAGCAAATTACGACTCTTTGACTGGGCTACCAAACCGTACCTTAATGTATGCAAAAATCAATAGCAGCATTAATCGCGCTAAAAAGCACAATAAGTTAGCCGCTTTGTTATTCATTGATTTAGATAAATTTAAACCTGTAAATGACTCATTTGGTCATGCTGTCGGCGACCAACTGTTATGTAATGTAACACAACGAGTTAAACAGATACTGCCACAAAGTGCGCTCGTTGGCCGTCAAAGTGGTGACGAATTTTTAGTGCTTGTTAAAGATTTACAATCTCCTCAAGCATTGAGTGAGCTAGTTAAAAAGCTCACCAAAGAGCTTGCCAATAAAGTAATCATTGATGATTTTTCTATCAATATATCAGCAAGTATCGGCGTAGCACTTTACCCATTCGATGCAAAAACAGCAGATGATCTCATTCGAAATTCAGATATTGCTATGATGCATGCCAAACAATCTGGCAGAAATAACTTTAAATACTTTACTGAGCAAATGAATAACCAGTTAACTAAAAAGTTATTGCTAGAAAATGCGTTAAAAGACGCATTCAAAGACGATATTTTATTCAACAATTATCAACCTATTGTCAATGCAAACACGAAAACCATTAATGGTGCAGAACTTCTAATGCGCTGGAAGACCGTACAAGGCTATGTGTCTCCTGCAGAGTTCATTCCTATTGCAGAAGAAATTGGTTTGATTGATTTAATGACCGAGCAAGCACTTGACCGAGCACTGACAGAGCTAAAACCTATACTGCGTGCCAACCCAAAATTTTACTTGTCTTTGAACTTGTCGCCCACCCATATTCTAAAGTCAAACTTAACTGAACGTTTGCTAATGATCCTCAACAATCATCTAGTTAAACCTATTCAGCTGCGTCTTGAAATCACAGAAAACACGCTACTCGAAGACAAAGACAAAGCATCAAAACAACTGCAAAAACTCAAAAATGCAGGCTTTAAGTTGTTACTTGATGACTTCGGAACTGGTTACTCGTCACTAACCTATTTAAACCAATTCCCGATAGATGTCATAAAAATTGACCAAAGTTTCGTACGTAACATTGGTTCTGATAACAGTAATGAATCAATCATTAAGACCATTCACGCCTTATCCGTGAACCTAGGCTTGTATTGTATCGCCGAAGGTGTTGAAACACTTGAGCAGATTAACTTTTTACGCAATATGGGTTGTGATGATTTACAAGGCTATTACTTTGCAAAGCCAATGGAAGCTGAAGATCTAATCAAAGAAAGTACCATTCAAGCTATTGTAGATCGTTTAAACGAGTTGTAAGCCACTTATTTAAACACTGATAAAGCTCATCTTTGTTTATTGGTTTAGATATAAAGTCATCCATTCCCGCGACCAAGCAACGCTTTTGATCTTCTTCAAACGCATTTGCAGTGATAGCAATAATGACTGCATCACCATAACGTTCAGGGTTTTGTTTTATTTTTTGAGTACATTGGTAACCATCCATATTTGGCATCTGACAATCCATTAGAATGATATCTACATCAGACTTTTCTAAGTGCGCAAGCGCTTCAATACCATCATTAGCTTGATGCAATGAACACGAGGTATCTAACATCATTTTTTTAAGGACAATTTGATTTATAGGATTATCTTCAACAATTAAAACTTGGATCCCTTTTAAATCAGGTTTTTGTACATTTTGGCTTTGCATTACTTTTGCGTCACTTTGCACAATAGGCACTTTAATTGTAAATTCACTACCTTGGCCTTGTTGACTTTCCAGTGATAACGTACCGCTCATCAACTCCACAATACGCTGGCTGATTGTTAAGCCTAAACCCGTTCCACCGTATTTACGGGTAGTTGAAATATCTGCTTGGGTAAATTCATTAAATAGTTTAGCTTGCTGCTCAGCTGAAATACCAATACCGGTATCACGCACTCGAATAACTAAATACGGCTCTTCAATAGTACAGTTTAATGAAATTTCACCAGTTTCTGTAAACTTACCCGCATTACTCAAAATATTATTAACGACTTGGCTAAACCTTAATGGATCTAAACTAATATAATTTGGAATGTCGTCTGCAATAGACAAGCTGAACTTTACTGTCGGCTTAACACTTGTATTGCTAAACACCTTGGCGAGTTGACTAAGCAAAGCTTTGATTTCAACAGCCCGATACTCTAATTTAAGCGCCCCAGCTTCAATTTTTGAAAAGTCTAAAATGTCATTTAAAATCAGCAGTAAATTATTAGCACTTTGATGTATCATCGCCAACTCTTCACGCTCAGTCTCAGGTAAGGTTTGGTTATCTAACAACAGTTGCGTCATCCCTAAAATGCCGTTGAGTGGGGTACGTATTTCATGACTCATATTTGCTAAAAACTGTGACTTAGTTCTATTAGCCTGATTGGCAAGCCTTACCGCTTCAACAAGCTCATTCGTTTTATCATTTACTTGCTGCTCGAGTTTGGCGTTAAAGTCTTGTAATTTATTATTAAGCTGTTCATTTTCGTGATTAGCGTGATGTAAGCGACTAAAGCTCAAGGCAAGCTTATTTGCCAAACTCGAAAACTGAGCCTGCAATCGACTTACTTCTAACCATGTTTCGGGTAAGTGAGCTTTGGTAATTGCATTTTCAGGATCAAACTTATCTATTTGCTCTGCCAACTTTAATATTGGCGTAGTAAGCCAGCGGCTAAGTTGAGTGATGAAAATACTGGTCAGTAAGATAATAAAAATAATCATCACAATAGATTGCCCCCATGCACTGACCGCAACGTCATTTGCATAACGACGATTAAGCATGGTTACAACCAACCAATTATGCTCACTTGAACGCGCCTCACGAGCATAAAATTGTTGCTCATTTTCAATATTAAACATTTTAAAGCGTGTATCATCGGAAAAGGTTGTTAGTTCATCAGTTGTCAGTTGCTGTAGCTCAGTAAAATCATCTAAAGTGCTATAAACAACCTTGTTTGATGCATCAAGTATTAATAACTCACCTTCGTGCGTAAACAAACTTGGTCGCAAGCCAGCAAAATAATCAAACATCAGTGAACCTTCTACAACACCAGAAAACATCCCATCGGTGTATATTGGCGCAGATACAGCCACTATAGGTAAAGAGCCAAATCCCCGGCCTTTAAAGATTGTTGATATGTAGCCGTTGTGATTGTTAGGGGCGTTAATGAAATAGTCTCTATCTGCAACATTGGCGCGAATATTAGATTGCTGTAGGCTGACAGCTAATGACTTAGGATAAAAATGTGTAACATCAGCAAGCGCATCAACGATGATTTGTGTCCTAAAACCAGGGTATAAATGCGCCATGTTTTCGAGGGCAATTTGCTTAGGAACACCACTAGCAATACTTTTTGCAGTTAGAACAACCCCCTTCTTGTGATGATCAAGATGCGCATCAATATTACGTGTGATCTCCTTAGCTTTTTCTTTTAATTGGGCATTTATCTCATACTCAATCCGTGCATAGTGATTGTTGGTTAATACTATTGAGGTCAAAATAACAACTAACACAACGAGTAGGGTAACAACGTAATTTAAAATTTTATAAAGAGACGAGTAATGTTTATGCCAAGAGTAACGGCTGAAAAAGAAACTTAATAAGTCGATAACCGAAAGATAAATCGCGGCATTTAAGCAATATTTAGCCAACGCAATTGCGATAGTTAGAATAGGAAGAGCTAAGAAGAAGTGCCCAAAGGCCCACAATGCAGGTAACCCTAAAGCAAACCAAAACATCATCCCTCTGAGAAAAACCGGCTTTGCTTTAGATAAACAAACTATCTGCAGATAAATTAATTCGAGTGCAAAAACAATGGACGGCCATGCATGACCCCATCGATAAAAGATAAATCCAGTGCTCAAAATAAAGGTGATAACTGCAAATCGCCAGCCTAAAAGCAATAAGCTTAAGATAACGAAAAGCTGACCGAGTAAAAATTCAGAGCTATCTAGAAACCAAATAGGCAGTAAATTAACAACACCTGCGATGCATCCTAAAAGCACCGCAGTCATAAAGTTAAAATATACTGGTTTATTTTTAAGCAAAGGCGCTATTCCACTAATATGTTCTACCTTTAACTTAAAAGAAAAATTAACATTTTACCAATTTAATTAACATGGTGACATTCATGACTTTCTACCTGCAAAACACTTTTTTCGATATTAAAGCGCACACGTAGGAGCGTCTCAATTTTTAAGCGACACGCCTCATCATGCTTTTCAACAGTACAATGGCGCTTTAAGACCACGTGCGCACCAACCACGATGTCTTTGTCATGGCGTACCACTGTAACATTATGAACATTTTGTACATGCTCAACTGAGGCAATACTTTGCTCTATCTCTGATACATCTGGAAGTTTACTTTTGTTTTCCATAAGTCCTTTGATACAGCGGGTAATTACTTTTACTCCCGTGAACAAAACAAAGGAAGCGATCAACATACTTGAGATGATATCGATTTCAGGCCAGCCAGTTAAATGAATTAAAATACCTGCAAAGAAAGTAGAAACTGTAGAGATTAAGTCAAAAAATGAGTGCAAAAATACCGCATACACATTAATACTGGCTTTACGTCCTTTGTACAGAACCCATGCAGCAGCACCATGAAATAAGAAGCCAATCGCTGAAATCACAGACATTAAATAGCTATTAATCTGTAAATCATGTCCATCAGAATGGTGTAAAAACCGCTCTCCCCCTTCAAATAAGATGATCACACTAATGCTCAGATACAAAATGCCATTGATTAGGCCCCCTGTCAGTTCAGCACGCTGGTAACCATCGTTATAATTTTTTGCAAAATGAATCGCCATGCTTGAAGCGATCAAAGCAATAAATAAAGAGCTGTTATGAACAAATAAATGCCCAGCATCGGCAAGTACAGCAAGCGAGTTTGAAAAGTAGGCACCGATGATTTGAATAACCATAAACGAGCATGTTATTGCTAAGGCAATTAACAAGCGGCGTCTAGATGCTTGGTGCGTAGTAATATCTGTCATGAAGAAGTGAAAAACCTATTCGCTGTATAAAGAAATGATATAAAGTAGCAATTGTAATACGAGAAGCACTTAAACGCACTAAAAACTTAGGTACTTAGCCCTTTTTGAAAGTTATTTGCGCAATTCATAAGTTAAAAAGAGTTCAACCTACAGAAGAGAGTAAAGCGTTAACAACGAAATGGTTAACACTTATGACAATGACAAATCACACCTTAAATTGGCTCACTAAATCTTTAAGGTGCTGTGCACGCGATAATAAGCTTTGCGTACCACGTTGTTGTTGCTCTGCGTTATCATGAATTTGTGTTGCACTGTCTGAAATATCATGTGCCGACTGATTGATATGTTCAACGACTGTGCCCTGCTCCTCAGTCGCAGCAGCAACTTGATGATTACCTTGACTAATAACTTCAAACTTTTGCTGAATAGATTGCAACGCAGACACTGCAATATGTGTCAGCTCAGTCACCTTTTGACTACTTTGAGTACCTTCAGCTATCGCTTCTTGTGATTGCAATGAAGAACTTTGTAAACGTGATACCTGCTCTCTTATTTCTGATGTCGACTTTTGAGTACGTTGTGCAAGTGAACGCACCTCATCTGCAACAACAGCAAAACCACGCCCCTGTTCACCTGCTCTGGCGGCTTCTATAGCAGCATTGAGCGCCAACAGATTAGTTTGTTCCGAAATAGCATTGATCACTTCAACAACTGAGTTAATTTCTGCAGCCTGATTGGCAAATTCGCCGATACTCTTATCAACCGTGAGCAGAATGTCGTTAAGTTCATTCATAGTTTGAGCGGTCGCAGCCATGCTTTGATTCGTTGCAACGGTTTCTTTTACGGCCTCTTCGGTGTCGTTAGCAGTACGATGGGCGATATCAGATACTTCATTGATCGTTTGTCCCATTTCTGTGATAGCTGTCGCAACTTGATCGGTCTGGGCTCGTTGGTCATCAGTTGCGGTAAATGTCTTGTTTGCAAAACTTGCTAGCTCATCAATGCCTTCACGCATGGCTTGCTCTGTAACACTGATTTCATCAACGAGCTCAGCGACTTTGCCTATAATTGCATTAAATCCCTTAGCAAGATGACCCAATTCGTTATCAACGCTATCGTCCAAACGCTTTGTTAAGTCACCACCGTGGCCGGCCATACCGAGCAGTTCGTCTCCCACACCGCGTATTTTCTTACTTAACCAATTCGCAAAATACAGAGTCAGTACCAAAAAGATAACAGCAAGCACAACGCTAACAACAATAGATATCCAAACAACCTTATTAATCGCACTGGAAATCTCTTGCTTTGGCTGTATCGCAACTAAGGTCAAACCTGTCCCCTCAATTGGCATAACCCCAGCGTAAACATCTTCACCACTCAGTTCTACTTGCGATAATATAAAACCATCATGTTGGTTTTTCATTAGCTGCTGCAATGTGCTCAATGAACTTACATCTGAAACTGGTTTGCCAATGTAGGCATCATTTGCATGGGCAATAATGCGCTTACTATCGTCAATTAAAAATAAGTAACCTTGCTCGCCTATTTTGCGCGACGTGACAATACTAGAAATATCTGAAATATCATATCCAAGCCCAGCAACACCAAGACGTTGCCCTGCTATTTCAACCAAAGTATTTACATATAGAGTCAGGTGTCCACCTTGTTCACTGACATCTAATGCGAGCGCTTGGCGTTTATCTGAGCGGATGAAATCAAAAAACCAACTGTCTCTTGGCTCACTTTGTGAGATTGATTTAAAAAAGCCATCTTGTGTGTAATAACTCATCGAGTTTTTACTCACCCAAAACACCGATGATGCACCACTCTTTTTTTGTAAATCAGCAAAGTAAGCCATTACGCGTTGATGGATAGGCGAGTTTTTCTCACCTTCGGTCATCCACGTATGCAGAATTTGGTTTCCTGCCAATGATTTTGAAACAGAGATGGGGTAACGCATCTGTGCATCAATTTCAGCAGCAACTTTACCCACAGCATCAGGCAGAAGCTGTTGTTCAGTTTGTTGATAATAAAGCCCTGAAAATTGGCTGGTGTTGATTAAAGCACTAACCACAGTGACAACAAATAGTGCAATTAATACAAAACTAATAAAAATAGTCCGCAGCGATAGATTTCGCATGTGGCAAACCTCATACTTTAATGGTGGATTTTTAGGTTAGAGGCCATCCTTGCGTCTTATTTGCAATTTTAGATAACAAGTCAATGTTAAGCAATTGCAATTTAAGCTTTTATTATTGTTTTAAGTTAAATGACTATCAAACTCAAGCACACCATTAACAGATTCCACGCTGCTTCTCTCCTACTCTAAAAGTCTCACTAAATTAACGCTGATTGTCGTAAATACTTTGACTCTAAGGTTCGGTGATTATTGTTATTTTTTGTTTATATGCTTTAGGTGACATGCCGTACCAGCGATTAAATGCATGATGAAATGCACTAACCTCTGAATAGCCACACAAAAAAGCAATTTCTGTTAGTGATAAGTCTGTTTCGCTTATAAGCGAAGTACTTTTTTGTTGTCGAAGTTTGGTTAATTCTTGACTAAAAGTCGTGCCTTCTTTTGCAAGGCGCCTTTGCAGCGTTTTCTCGCTCACATTTAGTGCGTGCGCCATTACACTGCAACTAACTTGTCCTTGGGTTAAATGCTCTTCCAGTAAAATGCGCAAAATATCTGTGACATTGGTTTGTGTTGTGATTTTAATTTGACCTGACACAACTGACTGGCTTTCTACTAATTCACTAAAAAATAAGCTATGGGTTTTAGCGCCATATTCAATTGGGCAGTTAAAATGTTCATTAATTTCGGCATTAGGCTCTTTACGTTGTAAATAAACTCGACTTGGACACCAGTCCTTTCCCTTTACTGTTCGCGCTATTTTTAAACAAAATGCCATTGGCGCTTCATAGCTAAGTAAGGACATATCGCGTTCACCATCGTTAAAGTTAAATCGCAACTCATACTCGTTACCATGATCAATTAACGACACATTATGGGTATCTCCCATCAGTTTTTGATAGCGTAAAATCAGTCGAAATGCACTCAGCAAATGTGTTGCTTGAATGATGGCCATACCAACGACAGGAATAGCACGCACATTCATATTACTGCCTACATACAACCCCAAATGCGTATCGGGCAATAAAGCCTGTGCTTGTTTCCATAGTGTACTGACATTAGCCTGTGGATACCGTGCTGTTTGACTGCTCAAATCGGCTAACGGAATATTAGCTTGTGCAAATAACTCATTAATCGGCAAACCTTGCCACTTAAATGACTCAGCCATAGCCCTAAGCCACCAGCTTGATAGGGTGCGCATACATGTCCCACAAAAACAATTTAATGACCCATATTATCAAGTAAAATAATAAATAAAAGCCTATTGTTTACCTGTAATTAACAAAGGAGACAACAATATGGGCACTGTAGCAAGTAAACGCGAGTTCGCGAGCTTTAAAGAGTTTTACCCCTACTACTTACAAGAACACAAAAATAAAGTCTGTCGTCGCTTACATTTCTTTGGCAGTTGGTTAGTTTTGGCAATTTTGTTTGCCGCTATTTATCAACAGCAATATAGCTGGCTAATTTTATGCCCACTTGTGGGTTATGGCTTTGCTTGGGTGGGGCATTTCTTTTTTGAGAAAAATCGCCCAGCGACCTTTACGCACCCATTTTATAGCTTCATAGGCGATTGGGTGATGTTTAAAGACATTATTATTCGTAAAGTGCCATTTTAGGAAGCTATCATGACCATAAAAAACACAGTATCAGAGCAAGAATGGCAAGCCCGTGTTGAGCTTGCTGCCGCATATCGATTGGTTGCATTGTATGGCTGGGATGATTTGATTTTTACCCATATTTCTATGCGTGTACCAGACACTGAAAACGAATTTTTGATCAATCCTTACGGCATGATGTTTCACGAAATCACTGCATCTAGTCTTATCAAGGTAGACCAACAATGTAATAAGCTGCACGACAGTGAATACCCGGTCAATCCTGCGGGATTTAATATTCACAGCTGCATTCATATGGCGCGCAATGATGCCCATTGCGTTATTCATACTCATTCACTAAATGGCACAGCTGTGTCGGCTAATAAAGATGGTTTACTGCCAATTTCACAACAGGCTGTTGTGGTGCATTCAGGGTTAAGTTATCACGACTATGAAGGCATTGCGCTAAATCCCGCTGAGCAAGACCGATTAGTTAATGATTTAGGTAGTAACAACTTTTTAATGCTGCGCAATCATGGCCTATTAACAGTAGGTAAAACTGTTGCTGATGCATTTTTATTTATGTACGTATTTGAAGCTGCGTGTGCTGTGCAAACCCGTACGTCACAAAACACCGAGCAACTCGTGCAAGTGCCAAGCGCTATCATTGATGGGATTAAAGGACAAACAGAAATAGCAACTAAAGGGCTAGGTGGTGCAATCGCATGGCCTGCGTTATTGCGTTTATTGGACAATAAGAGCCCCGGATATGATCAATAAGGATTTCCTATGCAAGTAGATATCATGACTAAAGTAGTGCTGCCTTTAGCATTATTTATCATCATGTTTGGCATGGGCTTAGGGCTTAAAAAGAAAGACTTTGGGGCTTTATTTATCAGCCCCAAAGCGCTCAGTATCGGTCTAAGCTGCCAACTGTTATTACTGCCTTGTGTGGCGTTTCTACTAGCTGTAAGTTTTAACTTACCAGCAGAGCTGGCGATAGGCTTGATTTTAGTAGCCTGTTGTCCAGGAGGAGTGACCTCTAATTTATACACATACTTATTTAAGGGTGATGTTGCCCTTTCAATTAGTTTAACAACAATAGCAACCTTTATATCGCCATTTACGCTGCCAATAATTATGCATTTTGCAATGGAAATGTTGAGTGTTCCAGGACACGAATTCCAGTTACCTATCGTAAAAACAATTGTGCAAATGTTAGTCATCACCCTACTACCAGTCAGTTTGGGAATGCTGTTTAATCATTATCGCTCACACATAAGTAAAAAACTTGAGCCTCTTACTCGCAGTTTTTCTAGTATTTTTTTAATCATTATTGTCATTGCAATAATTCATAAAAATTCAGAGCAAATGATTGGCTTCTTCGCCAGTAGCGGTATCGCAACATTCACACTAAACGTGAGTACCTTATTACTTGGACTCTTAATTGCTAAAATGTCGGGGTTATCAAACAAACAACAAATGAGTATTGCCGTAGAGGTTGGCTTGCAAAATGGCACACTGGCGATTTTAATTGCCAGCACTTTAATGAATAACCCTACAATTGCTATTCCAGGGGCAACTTACAGCTTATTTATGTTCGTAACGGGGTATGCTTTTTGTGCTCTATTCAAGTTACAAAATAACAGACAAGCGCTACAACTTATTAAAGACAAGCCATAACAATCGCACCTATTTCCGACCAAAAAAAACAACCTTAAAACTAAAGCATGCCAAGGACTTACTTGGCGCTTTTTACATTTGTAATCGTTCTTGTACATCGGCTTTTTTTGGGTCAATATCTCTGTATGGCTGTTTTTATAGGGACATAGTGTGGCCAAATATAACGATACTCAATTACCAATTCATACCGCCGAGTTAAAGCTAGCGCTCGACAACTTACCTGCGTATGTGTACATCAAAGATGATTACTCACGATATGTTTATGCAAACAAATTAACGTTAAACCTATTAGCATGTAATGAATCAGAGCTGCTTTTTAAAACCGATATGGATCTATTTCCGCAAAGTACTGCAGAAAAACTATTAAACATCGATGCGCGTGTTCTTAGTGGAGAGCGCACTCGTGAAGAAATTGAACTTACTTTATCAAAAGGAGAGAAAAGTATTTTCTGGGAGGTAAAATCCCCCATCTTTTCCGATTCGGATCCTAATAAAGTCATTGGCATATTGGGAATTTCAACCGATATAACCGAACGAAAAGAACTTGAACAACAACTCCTATACGATGCCTCCACAGACCCATTAACCGATTTATTAAACCGACGTTATTTCTTCCTTCGCCTTGCTCTCGCGCTACAATTGAGTAAAAGCAAGCAAACTTACGGCGCTGTTATCTTTATCGACCTCAATAAGTTTAAAAAGCTAAATGATATGTATGGCCATAATGTTGGCGACGACTACTTAATAGAAATTTCAAAGCGAATGAAAACCACTATGCGTGATAACGACTGTATAGCGCGTCTAGGAGGAGATGAATTTGTTATTCTTTTAGAAGGACTTGGACGTGAAGAGCAACATGCAAAAGATAATGCGCGTAGAGTTGCCCATAAGATCCAATCAGCAATAGAGGTCGAATTTAGACACCCTCATGTTACGTATTACGGTTCGGCTAGTGTTGGGGTTACCATGTTTTATGGTAATACCAAAAGTGCTGAAGAAGTCGTTGCTCAAGCTGATCAAAGCATGTATCTAATAAAACACTCTCTTAACAAACGGATTGATTGCTAGCCTATTAGCAAAAAGAGCTTAGCTAGAGATGTGTAATGAATAGCATAAACCATAAACACCACCTCATTAATGCAATAAGGTGGTGTTACTCGCTAATTTTTATCTAGTTATAGGCCCAGATGACAGAGTTTTTCATAGTGCCATGTTTTGCTTTTACCCGTTTGTGACACCAGGCCAACAGCAGCATTTTGATGTAATGAAAAAACGTTCATTTACCAAAGCTTTACATACTTCTTTTTAAAAAATGGGATCTATTAACTGTATTTTTTATATTGCAAAATGATGGCAGCACTTATCCTGTAGTGATAATCTCAATATTTGGTAAAAACATTAACCGTATCTAAGGAAAGTACATGGATCCAGTATCACAAATTCTCGACTTACTTTTGAATGTCGAAACCTTTATTCTTATTTTTGTATTAGTGCTACTAAAAAGCAGCGTTAAATTCGTGCCACAAAACCGCGCTTGGCTTATAGAGCGATTTGGTAAATATCATTCAACCAAAGAAGCGGGCTTAAACTTTATTGTGCCATTTATCGACCGTATTGCAGCAGACCGAAGTTTAAAAGAGCAAGCACAAGATGTGCCTTCTCAGTCAGCTATCACTAAAGATAATATCTCACTTATCGTCGATGGCGTACTGTATTTCCGAGTACTTGATCCTTATAAAGCAACCTATGGTGTTGATGATTATGTATTTGCCGTTACTCAGCTATCGCAAACAACCATGCGTTCAGAGCTTGGTAAAATGGAGCTAGATAAAACCTTTGAAGAACGTGACATGTTAAACACCAACATAGTTAGTGCTATTAATCAGGCTTCTGAGCCTTGGGGTATTCAAGTTTTACGTTACGAGATTAAAGACATTGTGCCGCCTAATTCTGTAATGGAGGCCATGGAAGCACAAATGAAAGCAGAGCGAGTAAAGCGTGCACAAATTTTAGAATCTGAAGGCGACCGTCAGTCAGCTATCAATGTGGCAGAAGGTAAAAAGCAAGCACAAGTCCTTGCTGCAGAGGCTGAAAAAGCAGAGCAAATCTTACGCGCTGAAGGTGAAGCAAAAGCAATTATCGCCGTTGCAGAAGCACAAGCCGATGCACTTCGTAAAGTCGGTGAAGCCGCTGACACTGAACAAGGTCAAAAAGCAATTCAACTCGACCTTGCGACTAAAGCCATTGCCGCTAAAGAAGCGATAGCTCGTGAATCATCAGTAGTTTTATTACCTGAGAGTGGCACTGATGCAAGCTCGCTGGTTGCTCAAGGTATGTCTATTATTAATTCTTTAAATAAGAAACAACAAAATTAGGTGAAGCGATGGCGTTTTTAGATACCCATTTAGCCGAAGCATTAATGATTTTAGGTGTTATCGCGCTAATCGTTGAGGTTGCCGTACTGGGTATGAGCACCTACGTATTATTGTTTTTAGGCTTATCTTTATTTGCCAGTGGCTTACTTATGAATATAGAGCTACTTGCAAGTACTTACACCACGGCACTTTGGAGTAATATTGTGTTTACTCTTGGTTTTGCGGTCGTGCTGTGGCGTCCCCTAAAACGCATGCAAGATAAAACAGAGACTCAGCCTGTTCACAGTGACTTTGCTGAACTGACCTTTGTTGTAAATGCAGATGTTGATGACCAAGGTTTAACCACACACCAATATTCGGGCATTCAGTGGCAACTAAAAAGCCACTCCCCCATTGCGGCTGGGAGCACTGTAAAAGTCACCGACAAACAAGTCGGTGTACTTTGGGTTGAAGCTATTTAACTCGCTTAGAGTCAAAACTCTATTTAATTTTGTAACCGTGTTTGTTATGGTTAGTAGCAATCACGGTTATAAGCAAGGTAGCAGTAATGGATAATAACAAGGCACTCGTTGTAGAAGGCGGCGCTATGCGCGGTATTTTCGCCACAGGTGTGCTTGATACGTTTATTAAAGAAAGCTACCAACCTTTCAAACAATGCTATGGTGTTTCAGCAGGAGCCACCAACATCGCAGCTTATTTATGCGCTCAATATAAACGTAACCATGCGGTGATCACAGATTACTCGTGTCGACCTGAGTTCATTAATTATGTTCGCTTTTTAAAAGGCGGTCACCTGTTTGATTTAGACTGGCTATGGCAAGAAACCATTCGAGATATTCGCCTTGATTTAGACACCTTCGAAAAACAAGCGAGTGAGTTTTATATCGTTGCAACTAATATTAAAACAGGTAATGCTGAGTATTTAAAAGCAACTGCTGAACTTATTGAAGAGCAATTGAAAGCCTCATGTGCACTACCAATTGCATACCGCCAATACCCACAGATAAACAGTATGCAATTAACAGATGGTGGTGTAGCCGATTCTATCCCTATTCGTAAAGCTTACGAAATGGGTAATAAGGAAATTACAGTTATTTTGTCTCAGCCGATTGGCTATCGAAAAAAACCATCGAAAGCACCTTGGCTTGTTAAACGACTTTACAAAGAAACACCCGCGCTTGCTAAGGCATCCATCTTACGAGCAGAAAACTATAATCAAAGCATTGACTTTGTTATGAATCCACCGAGTGACTGTAAAGTTAACATCATCGCTCCTCCTCCTGATTTTGCTGTAGGTCGAACAACAAAGTCTTACGCTAAGTTATCAGCAGGATATGAAATGGGTATTGCGGCAGGAAAACAGTTTTTAAGGAATTTAGCTTGATAGCGAGTCGCGTATAGAAACGAATTTTTGCAATACACACCCCAAATTATTGCAAAAACTTGCTTAAATAATATTCTCTATTAGTTTTAATACTAAGTCCTTACAAACATTCTAATGCTCATGTTAAACAACTATACCGTTCGTACGCGATTAGCCATTTTGGCTTTGTTACCGGTCTGCGTTTTTGTGATTACGTCAATATTTACGATGTCCATTATGTCGAGCATGGTAAAAGGCATCGACAGTCTTTACGACGATAGAGTCATCCCGCTTGAACAAATAAAAACAGTATCGGACAATTATGCCGTTAGCATTGTCGATTTGTTTCATAAATACCGGGCTGAGCAAATTTCAAAAAATGATTTTCTTGCTGCGGTTGAAAACGCAAAGGGTGTTGCCGACAACAAATGGAAAAGCTATTTAGGCACCAAGCTCACCAATGAAGAGCAACGCTTAGTAAATATCGTTGAAAAGAATCTCACTGTGGTAGAAAGCGAACTCAGCAAACTTTTAAATCAAGTTAAAAACAATGAATTAAAAGCAATTCCTAATGAGGTGTTTGTAAAAAGCCTTTACGATGTGTTCGACCCACTCAGCGAAAGCTATCAAGGGTTGATAAACCTTCAAATCAATGAAGCTAATAAGTTTAAACTTGCATCTGAAAAAGATTTTAAACAAGTCACTATAGCCATGAGCGCATCCATCAGTATTTTAATAATCATCTTATTATTTATTGCATTTGTCATTTATCGCTCTATTCATAACCCTCTGTTATCATTAAGTAAAACTATTGGTTCTATCTCTAAAAGTGCTGACCTACGGCTCAGAGCAGAAACTTATGGCAACGATGAAATAGCTCAAGCAGCCACTCATTTCAACGCGATGATGAAGCGAATACACGACCTAGTAAATGATGTAACTAATGCAACATTGACCTTATCTTCAGCAGCAGAGCAAATGAACTCAATTAGTGATCAAGTAGCAAGCACTGCCACTGAGCAAGAGCATCAATCAGCAATGATTGCCACCGCAATTACGCAAATGAGTAGCGCGATTGAGCAAGTGGCCGCAAATGCGCTTTCAACCTCAGAAAAAGCCACCCACACAGATAAAACAGCTAAACTTGGCCAGCAATCAGTACAAGAAAACATTGATGCAATAAACCGCTTATCGCAAATAGTTAATGCAAATACACAACTTATCAATGAGTTAAATACACAAACAACTGATATAAACCAAGTCGTGATGATGATCCAAGGAGTCGCAGAACAAACTAATTTATTAGCTCTTAACGCTGCGATTGAAGCAGCTCGTGCGGGAGAATCAGGTCGTGGTTTTGCAGTAGTGGCTGATGAAGTCAGACAGCTTGCACATAACACCCAAAAAGCGACCGCTAATATCAATGAAATGATTACTAAACTACAAGCAATGGCACAGCAAGCAGTCACCGCCATGGGTAATGCAGATGACAGTGCCAAACAAAGTGTTGAGTACGCTGAGCGCTCTTCACAATTACTCACTGAAATCACTCAAGAAATGGCACTTATTGCCGATATGAACAACCAAGTATCCACCGCAACAGATGAGCAAACGACTGTTGCAAACGAGCTAAGTTGTAATATTAATGAGTTTAGTAGCAGCATTTCACTGGTTAGCGAAAGTTCACAACAAAATGCACAAGCCAGCCAAGAATTGGCTTCTTTGGCTTCGCGTTTACAACAGCAGGTGCATGTTTTCAAAGTATAAATGCAGAGACTCAAATAAATGAATAGAACAATATTTATTTTATTGATGGTATTCGCGCTATTCATTAAGCAGAGCTTTGGTCAAGAGCAAATTGTTATTCAACTTGCAAAACCGAGCTATACCGACGCGGTAAAAAATCAATACATCCACGATATTCTCATTAAAAGCTTCGCCGCAATGGGCGTAGACGCTGTATTAATGTACAACGCCAAGCCAATGAATGATAAACGTATTATTGAACAACTTAGTCATAATAAAACAATTACCTTAGCTTGGCTGTCTTTCCCTTATAAGCAACCCTCTTCATTAGTTAACACCACAATTCCTTTATACAAGGGTTTGCACGGTAAGCGTTTGCTTATTATTCGTGCTGATGACCAAGCAAAGTTCAGTGCAATAAAAAGCCTTGATCAATTAAAACCATTAATTGCATTACAGCAGCAAAGTTGGTCTGATTATACGGTGCTAAGAGACAATGACTTAACCGTTAATGGCGAGCTTGATTATCCTGGCATGATCAAAGCTCTAGAGACAGGTTTTGCCGATTACTTTCCACGCTCAGTACTGGCTATTGGCACTGAACTCAATAGACTCAAACAGTTCAATTTTATCATTGCACCAGACATTATGCTGCGATATCCCAGCGACTATTACTTTTACTTAAGCAAAGAGAATCAACACATTAGGGATTTGCTAGAACAAGGTATGCAAAAGCTAAAGCAATCAGGTGAACTTGAGCGGCTCTATTTGCAATATTTTGGTGATGTTGAAAAACAATACTCTTTAAATCAACGCCACACCATAACGCTAAAGAACAAGGAGTAAGCATGCTAAAAGCAGTGCTAATTATCATCATGGCATTGGCTATTTTTGCCATGGGTTTTATGGCTGGGGTTTACAGTTTGCCTATTTTAACGGAGCAACCAGCGCCCGATGTTGCTATTTTGAAGCAGCATCAAGATAGAGCTCAGTTTAGTGCTGCGTTTAAGCCAGATCTTAAAGGCTCAGATCGCCTTCATTATGGTGATGGGATGGTCTATCTAACAAATGATGCTATTTCTATGCAAGGTACTTTATCACCTGGACCTGACTATCAACTTTACTTATCGCGCAATTTTGTTGATAACGAAGCTGATTTTTTAGCACAAAAAGGAACCATGCAACGTGTTGCAGGAGTACGTTCATTCAATGGCTTTAAATTAGTTGTGCCACAAGGTATTGATGTCAGCGATTACAATACAGTGGTTATTTGGTGTGAAAGTTTTGAGGAATTTATTACTGCAGCACAGTATCAATAGCTGGATTAATAAAAACAAAGCCGCCTTTGGAGAGGGCGGCTTTAAAGCGGCAGCTATGGGTGTGAGCTGCCTAATCAAGAGTCGCTAATTAAGCTGCATCTTCAGTGCTTTGTACCTCTTCGCTGTGGCGAATTAAGTAATCAAATGCGCCTAAACTGGCCGTTGCACCACTGCCCATTGCAATAATGATTTGCTTGAACGGCGTTGTTGTTGCATCACCTGCCGCGTAAACACCCGGTAATGATGTTGCACCTTTGCTATCAATTTCGATTTCACCAAAGCGAGTTAGTGATAACCCAGAATCTTTTAACCATTCAGTGTTTGGCACCAAGCCGATTTGCACAAAGATACCTGCAAGCTCAAGTGATTTTTCATCGCCAGAGATACGATCAATATAGTTTAAGCCTGTTACTCGCTTACCATCACCAACAACTTCTGTCGTTTGCGCGTTTTTGATAATCGTAATGTTGTTTAAGCTATTTGCTTTACGAATAAGGACTTCATCAGCGCGTAAGGTATCAGCAAACTCAAGCACGGTAACATGCTCAACAATGTTAGCAAGGTCGATTGCAGCTTCAATACCTGAGTTACCGCCGCCGATAACCGCTACCGCTTTGCCTTTAAATAACGGACCATCACAGTGAGGACAGTAAGCAACGCCATGACCGCGATACTCTTTCTCACCCGGTACGTTCATTTCGCGCCAGCGGGCACCGGTTGCTAATACCACTGACTTCGCATTTAAAACCGCACCATTTTCTAGCGTGATTTGGTAATTACCTTGCTTAGTAAGTGATGCCGCACGTTGGTTTTGCATCACATCAACGTCGTATTCTTTTACATGCTCTTCAAGTTGAGCAACTAATTTAGGACCTTCGGTCGCTTTAACTGATATAAAGTTTTCAATTGCTAACGTGTCTGAAACCTGACCACCAAAACGCTCTGCAACCACGCCTGTATTTAAGCCTTTACGTGCTGAATAAATTGCCGCAGAAGCCCCTGCCGGACCACCACCAACAACAAGTACGTCAAATAACTCTTTGTCGTTTAGTGCTTCGGCTTGGCGTGCAGCCGCTTTGGTATCTACTTTATTCAAGATATCAGTCAGATTAACTGCACCTTGACTAAACAGCTCGCCATTTAAATACACCGCTGGCACCGCTAGGATATTGCGCTCATTCACTTCGTCTTGGAACAAAGCACCATCAATCATAGTGGCCGTAATGTTTTTATTGTGTGCTGCCATTAAGTTAAGTGCTTGCACTACTTGCGGGCAGGTTTGACAACTTAATGAAATATACACTTCAAAGTTAAGCGGCCCAGGTAATGATTTAATTTGTTCAATTTCACTCTGTGATGCCTTACTTGGATGACCACCTGTGTGAAGAAGTGCAAGGATCAAGCTGGTGAATTCGTGGCCCATAGGCACACCCGCAAATGTGATTTGCGTGTTGTTAATAGGTGAAGATACCACCATAGACGGACGTCGTACGTCTTGGTTATGGTTATCTCGCACCGAGAATTTGTCGCTTAACGATGCTAAATCGTTTGCTAAATTTTTAAGTTCTGTTGATTTATTGCTGTCATCCAAGGCGATAAGCAGCTCAACAGGGCTGGTAATAGAAGCAAAGTGGCTTGTTAATTGGTTTTTGATATTCGTATCTAACATGGCTTAGCCCTTGAGTTCAGAATAAATAATCTAGAAAAATTTTGGGTATAACTGCCCACCACCCGCTAATGTGCTTAATGTGAGTTGTGATGGGCAATTAAGGTTGCATTGGGACAGCAAAGCAAAGCTTTGCTATCGTTTAATGCCGTGGCAAATTAGATTTTGCCAACTAGGTCTAATGAAGGAGCAAGTGTCTCTTCACCTGGCTGCCATGATGCAGGACATACTTCACCGTCGTGGTTAGCAATGTACTGTGCAGCTTGTACTTTACGTACTAACTCTTTCGCGCTACGGCCGATACCTAGGTCGTGAGTTTCGATTACTTTGATTTCGCCTTCAGGGTTCATTACGAATGTACCGCGAAGTGCAAGACCTTCATCTTCGATCATCACACCGAAGTTACGTGTAATACGACCTGTAGGGTCACCAATCATTGGGAATTTGATTTTACCAATTGTCTCAGACGTATCGTGCCATGCTTTGTGAGTGAAGTGCGTGTCGGTTGATACTGAGTAAACTTCAACACCCATTTCTTGTAGTTGCTCGTAGTAGTCTGCAACATCACCAAGCTCTGTCGGACATACAAAAGTAAAATCTGCTGGGTAGAAGAAGAAGATTGACCACTTACCTAGCACGTCTTTTTCTGTTAGTTCTACAAAGTCACCATTGTGGTAAGCTGTTGCATTGAATGGTTGTAGTTTTGTGTTAATTAATGAAGTGCTCATAGTATTCCTCATTGATGTATTTAAAAAGTTTAATTAACGCAGCCTTGCGTCTGCTTGATTAATACAATAGAGGTGTGAGCGATTAAAATAAAATTGATTGTTTAGATTAAATTGATTTGTTTTTTAGATTGAACTACAAATAACCCGTAATAAATATAAAGCCCTCAATAGCTTACTGCAATTAAGGGCTTTGCTTCAGGGAATAAAATTATTTACTAAAGCCGTATAAGCTCTTAGGTTTAATGTAGTTAGGCTCAATTCCTTGCTCTTTTGCAGCTGCTAACATCACTTGCTCAATCCAACCTGCATCCATAATGTTCATATAGTTGCCATCAGGGTCAAAGTTGATGTTAGATCCCATAACCACCATAAAGGTATCTGTCACTTCAGTGTTGTCTTCAGGTACTTGAAATTGATGAATCGAACCGCCTGGCTCAAATAAATAGCTGCCCGCTACTTGTAAATCGTCTGGATATTCAGTGTAGTGCCAACTTCCCGCTAACGTATATAAGTGCACAACACCAGTATGAAAATGTTTTGGTAAAACCGTACCTGGTTCAAATAAAACACGCAAAACCCATACTCCATTTTCAGAATCCAGCATCAGTGGGTAGATATGCACGCCCGGTAAGGCGTTTTTGATTAGCTTTTCATCATTGGTATGAATTGTCAGTAAGAAATCTTGATGGTTAATAATATCTGGTAATGCCATGTGTGTGCCCTCTTTTCATTTGCTTTCAATAAGTTAACTAGTTGTCTTTAATTTGCTTCTACGGTATTAGTGCGTGGCTCTTCTTTACAAAGCCCTTGCTCATACGCCCACTGCAACGCATGTTGCATACCTTGCTGTAAGGTAAATTCAGGTTGATAGCCAAAAACACGGTGCGCTTTTTCACTACTATATGCCGCACTTTTTCGGCTTAGCATGCGCATAGTTGATGGATTGATATCGGTGGTTTTACCAAAAAGGTGATAACACCACTCTATAAAGCCCGTTAGTTTTAGCACTAAGGACAAGTTCACAACTGTGACGTGCTTTTTCCCTTGTGCTTGCGCTAAATAATTAAAATAAGTTTGATTAGTTACTTGCTCTGGGCCCGATAGATTAAAAATCTCACCATTTGCCCCCTCGCTCATGGCACTTTGATAAATGCCTCTCACTAAATCATCAATATAAACAGGGCCGAACATGCCCTGTGGTACCATAAACGTGCCTTTAGCGATTTCTTGCAATGGGTAAGCTATCCAAGGCTTTGAACCTGGGCCATAAACATCGCCAGGACGAATTATTGTTACATTGAGTTTTTTACTTGCGTGATAGCTTAGCGCTAAATGTTCACTCATCATTTTTGAGTCGTTATAGGCTCGCCCATCAGGTAACAAAGGCGCGTCTTCTTTAATATCTGTTTGCCAATTACTGCCATAAATGGCAGTCGACGAAATATGAATAAAACGCCTTACTGTGTTTGCTGCGACCGCTGCATCAAGTAAGTTTTTCGTCCAGCCTACATTCGCCTGCCATGTTTGCTTGTAACTAAACGCATTTGAAACAATTGCCGCAGTATGAATAACCAAATCACAGTCATTCAATAATGAACGCCAGCCAGCAGGCTCATTCAAGTTACCTGCAACAATATTGAATTCTTTACAGGGCGTTAAATCAACGCCGCATACATCGACTCCATTCGCTTTAAAGTAGCGCGCCAGCGTGCGGCCAATAAAGCCATTACCACCACTTATAAAAACTTTTGAGTAGTTCATTGTGTGTTCCTCTAAGCACGTTACAGCCTCAATTGCATTTAGCAGGCCATTTGGTTAATACATTGTTAAACTTTAATGACCTGTATTACTTTACTTTTTACGCAAAATTTTTTACTTTTTACGCCAACGCACTAAAAAAGAGCAAACTATGCCTCGCAAAACACACACACCTGACCTAATTAGAGCATCTGCTTTACATGGCTATGTCGAACTGATTGAAAGTAAATTAGTAAACCCAGATGCACTATTAGAGCGCGTAGGCTTAGATAGAAAACAGCTCATTGAGCCCAATAATTTTGTGCAATATCAGCAGCTCATTGAGTTACTAGAAATCACAGCGAAAGAATTAAACCTGCCCTATTTCGGCCTAGAGCTAGGTCGTTGGCAAAGTCTCAACATCTTAGGTTCGGTTGGTTATTTGATGGGTAACTGCGAGACTCTTGAAATGGCGTTAAAAAACCTAACCAAGTACTATCATATTCATCAAAATAGTGCTGATCTGTTGCTCGAAAGTGGCCAAGACTTTGTAAAACTGTCTTTTTTAGTGCGCAGTAGTTTAAAAGTCGGTGTATATCACGGAGCAGACCTAGCTCTGAGTGTTGGGGTTAATCTTTTAAAACAATTAACCGATGACCAAATAAAACTTTACCGCTTAGAACTGCCTCACAGCTGTGATGCAAACACCAGTGTATACCGCCAAGCCCTTGGTCAAATACCAGTATTTAACTGTGCTCATACCGCATTAGTGTTTGAGAAAAAATACCTAAAGTTGGCCATTAAGAACTCAGATAAGCAGTTGTTTTCTATTCTTAGTCAACAACTTGGACACCCGAATGAGTCTAAACGCGAAAATATTTGTGAACATGTTGAAGTGCTTATAAAACAATATCTACTTCATGAACAATTTGGTGTTAATTTAATCGCTGAAAAGTTGTCAATGAGTGCGCGAAGTCTACAGCGACATTTAGCCCAGTATGACACAACATTTCGCGAACTCGTTGATGAGGTTCGTTGCAATTTAGCTCACCAATATTTAACTGAATCAAGCCTAAGCTTATCAAACATTTCAGATATCTTAAGCTTTTCTAATTACAGCGAATTTACCCGAGCATTCAAACGCTGGTATGGCATGCCACCAAAAGACTATCGTAAGTCACATTGATTATAATGGCGCAAAAAGCTAAAAACAGGTCGTATAAAGTTAATTAATTGGTTAACAATTTATATATATTGACTAGCTAGTTTCGCTAATCAGTGGTCGTGTAATGTTAAGAAGAGTGTTTATTACCGGTAGTAATAGTGGTATTGGGTTCGAATTAGCAAAGCAATATATTCGTCGTGGTGATGATGTTGCGTTATTCGACAAGCAATTTAGCGATATAACAAAGCAAACCTTGTGTAGCCTTGCACACAGCAATCAATATATAGAATTTTTTGCCACCCATATCTGCGATATTGAAGGGTTACAAATCCAAGTAAATAATGCAATTGCCGCTATTGGTAAACCTGAATTGGCAATTTATTGTGACCGTTCGGATGAAATAACCAACTGTGATCACGCTCTTGCACTACGAAACATTGCCACAGTTATAAGCCCAGAACTGGCAATGAATAGCCACCTTGCATTAATGATTCCTGTTACAAATAAAGCTCAAGTTTCACCAGAACCAAGTGTATTGATACTTGCAAAGGAACTACGCCAAACGTTTAAGCCAAACAAAATTAAACTCAGCTTGATGTGTTTCAACAAAGCACATAACGCCTCAGAAAATGCTGCAGACACAGCTAAGCAAATAGTAAAAAGCTTAGATAAACAAAAACGAATGGTGATCCTTGGCTTACAATCTAAACTAACTTATGTCATGAGCCATTATTTACCTAATTGGGTTATGGACTCTGTAATGGATCGCCTCATCAAACAACAACTAATAAGAACAACACGCTAAGGAACAACCATGAACACACATGATAACCTCACGCAATTGATAGACCAAACATGTCAAACCTATGCAGAACTCCCAGCCTATAATAGTGCGGGTAAAACACTTACTTATTCACAAATCGAACAGCAATCTCGTTACTTAGCTCAGTGGTTTCAACAGCAAAGTAACCTTAAGGTTGGCGACCGAATCGCGATCCAATTGCCTAATATAGTTGACTACCCTGTCGTTACTTATGCTGCATTTCGTGCCGGATTAATCGTTGTTAATACCATATATGGACTATCTCCGATTGCAAGACAGTAATTGATAGAATTTCAAAGTTCATTGCTGCCATATATTCGGCTTT